>JBEKQE010000279.1:0-4894 GCA_049520035.1 Syntrophobacteraceae bacterium | reverse complement strand
TCTGATCAGGCAAAGCGCGGCGCGAAAATTACTTTCCCACGCTTATCCAATTTGCGCTCCAATGGACGAATTGACGGGTGGTGGCATTCGAACCGGAGCGCGGCTCTATGGCATCAATCCACCCTGCATGCAGCAATTATTTGCCAACGACCCCCATTTCACCACTATGCCGGATAGAGACTTATTCAGACCCAAGGCGCCATCCAAAGTCGAGATGGGTAAATGCCTCTGGTTCTTGTATAACATCAAAAGGCGATTGGTGAATTTATATCTCGCTTTAAACCCAAATGGGATTATTTAATGCTGCAATTATTTAATCGACTGATCAATGCCGCCGCGTTGTTCACTGGAATTCATCGCCGCATGGCGAGAAACAGGAGCCGCTGGTATTTCGATTACAAGAGCACCCTTGATGAATTGAGCCACAAGTATAATCACGGCGTAACCTCGCATTTCATGATCGAAACCGAGCCCTATGCTGAATCGCTGACCGAGAATCATTTATGCATACAATTTGCGCATCCAGGCCTCGACTTACCGCCGGAGAAACGCGCCCCCACGTTAGTGAAACTTTTGAAAGTCTTGCATCCCTATTTCACAACTCACCATATTGAATATTGGCTTGAGGGAGGAACACTGCTCGGCAGCTATCGCGACGGGCATATCATACCATGGGATACAGACGCCGACATCGGCATCCGTGCGCCGGCATTGGCTCGGCTCTTACACATAGTACCCACACATCCATTCGCCGATCCGAATTGTCTATTGATTTTCAGGAAGGGAGCCTATAAATTTGGAAATTATTTTCCACCCGCCGATTTCATACCCTGCATCTTGGTGGATAAGCGCACTGGCGTCTTTGTGGACATTTTTCTTTGGCATGAAGTCAATGACCGCTGGCTGAAAATGTACTGGTGGGGACCCTGCCCCAAGTGCCGCAATTTCGGCATCAAATTCCGCAAGTCAGTGGTTTTTCCGCTGAAACAGACCATGCTGGAAGGGCAAAGCTACCCCTGCCCTAATCAAACAAGGAAATATCTGGAAAGTTGTTATGGCGATTTGCGGCCAGACCGAACGAGCACTTGAAAGGGAATCGGGAACATGACGGCAAAAGGGGACAGTGATATTTCTCTTTGGCGGGAAGTCTGGGAAAAGAAAGGCCATGCCGTCAAAGAGAACTTCGAATTGGAGGATCTGCTTGCGATTGATGGTTATGATACCCCCTCGTCAAATGTAACCAAGGAAAACTGGATCGCTTATATCCATGCCATTGAAAAGAAACTGAATATATCGCCGGGCCAAAACGTTTGTGAGATTGGCTGCGGCGCCGGCGCTGCCATTTTCCCGTTGTACAACCAGGGGGTGAATATCTGGGGTGCAGACTATGCTGAAAATCTAATTAAAATCTGTAGACGGGTCATGCCGTACGGCGCTTTCGAAGTCGCCGAAGCACACACCACTCCGTTTACAGCCGACATGTTCGATATCGTATTGAGTAGCGGTGTGTTCATCTATTTTCCGAACCTGGAATATGCCGAACTGGTAATTCAAGAAATCGTCCGCCTCGTAAAACCACATGGACGCGCCGCTATTCTCGATCTCAATGATTTCGCCCAAAAAAACAAATGTGAATCCATCAAACGACAGAAACTCGGCGACGCGCAATATGAGCGGCTTTACAAAAACCACGGTCATCAGTTTTACGATAGGGCCTGGTTTGAGCAAATCGCTCATCGCTATCATCTGCGCTGTGAAATAGAAGATCAAATACTTGCAGGCTACGCCAACGCCGAGTTCAGATTTAATGTGTTTTTTCAAAAGACGAGTCCATAGCCATGGATGAAGAGATTTTCCGAAAAGGGGTGGCTTGCCTGAAAGAAGCGAACCTCAACTTTTGGGCTAATTGCGGCACTTTGTTGGGGCTGATCAGAGAAGGGGGGATCATTGCCTGGGATGGGGATTTTGACCTGGGCGTGTGGGACCATGAAACAACAGAAGAGGAGCTGATCAAAGCCTTCGACCCTGAAGAATTTCGAGTAGTCTCCCTGGTTCCCTATGGCAAAAAGGGCTTTTTCTTTCTGCCTCGCGACGAAAGACTCCAAGGAAAACTCGACATCAGTTTTTACACCAGGCAGGGCAATCGAGCCATCTTCCGGTCATGCACCACCAAAGACACTCTCTGGACAGATTTGATCAAGCGAACCGGGTGTTTTCTCGATCCGCATATTCATGCGAAGGAGAAGTACAAGCATCTGCTTGAAGAAGCATTCCATAAGGGTTTGCCTTCCTGCGTCAAGAATCGGCTTGCACGCGGCCTGGATTACCTTATGCGTCGGAACTATTTGAATGGGATACCACTGACTTACGATTTCCCCGCCCATTATTTTGAAAACTTACGGCCTGTTACTTTCCTGGGCGTCGAAGTCAATATACCTGCGGACGCAGAGGGTTATCTGGAGCTGGCTTACGGTAAAGATTGGCGCATACCGAAGCAGTGGACGCATTGGTGGGAAGGGGCAACTTACATTGACGGAAAGAAAAACATATGAAAGCCATTATCTTAGCCGCCGGTTATGGCAAACGGATGCGCCCGCTGACCGATCGTGAGCATAAGACGTTGCTCAAAATCAACGGCCGCACGATTATAAGCCGAATCGTCGATGGTTTGCTTGAAAACGGCATCACCGATATTATCGTCGCCACGGGTTATTTGGCCGCCCGGCTGGAAAATTATTTGCGGGAATTTTATCCTCGAGTCCCCTTTACCTTCGTCGAGAACCGCAATTACAGTAACACGAACAATATTCACTCGCTATCGCTGGTTTTTGACGAAGTCGAAATTGACGACGATACCCTGCTCGTCGAGTCGGATTTGATTTACGAGCCCGCCGTCATCAAGAAAATCATCGCTTCGCCTCGAGCCAATGTGGCGTTGGTGGATCGATATCGCCACGGCATGGACGGAACCGTCGTGACCGTCGCCAATCAAGTGATTAACAGCATTATTCCGCCGCATCTCCAAGGTCCGGGATTTGATTTCTCGGACAAATACAAAACGCTGAACATTTATAAATTCTCGCAAGCGTTTTGCAACCAAACCTTCAAGAAGCTGCTAAAGTATTACGCCAGTGTCATAGACCAGAATTCGTACTATGAGTTAATTTTGGGCATTCTGATTTACCTGCAGAAAGCCACGATCTTCGCCGATATCATCGGGGAAGAAAAATGGGCGGAAGTTGATAATCCCAACGATTTGGCGGCCGCGAGCTTTGTCTTCAACAAAGACGAGCGGCTGAACATGTTGCAGCAAGCTTCCGGCGGTTATTGGAACTACGATGTGCTCGATTTCTGTTTCATTCGCAACATGTATTTCCCGAACACCGGGATTTTGTCCGAGTTGAAAAACAGTTTTGAGAAGCTGATTTGCAATTATGGCTCAAGGCAAGACATCCTTAATCAGAAGCTCGCTTACTTTCTATCGTGCCATTCGGAGCATGCAACTTTGCTCAACGGCTGTTCACAAATTTACCCGTTGCTGCGCACCCTGTACGCTGCCAGGCGCGTGCTGCTGCCAAAACCGACCTTCGGTGAATACGATCGGATTTTCCCGCAGGCGGACTGCTACAAAGATGGTGTCGGCATCAGCACCGATGAGATTGAGACAAAATCGCAACCGTGCCACGTCATCGTCGTCGTCAATCCCAATAACCCGACGGGGAGTTTTGTTGAAACCCGATGGCTGCTTGATTTCGCCGCGCGCCATCCGGACAAAACGATCGTGATTGACGAGTCGTTCATTGATTTTGCGCCGACCTCTTCAATCATTCCTGATCTTGACCAAAGGCCGATCCGCAATGTGGTCGCGCTGAAAAGCTTGAGCAAAGCGCTTGGGGTCCCCGGCCTGCGTTTGGGCTTCGTCTATGCGGCCGATCCTGAGTTTACTGCTTTTATCCGGCAGAACCTGCCGATTTGGAACTCAAACAGTGTGGCGGAATGTTTTCTCGAAATTCTTTTGAAGTATCGTCACGAATTGGAGCAATCTTATCAGCAAACCATTCACGATCGAGAGGCGTTTGCCGAAGAATTACGCGCGCTGCCAAACGTGAAAAACGTTTTCCAAAGCGCCGCAAATTTTCTATTGGTTAAGTTCAAAGGCAGCGCCGGTATGTGGCAGGATTTACCCAACCGGATCATGGCAGCCTCCAATATTTACGTCAAGGACGTGTCAAGCAAAATGGATGACGGTGATTTCTACCTGCGCTTAGCGGTCCGCCTGCCGGAGGAAAATAAAACTTTGATCGAAGCCCTCATGGCGCAGAATGCTGCAATGCAGGCCGGGTGACAACTGCACGTCCCGCTTTCCGCTTCCTGTTCCATGTCCCTCAATCCCTCAATCCCTCAATCCCTCAATTCCTAAATTCCTCAATCCCTCAGCCCTTTTTGCTCGCAAAACTCCAGGTAGTCGTCGACGGATTCCCGGAAAGCCCGTTCTATCTCTTCAACGCTCTTTCCCTGGAAAGTGATGACGTCCCTGAGGTCAAGCGCCTCCCCATGAAAACTGCCTTCGGTATCGTCATATTCGACATGCCCTGTGTACCCTTTATATGTCAGCATGGGTTTTACTCATCCATTCGATATCGGAACCGACAGGATCTTCAAATATGACACGTAGTGTCTTCAGGTGCTTGCTGCTCAGTTTCATAGTGTCATTATATGACATCACGTCAAAAAGAGAAAGCGCGAATTGATCCCAATCACTGGATATTGGTCCTGCTCGGAATAATCGCTTTTGAGGGCGTCTCCGCCTTCTTCGCCCTTTCGGTTTGCGCCGGGTTGGTCCTGGGCGGGACCCAGGCAACAGCGCGGAGCTACATGGCGATCGAGGCCCCGG
>JBEKQE010000278.1:0-3460 GCA_049520035.1 Syntrophobacteraceae bacterium | reverse complement strand
TATCGGGGCCGGTGAGAAAGCGAGCCATTTTGATCGGCCAGAAGGCAGGCCAGCGTTTCCGGTTTAAAGTCAGGCCAATTTTCTTTCAGATCTTCTTCACTTCGCATGCGCGAAATCCTTTTTCTTCCAAGTCCTTCTGCTTCTTTTAATTGCTGCCGCAAAGGGGTTGCCGCCTCTCCTCTGTCGTAGCTTTGATTCTTCTGGCGAGCGCCATCCGATTGGTTTCTCAAGGAGAGAAACCATGCAGAAGGTGCGGTGCGCCCATTGCGGCTCTCGGTTTGTTCCCGATCCACGCATAAAGAACCAGCGCTATTGCGGAAAACTTCAATGCCAAAGAGCCAGGAAGACTTCCTGGCAGCGGCAAAAACTTGCCGCCGATCCTGATTACCAGGCCGATAAGCGCGACAGCCAAAGAGCCTGGTTAAGCCGAAACCCGGGGTACTGGCAAAATTGGAGGGCTCGCCATCCAGGGTATGTGGAGCGAAACCGCATAGGCCAGGAAAATCGCAGAAACCGGTGCAAAAATCGCGTTGCAAAGATGGACGCGTTAGATCCGTTTTCAGGAATAAAAACCGGAAGTTATTATATCATACCCGACAGTGATGAGATAGTTGCAAAGATGGACGCGTCAGCCAAGAAAGTTCGTTTAATTTTAATGACTTAAGACTGAATACCTTCACGTTGCAAAGAAGGACTCGATGGACTTTTAAACGGCTCACCTCCTAATCTGGGGTAGTAAAGGAGGTGAAGACAGATGATAGAAAAAAGGATCTTATGTCATGAGCGTGTTCGAAGGATTGGGAGCAGTTTTGCCTTTATCGAGCATCGTTTCCTGAGGGACGGCTTCCTGGCAAGCCTTGGCCATCATGAGTTGCTCCTGTATGTCTTCCTTGTTCTGGCTGCCGATAGAAACGGGATCTCCTTTTACGGATATGACAGGGTGTGTTCGCTTCTAAGACTTACTGTGGAAGAGTACCTGGAGGCCAGAAACCAGCTAATTGAAAAAGACCTCATCGCCTTCGACGGTACTCTTTTCCAGGTCCTCTCCCTTCCGGAAAAACCGGCCTGCAAACAGAAGACTCTTCTCAAAACTTCAGAGGACATGGAAAGAGCCGATCCGGCCACCATTCACCAGATCTTTGCAAAAACCTTTGGAGGGCGCCCATGTTAGAGCGACGCCTGATCTTTGAAATCCATCGGCTAAAGGACCTCGGACTCAGTATTAGAGCAATCGCGAAAGCTCTTAAGATCGGCCGGGACACTATTGGCAGGTATCTCGACAACCCCAACCCCCAAAGACCTACCATTAAAAGACCCAGCAAACTTGATTCCTTCAAAGACGAGATCGCAAAGATGCTCAGTGTTGATCCCGAAGCAAGTGGTGAGGTGATTCGCCGGCGCCTTGCTCTTCTCGGGTTTGACGGTGGAAAGACGATCGTAAACGATTACCTGAAAACCGTACGGGGAGAGTACAGGCAAAAGCGGGCCTTCATCCGCTTTGAGTCCCTTCCCGGAGCCCAAATGCAAATAGATTGGGGCCACTTTGATTGTCTTACCTATGGCAATACCAAACGCAAACTCTACTGCATGGCCGCTATCGAGTGCCACAGCCGTCTCTTGTATCTGGAGTTCACGCATTCCCAGAGGCAGGAGACCCTGCATTGCTGCCTTCTTAATGCTTTCCGCTTCTTTGGCGGTACGCCACGAGAACTGGTACACGACAATATGTTAACCGCGGTAGTCGAACGCGACGGCCCTCTCGTTCGATACAACGAAGCCTTTCTGACATTTTTGCGTCACTTCCACATCGTGCCTTTTGCGTGCAACCCGGCGCAGCCTCAAGAGAAAGGCAAAATCGAAAAAGGGGCTATCAACTATATCCGTAATAGCTTCTGGCCTCTAAGAACGTTTAAAGACCTCTTTGAAGTGCAGAGCCAGGCCGAGCACTGGAGGGACACCGTAGCCAATGTTCGCCTTCATCGCACAACTGGCGAGCGGCCAATTGAGCGCTTCAAGCCCGATCATTTAAAACCTTTGCCCGATACACTGCCGGACTGCCGCGACACAGCCGAAGCGAAGGTCTATCCAGACTTCTGTTTCCATTTTGACGGAAACACCTACACGGTTGCGCCCTGGCTTATTGGAAAGCATGTCACGGTTAAGGCAGACTCCAGGACAGTTTCCGTCTACTTCAAGGAAAAACTCGTTGCCGTCCACCACCGATCTTGGCAAAGACGTGAAAGAATCGAGTTGCCCGAGCACCGTGATGCGGCAAGATCACAGCGCCACAAGCACTGGGTATCGCAGGATACCGCCATTCTCATAAGTCTGGGGGAGGAGTCGAAGACCTATGTGGAACGTCTTGCCACAACCCAGCAGCCATTAAAAAAGAGTGTGCAACGGCTTCTCGCTCTTATGGATGAATACGGTTCGGCCGCGCTGCTCCAGGCCATTAGACGAGCCACCTCTCATAATGCATACGGCGCCGACTACATTGAGAATATCCTATATCAGGAAATGACGCCCAAGCGGCAACATCCACCGGTAAGACTAAACCAGGAAGCCCTCAATCGCATCCGTCTTCAGGAACCCTGTCTTGCCGAATACGACTCCTTGGCAGTCAGGAGGAGAAAACCAAAATGATCGAGACTGATCGTTTAAAGGAAAAGCTCGTGAACCTCCATCTAAAAGCCATGGCGCAGCAACTCGACGGGGTCCTGCAGCAGGCTCAGGAAAAAAACGAAAGCTTTGCCTCATCGCTTAACCGCCTGGTTGATCTGGAGATGGAGAGGCGACACCAGAGCGCCATAAAGCTCAGATGGGAGCAGTCACGGCTCCCCGACAGGGCAACCATTGACCAGTTTGACTTTGACCACCACAAAACAAGAAAGGAGCAGAAGACCCGCATTCTTAACCTGCTTGATCTGGAGTTTATACGGCAGCGCGCCGATGTCATCCTAATAGGCAATCCCGGCACGGGAAAGACCTTCCTGGCAAAATGCATTGCCCTGGCTGCATGCAACGCCAACATGAAAGTCCTATTTACCAGCGCCATGGATATGATCAATCACCTGATCGCCGCCGAGGCCGACCGGACGCTTCTCAAAAAACTCCACTATTATCAATCACCGACTCTGCTTGTGGTGGACGAGCTTGGTTATCTTTCTCTTGGCCAGCAGGGCTCAGATCTATTCTTCCAGGTTATCAGCTCACGGCATCAGAACAGGTCGACAATCCTTACGACGAATTTACCGTTTGCCGACTGGGGAAAAATCTTTGACTCAACCACTGCTGCCACCGCCATTGCCGACCGCCTCGTTCAGCGCTCGGAGATCCTGGTTTTGGAAGGGACAAGCTATCGAAGGAAGGAAAAGTAAATCAATCTAAACCATTAATCCGGCCAGGTAGAGTTCAATAGGGACTCCCCGGCTTCGCTTGTCTCCATTCCGGAGACAATGAC
>JBEKQE010000277.1:0-8166 GCA_049520035.1 Syntrophobacteraceae bacterium | reverse complement strand
CCTGTTGCCGTAACCGCAGCGGTATATGTTCCAACGGAAGTATATGTATGACTGGGATTCTGCGTGGCGCTGGTTGCACCGTCCCCAAAAGTCCATGCCCAGGAAGTTACCTGTCCTCCGGTGTTGCCTCCAGTAAACTTCACGGACAACGGAGCGGTCCCGGTTGTATGTGATGCCGAAATAGTGACGAGCGGCGGTTTTGGCGGGGTGGTAACTGAAATTGCAATACTCTGGGAATTCGATCCTCCGGGGCCTGTTGCCGTAACCGCAGCGGTATATGTTCCAACGGAAGTATATGTATGACCGGGATTCTGCGCGGCGCTGGTTGCACCGTCCCCAAAAGTCCATGCCCAGGAAGTTACCGGTCCTCCGGTATTGGCTCCCGTAAACTGCACGGACAACGGCGCGGTCCCGCTTGTCTGTGATGCCGAAATAGTGAAGAGCGGCGGTTTTGGCGGGGCGGTAACTGAAATTGCAATACTCTGGGAATTCGATCCTCCGGGGCCTGTTGCCGTAACCGTAGCGGTATATGTTCCAACGGAAGTATATGTATGACTGGGATTCTGCGCGGCGCTGGTTGCTCCGTCCCCAAAAGCCCAGGCCCAGGAAGTTACCGGTCCTCCGGTATTGGCTCCTGTAAACTGCACGGACAACGGCGCAGTCCCGCTTGTCTGAGATACCGATACGGTGACAGCCGGCGGCTGGGCGGGTGAAATAGTAATCGGAAGACTTGCTGAATTCGATCCTCCCGCGCCCGTTGCCGTAATGGTCGCGCTGTATGTTCCCGGAACAGTGTAGGTATGATTGCAATTTTGCGTATTGCAACTGGATCCGTCTCCAAAATTCCATGCCCATGAAGTTGCCGCTCCTCCCGAATTGCCGGCCAGAAATTGCACGATTAAAGGGGCGGTTCCACTCGTTGGCGTAGCATATATGAAAACCATCGGCTGTTGTGGAAGTGCCGTGATCGACACTGCCTTAGTGCATGATCCGCCGGGACCTGTCGCTGTAAGAGTTGCAGTGTATGTTCCGGGATTAGTGTAGTAATGAGTCGCATTTTGTAAATTGCTTGTACCATTATCCCCAAAATTCCAGGACCATGACGTTACCGGACCTCCCGTACTGGATGTGGTGAAACCGACAAACAGGGGTATATTGCCGCTTGTTTGAGATGCCGATACGGTGACAGCCGGCGGCTGGGCGGGTGAAATAGTAATCGGAAGACTTGCTGAACTCGATCCTCCCGCGCCCGTTGCCGTAATGGACGCGCTGTATGTTCCCGGAACAGTGTAGGTATGATTGCAATTTTGCGTATTGCAACTGGATCCGTCTCCAAAATTCCATGCCCATGAAGTTGCCGCTCCTCCGTAATTGCCGGCCAGAAATTGCACGGTTAATGGCGCGGTTCCACTCTCCGGTGTTGCGTATATGGTTACTTGTGGCGGCGCGTTAACAGTAATCAGGATACTGTTGGAATCGGATCCTTCCGGACCTGTTGCCGTAAGCGTGGTGGTATATGTCCCGGGACCGGCGTATGTATGACTGGGATTCTGCGCGATACTGCCCGTTCCGTCTCCAAAATTCCAGGTCCATGAAGTTACCGCTCCTCCGGAATTATTGCCTGTAAACTGGACTGCCAAAGGGAAAATACCACTCGTGGGATTTGCTCCGATTGTGACAACGGGAGGTGAAAGAGGCACACTCAGCGTCATTGACATCGAATTCGAGCCGGCGGGACCTGTCGCGGTCAATACCACGGTGTAAGACCCCGCGCTGCTATATGTGTGAGACTGTGTCGGAATCGCGCCGGTTGTCGACCCGTTTACCATCGGGCTGTTATCGCCAAAATTCCATGAATATGCGGTAATCGATCCGGACGATGTACTGGTTAACTGAATAGACAAGGGAGAATTTCCGGCGGCTGGCGCTACGGTAAAATCCGCAACCGGCGGAGCGGCAGTTACCGTAATTGCGGCTTTTTTAGTGCTGGCATTCCCCTGGCTGACAACAGTCAAAGCGACCGTGTACGTTCCAGCCTGCGAGTATATGTAAGTGGGATTTTGTTGCGCACTGGTTCCTCCATCGCCAAAATTCCATTGATACGTCGCATTTGCGGCCGGAGCTGTTAAAATCATGTTGGTGTAAGTTGCAGTATCGGTTCCGGCTGAATTGCCCACCTCAAGACTTACAGTAAATGAACTTCCATTCGTGCTGGAAAAGGATACAATCGTCGACGTGGTAATGCCCGCACTTGGGCTGTATTCGAAATTCGCCACGGTATTCACGGTATTCTTGTATGTATGAGTAGGATTTTGAGCAGTGCTCGTTGCTCCATCGCCGAAATTCCACAACCACGAAGTTACAGGGTCGGAGGGATCGGAACAGGTTGAGGTATCTTGAAAAGTCACCGTAAGAGGAATTTGTCCACTGACTTGCATCACGTAGTTCATGGCGGGATTTGTAATATAAAAATCCGCCAGTGGAAGGGTTTTAGTTGGTGTCGCCGCCGATGTATATGCGATTGCCTGATCGCCAAAGACACTCGTATACTGACACGATGTGTTATTTGCATTGCAGGGGTTGGCGGCTTGTGTCAGTTCCGAATAGGCAATTCTGAAGAATCCGCCGTTTGTACGATTTGATTGCTGTTCATCTACTGTTTCACCCCAGCCTGTGCCCCAACTGTTTTTTACTATAAAGCACTGGTTTGTATCATCCCAGCCGACTGCAATTATGGCATGTCCGCCTGCGGGACAGTTATCGCCGGTGTTTGGGTCGCAAGGCGGTGTGGGAAGATGACTATAGACTCCCGTGCTGTAGGAGAAGAAATCGTCATAAACCGTCATCGTTACGACAATCGGTCCATAATTGTAAATAGCCGCCTTAAGCTGATCGGGAGTTGCGTAATTAACGCCCTGATTTACCCACGTCCATGCCGCGCTTGTATTTCCATTGCCTATGGTTTGATAGGCATCGGTCGTATATGCGGGACATGCATTGGTTGTCGATGCATCTGCTGGATCGGTGAATGGATCGGTAGCCAGATAGGGAAAACAAGCTTCGATCGGCAGCCCTGCCGTACTGATGTAGTTGGCCGCATCCTGAATAAAACCTCCGCTGCAGCAGTCAAGGCAATAACTGCCATACTTTGGGTCCGTATATTCGGTAGTAAGACCGCTAAGCAGGGTTTGCTCGGAAAGGTGAACATCGGGGCCAAGTCCGCCGGCGGCGGCCGATTGAACAATCGGGTAGTTCAATAACACTTGCGATTCCAGGACCCCCGCGGCTGAAAATGCCCAACACGAACCGCAATTGCCCTGATCTCGAACCGGAGAGACAAAACTGCCCGAATGCGAACTCGCGGGTGAAGGCGTAGCTGTCGCATTATAATTTCTCCAATCGAATTGTGGCGGCAGAGTTACACTAGCGCCAGACTTAAGTGCCGGGGCCGAAGCACTTTTCAGAGACGGGGAATATGATTTGGCGTTCTTGCCGCGAAGCGCCCCGAGCCGCATTTTCCGCTCTTCCCGGGATAATAATGAGACAGGATTGTCCCTCGCAACCCATTTGGCGCCGTGAGTTCGTAACATGCTGTTTAAGACGCTGACTTCGACAGATTCTTCTGCAAATGCATTGGATGAAAAGACCGGTATATTGAAGACTAAGATTATGAAAAGGAAACTAAGCAGTTTGCTAATGTTCCTCATTAGATTCTCCTTAGCGTTTGACTGTGAATCGACTTAAGCCCTCAAGAGTTGCGCCCTAAAGCTTCGGTAATTTGTCCTTCAGGCGCCTGATGGATCGATTTGCAAAAATCGATTGACTTTCTAGCAAAGGTGATGCCATTGATAATGAGGGAACAGTGAATTTGATTCCAGTGTTCATGATGCGTATGTGGCAGGAAGTGTAGTGCTATTGGCTTCCCTTTTTGCATTCGGCTTGTAAATCCCTGCAGCGCAAATTATTCCAATTTCCAAATTCCTTAAAGCGTCACGTAATTTGAAATCCTATTTCGTAATTCAGGGCCGAAAATTCTATCCTGCATCCTGCCGCTGTATGTAATAGATCTTTGAAACAGCCGCCAACTCAAGCTCTGCGGGAGTCCGTACAGCTTGTCAATTTCGAAAGAGTCCAGTTTGGGGCGATTCGGTAAAGAAATGATTCTAAAACGGCGAATATTTTGGCGGCCCATTTCTCAAGGCCGAGGAGCGCTGTGGAGTTTTCCCTTTTCGAGCCAAGGTGGAAGCACTATGGCATCTCTGGGGTACCTTTTGAGGATCAAGACCGCCTTAAACTGGTCAACCATGCCAAAAACAGCGATATAAGCGCTGAAGAATGGGGGAATTTGGTAATTTCTGCAACAGATGTAAATTCTTGTCTTGGTCCGACCCGATTTGTAGCACTGTGCTTAGGTATTGTAAACGGTAAATTTACAATTTTACCTCTCTTGCCCCTCCTCGTATGATAGACTTATATAGTACACTACAGAAAGAAATAACTACTCTGCGTCGTGCGAGGGCGTAGCGGGCAGGCCGACCGCCGCCATTCTCGACGCTCCGCGAGACGGGGCGTTCGCGGGAGGCATGGTGGATCGCTGGTCTCAGAAATCATCAAAAGGAATCAACTGCTCCGGTCGTGTTTCTGCTTTCTCAAATTGTGTAAGCTCTTTCCCATTACCTCTCACGGCATGGCCGTCCCCTTTGTCCTGATTTCCTGCAAAATTCCTTGGTGGATTCTTGGCAGTTTTATTTTTCACCGGCTTGTAGTCTTTCGATTCAGTCCTTCTTTCGGTACTATTGCCTTTTGAGCCGTGAATCAAGGATTCTAGCTCGCCTACATATGTCTTCATTTGACTGGCCTGAGCGTTCAATTTTTCCGAAGCAAAAGCCGATTCCTCGGCATTAGCGGCATTTTGCTGGACTACCTTATCCATTTCACTCACTGCCTTATTGACCTGCTCAATTCCTTGGGCCTGCTCAACGGATGCTGCGCTAATCTCACCGACCAATTCGCTGGATCTTCCAACACTCTGTGCCACCTCCCGAAATTCCTGATCGGTTTTAGCCACAAATTCTGAACCCTCTTTGACTTTCTTAACAGTGCCTTCTATAAGATTGGCGGTATTCTTTGCGGCTTCTGCCGCTCTCAATGCGAGATTTCTTACCTCATCGGCAACTACGGCAAAACCTGCGCCAGCTTCTCCTGCACGCGCCGCTTCGACTGCAGCGTTTAGAGCAAGCAGGTTGGTTTGAAATGCAATTTCATCGATTGTCTTGATGATTTTTGATGTATCTTCGCTGGCCCTGGAGATCTCCCCCATCGAAGTGGTCAACATTCCCATCGACTGACTGGCCCGCGCGATGGTCCCTTTGGTTCCCAACATCAGATTGTTGGCCTGCTTAGCGTTATCTGCATTCTGTTTGGTCATGGAAGACATTTCCTCGAGTGATGAGGATGTTTCTTCTATGGATGCCGCCTGCTCGGATGCTCCTTCCGCAAGCTGCTGGCCTGCAGATGAAACCTGGCCGGAGGCTGCGACCACCTGGTCTGCCCCTTCAATTAGCCCGTCGATGGATCTTCTTAGGGAATTGTTTATGGATCTGGAAATGAGAAAACCGAGGCCGCCAAGGAGAAGAACGCCACCCAGCGACACAGCCAGACTAATCCTGTCGGCAGATTTGTTGCTGCTCTCAATTATTGAATTCGAAGCTTCGGATATTTTCTTTGACTTTTCTTGAACCTGTGATGCAGTAAGTTGCATCGGTTGTCTCAATTCGTTGTTCTTGTTCCATTGATCGAAAATCGTGTCTTCCAGTTGTATGATTTTCGCTATAACACCTTCAGAAGCACCCCAGGTTTGTTGAAAATCGCTTATCTTCATTGTTTTTAGTATTACATTCACGTTGTTCTTTTTTAATGTCCACTTCTTTTCAATACCCTGCCGCGTCTCCTTATACTTTGCAATGTCGCCATGAAGGAGCAGGTCCTGGACATTCATCACCCTGTCTGATCCAAGAAGCAGAACGTCATTGAGTTCTTTTCGCAATCCGTTCTTGTCATTTCCCAGATACTCCCCCTGTGTGAACAGCATCGCCTCTTCCAATTCTATGGCATCGAGGATCTTTTTTAGGTGCATCTTCACCGAACTGATTCCGGTTAAAAGGTCTGCTTTGGCCTTGCCGATATCCCTTAGCCCTTGCGCTACCTGCTGAAAAATACGGGCATGCTCCTCTTCCGCTTTGGACATAGCCGCGGCATCATCGCCTATCCCGGCGCCTACATCAAACGACCTTATCTCGCTCAGGGCCGAATTGAGTGTTCTCCTCAACTCGGCAAGGCCGGATAATTCGGCTGTATCAAGCGCATTTATGAATTTCTCCTCCAGCATCATTATTTGAATGATGCCGGTTTCAGCGGCTTGGCTCTGCCGCAAGACATTCATATACTTGTTTTTTTGCAGCTCGGAATACTTTGAAAAACTTGAAATGCCGGCCACACCTGCTACCCCGAGAAGCATTAACATGAAAATTTTGGCGCGAATGCTTGATAATTTAAACCACTTGAGCATCGATATCATTTTCTCCTCCAGCGGATGGTACTGATGCCGGGTACGCAAGTGTCCAATCAGTCAATAAAACGCGCAGGCGCCCGGCATATTCTCGAAGGTCGCTGATGAAAACGGAATAACTCGACTCAAAAGACCTACGGGTAAATTCCGGCTAAGGTCATAATCGGTAATCCAGGCACCCTGCATACATACGTCGTTTTGGGTGACGGCGTTTTTTCATTTGGTTTCGGCCACATATAATCGACCCAACCTTCGCCTGGCGTGTTTGCAACAGCGATATACTCGTTGACGAACATTTTACCGTTCACGTCTTTCAGGCCCGACATTACTTTTCCGACTAGATTCGGTGTAACCGGATGCGCCAGCACCTTTCCGTCGAAATCTATCACGAATACATAGGAATCCTTCCAGACAAATGGTCCGTTTGCATCCTGAATTTTGGCCAAGGCCGCTTCGAGCCCGATATCCTTTATCAATGCAGCAGCCTCTTTGCACTTGGCTGTGCACTCTTCCTTTGTGGCCTTCTCCTCAGCATTCCCAAGGCCGATACCGAACACCAACAGCAAAGCTGCACATACCAGGACAAATGATGCTTTTTTCATTTAGCTCCTCCTTTTAGAAAAGAACTTCCCGCTCTATGGTTGCAAACATCTTCATGCTGTACTCATTTCGGTATTCTCTGGGAATCCCTCCTTCCATGTCCGGGCAATTTTCAATCACTTGACTCAGACGGAAATCACTATCAAGCCTTAGGCCATCTATCTCGTTCGAATCATCGGCAGTCTGCGTGCGAGACTTAAGCAAATATCGATATAGTCATCGAAAAAAACTCATGTCCACACTCCGCACATCTCTTCTCAAAAATCTTGACCGTCTCAGAAAATAATTGAGAAAATAATTGGGGTCAAACCTTGTATGTTTGAAACATGATACAAAAGTGTGGACTGGCCGAGCGGGGCCGCCGAGAATGGGTCCAACCGTGACTCGTCGGAGGCGGCCGGCGAGGCCTTTCCGGGATTTTTGCAGTGTGCCACCGGCTATGGTAGACCGTTCAAACCTGGGGTCAAAAGCCCGTAGTGTAGCGTGGTCGCCATAGCCACTCCATTAAGCCCGAACAGTTGCCTGGGCTTCGAGCCCGCATCTACAAGGCCGGGATAAAGGAGAAACCTAATGGAACAATCTTTGTTTGCCGGCATCGATGTTTCCGAAGACCGATTGGATGTTGCCATCAACCAAGGTGATGAGATTTTGGAGTTCTATTCCATACCCCACACCGAAGACGAAATTTCACACCTAATCGAAAAGTTTCAAAAAACCTCGCCCAGCCTAATTATAGTCGAACGCAGCGGAGGCCTGGAACGTTCTCTGGTTGCCTGCCTGGCTGGAGCCGGACTGCCGGTTGTAGCGAATAACCCTCGCCAAGTCCGCGATTTCGCCAAGGCAACAGGGATCCTGGCCAAAAGCGACAAAATTGATGCTCGCACCATGGCACGTTTTGCTGCTGCAGTGAAACCTCCGCAACGGCCCATTAAAGATGCCGAACGCCAGCAGCTTGCAGATCGGGTGGCCAGACGGCGTCAACTCGTGCACATGCTTGC
>JBEKQE010000276.1:0-12151 GCA_049520035.1 Syntrophobacteraceae bacterium | reverse complement strand
CGCATCGATGAGCTAAATGACCTTGATTTGAGCTACACGCCGCCACTGAGCAGTCCTTGGGACCCAATTCAAATGAGCGCTCAGGCGTGGAGCAGAAGGCTTTCCGAATTAGTTCAGCCTTAAACGGGCGGAGCACTAATAACCTCTTACAGAAGCTACTGCTGTTTGAGGACTCTTAGTCAAATCAGGTTGGACAAAGGATATGCTGAAGGTCAACCCACATCCTGATTATCCTTCTGAGGATGGCAGGTATCTCAGAGGAAATGATTTTTCTCCGGTTGCCGTGGCAATTATATTAAATTGTGATGCAGACAAAATCCCCTTGGAGCTTGAGAACCTTGTGAGGGCTGGCATAGAAACGGGAGCCGCTCTCTCCGGGACGGTGCAAACCGAGAATATTGGGTTTGAAAAAATTGTCTGCAATATCATCGGGAATCCCAACATACGGTATCTTATCGTCGGCGGACCGGAATCTGAAGGTCATTTAACCGGAGAGGCTCTGAAAGCTTTGATTTCCAATGGTGTCGATGACAAGAAGCGAATCATCGGGACCGATGCACCGCATCCTTTTCTCTTTAACTTGTCCGTGCAGATGATTGAGCGTTTCCGAGAGCAGCTCTCTGTCGTCGATCTTCAATTTGAGGGAGACCCAAACCTCATCCGAAAAGCCGTTTGGTCATGTTACCAGGAAAGTCCGGTGGAATTCCGGGGTTATTCGTTGTACGATCGAGGCGCGTATCCTGAGCCGCCTCTGAGCGGCAGATTAACCTGGCGTGTCACCCAGCCATGGGCCGAGGTCCTTGACGATAAGGAACGTGAGGGGCAAAGGAGAGCGCAAGAACTTATGGAACGTCTGAGGGCAAAGGCCAGGAAAAAACAAGATGACAAGCCGTAGGAACGCGGACGGCGGATAACGGGCGGCTGAGTCGCACACCGCTTACAGATGCGGTAATGAAATCCTGCAGGTTAAGCCGCACCGTGAGAGGTCGGCGTTAGCCGCCCCGGCAACCTCTTGGAGCGGTCGCTCTTTAGACCGTGCAAAGTGCTGCCCGCAGCGTTTATTCTCACCTCTACCGAGTGTTCCCGATGGTCGTCAACAAGGGGAACAGCCTTATCGTGTTGCTCTACGCCATCAACTGTCACACTCATTTCATCATTACCGGTCTGCGGTTGCAGAACGGCAATGTGGTAGACGGTCTCCCGGTAGCGGTAGTGCATCTTGAACCCCTTCCAGTCCGAAGGGAGGCACGGAGCAAAACGCAATTTATCCACTTCAAGCCTTAGCCCCAGCAGTGATTCCACGATAAGCCGGTACATCCAGCCGGCAGACCCCGTGTACCACGTCCATCCGCCACGGCCGGTGTGCGGCGAGAGCGCATAGACGTCGGCCGAAGCGACGTAGGGTTCCACTTTGTAAATGACAGTACCCTCGGGAGATAATGCATGGTTCACAGGGTTGAGCATGGCAAAGAGCTCCCACGCGCGCCGGTTATCCCCCAAGCGAGCGAAGGCCATAGCCGCCCAGATGGCCGCATGTGTGTACTGCCCGCCGTTTTCTCTCACGCCGGGGACGTAGCCTTTTATGTATCCGGGATTCAAATCCGACTTGTCAAAGGGCGGATCCAGGAGTTGGATCAGCCCTTGCTCGCGGCGAACGAGGCGCTCATCCACCGCTTCCATGGCCATGCGCGAACGCTCATGATCTCCCGCACCGGATAAAACAGACCAGCTCTGCGCAATCGAATCAATCTGGCATTCGGGGTTGCTAGCCGATCCAAGCGGCGAGCCGTCGTCGAAATAGGCGCGGCGGTACCACTTGCCGTCCCAGCCATGCCTCTCGATATTGCGGCGCAGCCCGGCCGCCTCTGCTTCGCAACGCTCGGCGAAGGAGATGTCACCGCGCGGGCGGGCAACCTTCGTGAACTGCATGAGCACATCATAAAGGAAAAATCCCAACCATACGCTTTCGCCTTTGCCGTGTTCGCCCACAAGGTTCATGCCGTCGTTCCAGTCACCGGAGCCAATGAGCGGCAGGCCGTGCTCGCCGAATTTGAGGCTGTTCAGGATGGCTCGGACACAGTGCTCGTAAAGACTCGCCGCTTCTTCAGAGCGCCCGGGCAGATCGTAATAAGAGTCTTCATCCGCTTTTACCGGGCGACCCTGGACGAAGTGGACGGGCTCATCCAACACGCCGGTGTCCCCTGTGTTCAGAACATAGCGGCAAGTCACCAACGGCAGCCAGAGGTAATCATCGGAGCAATGCGTACGCACGCCGCGGCCCAAGGGAGGATGCCACCAATGCTGAACATCTCCTTCCAGGAATTGACGGGCCGCGCACAGGAGCAGATGATCGCGCACGAGGTTTGGCCTGGCGTGGATGAGCGCCATCACGTCCTGCAACTGATCGCGGAAACCGAAGGCGCCCCCCGACTGGTAGGTTGCGTTTCGCGCCCAAAGGCGGCACGCAAGAGTTTGGTACAGCAGCCAGCCGTTGGCCAGCAAGTTGAAGGACTGGTCGGGTGTTTCAACATTTACCGCGCCGAGAGTATGATTCCAATAGTGCCACACCACATCGAGGGCGCTACGCGCAGCGGTTGATCCTCGAAAGCGATTGACCAGGTTTCTGGCATCGTCGGGGTCTCGCCCTGCGCCGAGCCTGAAGACGATTTCGCGCTCTTGCCCGGCGGCCAGCTCGAAAGGGACCTGAATCGCGGCGCAGGGATCCAGGGCGGCCCCCACCTTGCCGGAAAGGCGCGTGCGCGTCATAGCGGCAGGGGCGCGCAGCGTACCGTTGCGTCCCAGGAATTCAGTCCGGTCGCCGCTTACGGTGCGAGTCGTATCGTCCACGTCGAAGAACGCAGTCCGGTCGCGGAACTCCGTATTATATGGGTTCCGCGCGAAGAGCGCTCCGCTAACCGGGTCGACTTCGGTCACCACATGCATTGCCGATTTAGACCGCAGATCGCCAAGCACCCATTCCGCATATCCGGTAACGGAGAGCCGGAGCGATCGGCTCAGCTCGTTGCGCACTTTGAGCACCATAAACTTGATCGCTGCGTCCAGAGCCACGTAAACCCACAGCTCGGAGCGGATGCCGCGCTCGGTGTGCTCGAAAACGCTGTAGCCGAATCCGTGCCTGGTGATGTAAGGCGTTGCCCCGCGGCAGGGCAGCGGCGTGGGCGACCAGAAGTGGCCGCGCTCTTCATCACGGATGTATAAGGCTTCTCCGCTCGAATCGCTCACGGGATCGTTTTCCCAGGGAGTGAGACGCAGTTCGTGGGCGTTCTCGCTCCACGTATAGGCGCCGCCACTCTCCGAGATGACGGTTCCGAAGTGCGGATTGGCCAGCACATTTACCCATGGCGCAGGAGTCACCTGCCCGTGCGCTGTCGTAATAATGTATTCGCGTCCGTCAGGTGTGAATCCCCCCAGACCGTTGAAGAACGACAGATCGTGGCGTGGCAACGGGGCGACCGCCAAGGGTTCGGAGCGGTGGGTTCGGGTCGGGGTAAGGAGGGGAACGGCATTCCTGGCGCGACCTTCCACCAGACTGCGGCCGTTGATCTGGTTCGCCAGCAGGCCCCGGTTATCGGTGATGATGGCGCGAGCGACCGCTTGGAACAGGATGCGGTCCTCCTCCGATATCTGGTCCGCAGGTCTTACGAAAATGCCGCCTGGCCGATCTATTACACTGGGATCGATGCCTGCGGCAATAAGCGCCATGATCTGGTCGTGCAGAAGTTGCCGATAACCGGCGCGATCTTCGTTCCAGATCACAAGGTCTACCGCCAGTCCTTTTAGACGCCAGTACGCGTAGGCCTGCACGAGTTGGCGCACCAGGTCGATATTGGCCGGATCTTCAATCTGCAGCAGCACAATGGGTAAATCGCCGGAGATGGCGTATCCCCAGAGACCGGATTGCCCCCGGCGGTTCTTGATGAGCACGCTCGGGTCGGCGCGCAGCGAAGAATTGGCGTAGATCACAGAGCCTGCAATGCGACAATAGAGCTGCGCGTCGGCCTCCGTGGCGTTGATCTGCCGCAAGAGCACCTGGCTGTGTGTCCATGCCAGGTCGAAGACGCGATCCGCGAGACGCCGATCCTGGTATTTTTCCACCAGGATTAAGGCTGCATCACGGGTCTCGCCTATGCCGGAGACAATATTTATCGTTGCGGATTTTTCCGGATCGAGCGTTATCCGGTACCGGATGGCGACAATCGGATCGAGCACGGAGCCCTCGCTGCCCGAGAGCGCCCCCGTAAAAAAACCGCCACCCCCGCTCATCGCTTGTGGATCGGCGACGGTGTTTCCGCGGCCGATGAACTGCATGCGATCTGTCTCATAGGAGACATCTCCTATCTCCGCCCCATGCACGGCCATCAGGTGAAACATCCAGGGCGGCTGCTCGCCCTGGGAGCGGGGCCGGCGAGTGCACAGGATTGCCTGCTGTCGCCGGATGATCTCGGTCTGAACAAAGAGATTGCTGAACGCCGGATGCAGTGCGTCCGCGGCGGGCGGCGCCAGGACCACTTCAGCATAACTCGTCACGTCGATCTCTCTGCGCCTGCGAGCGCGGTTGGTGATAGTGATTCGGCGCAGCTCGATGTCATCCTCGGGCGAAACAGCGATCTCGGTATGTGTGTCATAGTCGTGGTCGCGGCAGCGAAACTCGGCTCGCCCTTCCGAGAAGATCGCCTCAAAATGGTTCGATCGTTTGAGCGTTGGCTGATATGCGGTTGACCAGAACTCCCTGCTGGTCACGTCGCGGATGTAGCAGAACGCGCCCCGGTTATCGCAGGTGCTGTCTTCGCGCCAACGGGTAACGGCGAGGTCCTTCCAGCGGCTGCAACCGCCGCCGGCGTTCGTGATCATTACGTGGTATCTGCCGTTCGACAACAACTGCACTTCGGGAACCGGCGTGTCCGGGCTGCTGAAAACACGCACCGGCGTTTCCGCGCCACTGAAAGCCGGGAGTAACTCGGGAAGCTCGGTAGTGTGCGCATAGAACGCAGTAGCCTTGGGGACCCGCTCCTGAAGCAGCAGCATGGTCGCCTGGAACAGGGGTTCCGACTCGAACCGTTTCTGCATCGGACGGCCCAGGAGCAGGTAGGCCAAAGAGAGAAAGCTCATGCCCTGGTGATGTGCCATGAAGGAGCGAACCACGGCGCTCGATTGTCCACGCGGCAGGCGCGAAGCAGTGTAGTCGATCGCTTCATAGAAGCCGAATTTTCCTTCAACCCCTTCAGCGGCCAGCCGCTCGAGATTCAAACACGCCTTCTCGGGCGCCACCATCAGCGCGAGCGCCGAAGCATAGGGCGCAACTACCAGGTCCTCGGCCAGCCCTCGTTTGAGCCCCAGGCCGGGCACGCCGAACGCCCGGTACTGATAGTTGAGATGAACATCGATTGCATTGTAGCCGCATTCTGAAATGCCCCAGGGCGCCCCGGATTTTCTCCCATACTCGATCTGGCTGGCCACAGCCGCCTTGCAGGTCTGGCCAAGCAGCGTGTTTTCGTATGTCGGCATCACCAGGAGCGGCATGAGGTATTCGAACATCGACCCGCTCCACGAAAGGAGAATAGGCTCTCTACCGGTGGTGGTGAGCAGACGTCCCAGGGCGAACCAGCTATCCTGGGGCAACTCTCCTTGAGCAATCGCCACGAAACTGGAAAATCTCGCTTCCGAAGCCAGTAGATCGTAGTAGCTGGAGTCCTGCCGATGCTCCCCGACGTTGTATCCGATAGCCAGTAGATGACGCGCCTTATCGAACAGGAAATCATACTTCATACGGGCAAGCTCGTTTGATTGCAGTGCAAGGCGTTCAAGAGCCGCAATCCTCGCGCCCGCGCGGTGGCTTGCCTCCATGATGAGAGGTCGAAGCTCATCAAGCCACGCCTTCTCCTCGGGCGTCACCTTCAGGGCAAGCCGATGCTCGATTTCCGGCAGGACCTCCGCTTCAAGGTTGGACAACTGGCGCAACGTTGGGACCCCATCGATATCGTGAAAGTCCCCGGGTCTATTCTGAGAGCACAAGAGCGGTGTCCACGGAGCGAGAAACATTATCTCATCGAGGGCATCCCTGCACTGCCGGACCAATGATTGCGCCCAGGCGGTGGGACCGCCGGCCAG
The DNA here is from genome assembly GCA_049520035.1 of Syntrophobacteraceae bacterium. GTDB lineage: Bacteria > Desulfobacterota > Syntrophobacteria > Syntrophobacterales > Syntrophobacteraceae > SbD1. Next base: position 6,022 of record JBEKQE010000276.1, on the reverse strand, counting down.
GGTGGCGGGGCCACCGCCGGGGCTGCCACTCAAACCTTCGGCGGCGGCAGAGGCGGAGACCACTTCCTCGGCGGACACCGCCAACCGCTCCAGGCGCAGCCGTGCCGCCTCGAGGGTGGGTGGGCGGGCTGTGGGCGGCGGCTGGGAGCTGTCCGCGAGTTCCATCTCCTTTTGAAGTTTCGCTAACTGGGCCGGAGCAGAGCCTCCCGCAACGTCCATGAGGACCATCAATGTGTCGCTGATCCCGTCGAACAAGCGCGCTCCCAGGATATTGTCATCGGGAAGAGCGAGCAGACCCTGCCGCAATGTCATCAGATGGCCTGCAAGATTCCCACTGTCAACCGACGAAATGTAGAGGGGCGGCAGTGGTTTCAGAGATTGCGTGTCGTACCAGTTATAGAAGTGGCCCCGGTGTCGCTCCAGGGCTTCCATTGTGCGGAGGGCGTTCGCTGTGCGTTCGATGAACTGTCCGGCTGAAATGTAGCTGAAATCGTATGCGGATAAATTCGCGAGCAGTGCTAATCCCATGTTGGTGGGAGACGTGCGGTGCGCGACTACGACGGAGGAGAGATCCTGAAAGTTATCGGGCGGCAGCCAATGGTCCTCCGGGCCGACGAATGTCTCGAAGAACGCCCAGGTTTTCCGGGATATCTTGTGGAGAAAAAGGGTCTGCTCGGTCGTTAGCCTTGCTTCACGGCGGGCAAGTGGCCGGCTGATCCACCAGACTATAGCGGGGGAAGCAAACCACAGACCCAGAATGGGCACGGCCACAACTAACGCGGCCGGCCTCAACAGAGCGAGACTAATCGCCGCGGCGGTGGCAATGACCGGGGCGATCCACATAGCCCGGCACGAGCCGGCGAGGTCAGTGCGGCCATTGCGATCCGGGCCGCTCGACGGGTTCCATTCGAGAAGCCGCCTGTGCGTGATCAGCAGGCGCCAGGCCGTGCGCACAATCGCATCCAGATTGAAAAATGCCTCGTAGGGGAGACACACGAGCGTAAATACAGCTTGGCCGAAGTGCCGGCCGGCCGAGCGCACTACGCCGGCGAGATGCTGACCCAGAGTAACATCGCCCCGCTTTTGAAGTACATCCAGGGCAGGGCTGATCAGAGAAGGAATCAGGATGATCCCCATCACCGACAAGGTCCAGAACCAGGCCGATGGCAACACCGTCCAGCCCAGCAGCAACAGGAGTGTCAAAGCAGCGGGTGTGAGACTGCGCCTCAGGTTGTCGAAGATCTTCCACCGGGACAGCATCGTGAGCGGGTTCTTTTCAAGGCGCGCATCGGGGCCGGGAACGCCTGGCGTCACCCACTGCGCGATCTGCCAATCCCCTCGAATCCAACGGCGCCGGCGGCTCACGTCCACGCTATAGCGAGACGGGTATTCCTCGTATAACTGCACATCGCTCAACAGCCCGGCCCGCGCGTAGCACCCTTCCAAAAGATCGTGGCTGAGGATACGGTTGGCGGGGAAACGTCCGTCCAGCGCACGCTCAAACGCATCGACGTCATAGATTCCCTTACCAATGAACGAGCCTTCACCGAACAGGTCCTGGTAAACATCGGAAACGGCGCGCGTGTAAGGATCGATGCCGGGGTCACTTCCGCACATGCGCGCATACCGCGACCGGCTCGCTCCGGGCAGGCTCACGGCGACCCGCGGCTGAAGGATGCCGTATCCCTCACAGACACGCTGTTTGTCTTCGTCGTAACGCGCACGATTCAGAGGGTGCGCCATGGCTCCCACAAACTGCCACGCCGAATCGCGCGCCAGTTGCGTATCCGTGTCCAGGGTGATCACGTACTTAACGTTCGCCAAAATTGCAGTTTCACCGATGACGAGCGCGAAGCGGTCCCCGGGGTCAGCATGCGGCCCGGCGCGCAGAAGCCAATTTAAATCCGCAAGCTTTCCCCGCTTGCGCTCGTAACCCATCCAGGTCCGGTCCCGAGGATTCCATCGGCGCGGGCGATGAAAGAGAAAGAAAGTATCGCTTTGCGAACTCCTGTATTTTTCATTGAGACCTTCGATTCTCTGCCGGGCCAGCCGCAACAGCGGTTCGTCCTCCGGCAGCGTTTCCTTGATCGCGTCTCGAAAATCGGTCAGCAGGCCGAAGTGTAGATGGTCGTCCCGATTTGCCAGGAAACGGACTTCGAGCGCATCGATCAAATCTTCGACGTTTTGAGCGCTTGTGAGCATAGTCGGGACTATCACCAGAGTGCGCGATTCCGGCGGAATCCCTTTTGAGAAGTCCATTCGCGGCAGAGGATACGGCGTCACCAGCAACGTGGCCAGCCAGTTCACCGCCGCCACCGCCAGATGACTTGTACACAGAAGAGAAACAATCCAGGTCAGCGCGAGCAGCCAGCCATGCAAACCGCCGCCATGGGCCTTCACCACCAGCAGCCCGGCGAAGAGCACCGTCATCAGCAGGATCGCTCCGCCATACAGCGGCAAAGGATACCGGCGGCCGGGTTTTCGAAGGGCCTCAAGGACTGATGAACGCACCTCCGCCAGTCGCTCGAGCTGCGCCAATCCCTTATCGACCAGGTGGAAGCCCACATGCGCCACACGCTCGCCGCCCTCTTTCCGGACGGCGCCCTCCTGCGCCGATTGGATCGCTTTGCGCGCCACCTCGCTTTCGGAGTACCGGCTGTTCTTCGCAATCTTTTCCACGACATGCCGGTAGCGGTCCCGGGTGGCAAAATCCATCTTGCCATAGACGTCCTCGGGGTCCTCGCGCAGGGTCTGTTCGACAACGCTCATCGTCTCGACGAATATGCGCCAGTCCATCGCCCCCAAAAATCGAAGGCTGCCGATGCTGTTACTTATGGAAACGCGATCGGCGGCTTGTTGCTGATTCTCCGCCCGTACCAACTGCTCGATCGTCAGGCCGGATTCGCCCAATCGCTGTTCAATCCAGGTGAGCGGCAATGCCAAAGCGGGGCCTTGCCCCTGCAACCGGCGCGCAAACTCGGCGACAAACGAGCTCACCATCGGCGGGTTCGACCGCGCCATATCCGCGATCACCAGAATCAGGCTCTTCGGGTCCTTCCCGGCGATCTCCGTCATCTGGTCCGCCCAGTAGTCGGCGTGGTTTCGGTCGGTCCTGTCGGTGGCGATCCGGGTTCCCACGCGCCGGAGGTTTTCGATCAGCGCCAGGCGCAACATGATGGGGATTGCCCACAATTCGCCCAACTTCAGGATGGTCACCCTCTGGTAGGCGGCTACGAAACTGCTGAGGCTCTCCGGGTCCACCCGTCCATCGCCGTGCGAGATCGTTTCCAGCGCGATGTCATACACCCTCGGAAGCCCGGCCGATGGGCCGTCAAGCAAGCGCGGCAGCTCTCGGCTGTAGCCCTTTGGCAAGTGTCGCTTAGCTGTGCGTATCTGTTCTTCAATTAAATAGAAGTTGTCGAGCAGCCATTCCCCGGCCGGAGTAATCCGGCGGTCTGCCTTGACGGCCTCAGTCAGCAGGTTGCGGACTCCAAGCAGGATAGCCTCATTTGCAGCCAGCCGCCTCAGAAGCCGGTCCCGCGGCCGTTCCGGGCTCAACTTGTGCGAGCCCGCGAGGGTATTGCCATGCTGCTCCATCTGAACGGCGCTGAACAACTCAGACCGCAGCGGCGGCTCGTCGCCGGCGTACTTTTGGGCCGGGTCTTTTCCGCCCATGCGCGCTCTCAAACGGAGCAAGGCCTGGCGAATGGTCTCGATGCCCAACTCCATTTACTTCAGCCTCTTGACCTTCTTAACCATATTCTTTCTTCGCAACTCTCGAGCGCCAGGTTCGGTCTTCCGCTTTGTATGTCCTTCATCGCTGCCTTTAACATTGCCTTTGTTGTATCGATCTTTATTGTTCAGCATTATTTGCAATTCCCTTTAGTGAAATCAATCCAGGCCCATAGTTCAAGTAATGCAGATAGTTTACAACATGGCGCCTGGCTTTCCCTGCCTTTACTCCATGACAAAAAGCCGGAGCTTTTTATGGCTCCGGCTTACGTTCGTTCTTAATGTCTTTTGCACAGCTCTAACTAGAGCTTTGTTACGTTTGTGGCGCTTGGTCCTTTTGTGCCTTTTTCTTCCGAAAAACTGACCCGATCACCCTCGCTCAAAGTTTTGAACCCTTCGCCTTCTATGCCTGAGTGATGAACGAACACATCGTGTCCACTGTCCGCTTCAATAAAGCCATAGCCCTTGCTGTCATTAAACCATTTTACGCGACCTTCCACCATTTCTTAATCCTTCCTTAAACTTTGTGTTTTTTGCACTGCTCTTTTGGCGCGGCACTCGAAGTTACCCCGAAACCGCACCATTACACCATTAATACTGGCGGAAGATCGATTTCCTGTATAACTCAAAATAACCTACTCCATTGGCACGTTATAATTATATACGCTAATCTCAGAAATACAACCTATTTGTATAAATGATCGGCTTAATATATATCGCGAATGGAAAAGATATCCTCACGACTTCAATGCAGCGCATCGATCAAGGCTTCTCACCAGCCGCAGATGCCCGAACTCTCACTTCCTCGGCAAATTGTTTCAACTCGTCGCCATCTATGGTTTCCTTCTCAAGCAGGATCTTCGCCAGCTTTTCGAGGGAATCTCTATAATTTTTCAACTTAAGCAGGACCTTCTGGTGGGCCTCATCGATAATCCTGCTTTTTTCTTCATCGATATCCTGTGCCGTGCGCTCGCTGTATTCTCTCTCGTTTGAACCCAATCCAAGATCCAGATATCTTGACTGCGGCGTGTGGGTGTAGGTCAAAAGCCCGAGGCGCTCACTCATCCCATACTCCATAACCATGGTGCGGGCGATATCGCTGGCGCGCTGGAGGTCGTTCTGCGCCCCTGTCGAAATATCTCCAAAGATCACCTCCTCGGCTACTCGCCCGCCCAGGAGCACCTGCAAGCGATCCAGGAGCTCGTCCCGAGTCATGAGATAGCGATCCTCGGTGGGAAGCTGCTGAGTGTAACCCAGCGCCGCAATACCCCTGGGGATGATCGAGATTTTACTGACCGGATCGGTCCCAGGCAGAAGCATCGCCACAAGCGCATGGCCCGATTCGTGGTAGGCCACGATTCCTTTTTCTTTCTGACTCATGATGCGGTTCTTCTTCTCCAGCCCTCCCATGATTCGGTCGGCCGCCTCCTGGAAATGGGCCATGGTCACTTCGTCCGCGCCTCGCCTGGCTGCAGTCAGTGCGGCTTCATTGATCAGATTAGCCAGGTCCGCTCCCGCAAAGCCGGGGGTCATGGCCGCTATTTTCTTGAGATCCACATCCGCGCTTAGCGTAACGTCCTTTGCGTGAATTTTGAGAATGGCCTCCCGCCCCCGAATATCCGGCTTGTCGATTGCCACATGGCGGTCGAACCTCCCCGGACGCAACAGAGCGGGGTCCAGTATGTCCGGGCGGTTTGTAGCGGCCAGGATGATCACCCCCGCCCTCGTATCAAAACCATCCATCTCGACAAGAAGCTGGTTTAGTGTCTGCTCTCTCTCGTCATGGCCGCCCATGGGATTCAGGCCGCGAGCCTTTCCCAGCGCATCCATTTCGTCGAGGAAGATAATGCATGGAGCATGCTCCCTGGCCTGTTTAAAGAGGTCCCTGATACGGGCCGCTCCAACTCCCACGATCATTTCGACGAATTCCGACCCGCTCATGCTGAAAAACATCACCCCGGCTTCGCCGGCAACCGCCCTTGCAAGCAGAGTCTTGCCGGTCCCGGGCGCCCCCACCAGAAGGACCCCTTTGGGAATGCGTCCTCCGAGGCGCTGAGATTTCTCCGGGTCTTTCAGGAACTGGACGACTTCCTCGAGTTCACCCTTGGCTTCATCGATTCCGGCCACATCCGCAAAGGTTACCTTTACATCCTTCTCACCATAAATTTTCACTCGTGCTTTACTCAGGGAGAGTACACCCTGCGCGCCTCCGCTGATTCGTTTCATCAGAAAAAACCAGACGAAAACGAAAAGTCCAAGAGGCAGCAGCCAGGAAATCATCGTCCCGAGC
>JBEKQE010000275.1:0-5621 GCA_049520035.1 Syntrophobacteraceae bacterium | reverse complement strand
CTGGCGTTCTTGTTCTGTCAACGTCACACGGTAGCGTGGTTTCATGGCAAATCCCTCCCCCTGGAATTTGCCATGATTATACCTCATTATACGAAAAAAGCAATGTTACATGGTACTAGTCTATGAGGCGGCCAGGGAAGCCCACGGCAAGGACTATACTCACCTTTACGTCATCGGCTTCGCCATTCAGCCCAACGCCCGGAAACTGGTGGATGAGTGCGAAGCGGTAATGGGTATCGGGGCCACTTATGTTCAGGCCACCCCGGATTTAATAATGGGTGATTTGCTCAAGAACATGCGTTCCAGCCAGATATTCAGCGTATGCGGTCTGCCTGAAATTAGACTGAAGCAGGTGCAACCGGAAGACAAAAGCGATACGCTCAGATACCAGGCCGAACTCCTGGGACTGGACGTGTTTGATCCGGTTACAATGGATACGATGCACCTGAAAGGCGAGGACGTGCCTGCATGGTTTCTGGACACAGATTACAACGGACTGTGCTTCCATGTTTGCCAGGCTTTCTTCCCTCGCACTGGGGCCTGGGACAACCTGAAAAAGGCTCTCAAGGGTCTTTATGAAGAAGCCGTTTGGGACCACTTGGCCGGGACTGTGAGCACCCCCTTTGAGGCTGGAGAACTCTGTCAGATAGCTGTCAAGGTGATAGACGACCGGGGCAATGAACTCATGGTGGTCAAGAGCCTCAAGGAGGCCGAGAAATGACCAATTTTGAGGTCCCAGACCCGATTCAAAATTCTCCCTTTGAGGAACCCACCCGATACTGGTATCTGGAAAAAGACCTCCCACCGGAATTGCGGGAAGGTCGGCGGGAGGCTGGCTATTGGTATCGTGACCCCAAAGCGCCATTGGCGGAAGGGGAACACGAGGCACGGGGCAGGTGGGAGCCTTTGGCCCTAGTCAACCTAATTCGCCTGAGAGTGAAGGAGTGGCATGAGGCGGGCTGGCCAGGGGTGACCCGCTCCACCCTGGAACTCCTTAGCTACTGGCGGCGGGAAGGGCGGGAAAACCGGCTCTTCTTCGCCCAGTTGGAAGCGGCGGAAACCCTCATATTCTTGACCGAAGCCAGAAGTGACTTTCTCCAAGGCATTGACATTCCCTGGGATGAAGCAAGTCCGGAGCGGGAGGCCGAGGGTTATTCGGTTTTCCAGCGTTATGCATGCAAAATGGCCACGGGCACCGGCAAAACCACGGTCATGGGCATGCTGGCGGCCTGGAGCATCCTGAATAAGGTTCATGGTCGGGGTGACGCCCGTTTTTCCGATATGGTGCTTGTGGTCTGTCCCAATGTCACCATCCGCAGTCGGCTCAAAGAATTGGACCCCAATGAAGGGGAGGCCAGCCTTTACCGCACGCGCGACTTGATACCTCCCCATTTAATGAAATACCTTACCAAAGGCCGGGTATTGGTGACCAATTGGCATGTTTTTGAGCCCCAGAGCGCCCAGTCGGGCGGTGCGAGCGGTAAGGTATTAAAGGCGGGGGTGCCGGTAAGGACCAGAGAAACCATCACCATCGGGGCGAAAACCACGACGGCACGGGGACGACGGTATCTCACTGTCAGAGATTTTGAGCGGCAACTGGCAGCGGGATTATTCAAGGTCCTGGAAGAAGGCCGGGACAACAAGGGCCACCTCAAGAAAGTCTACGTGGAGTCAGTGAAATATGTGGAGAGCGATACGGCCTTGATGAACAGGGTCTTGGGCAGAGAGGGTAAACAAAATATCCTGGTGTTCAATGACGAGGCTCACCACGCTTACCGCATCCGCCGCCCCGAACCGGAAGAGGGTGAAGAAGAAGACTTCGGGGAAAAAGAAGAGGCCGAAGAGTTCTTCAAGGAAGCCACGGTCTGGGTGGAGGGGTTGGATCGTGTTCACAAGCTCCGGGGGGTGAACTTCTGCGTTGATTTTTCGGCCACTCCCTATTTCCTGGGCAGGGTGGGCCAAGAGACGAACCGCACCTTCCCTTGGGTAGTGAGTGATTTCGGCCTGACGGACGCCATTGAATCCGGCCTGGTGAAAATACCGCAACTAGCGGTGCGTGACACCACAGGGGCGGAGATTCCTGGCTACTTCAACATCTGGCGTTGGATTCTACCTAAGCTAACCCCGGCAGAAAAGGGCGGCAGAAAGGGGAGTGTCAAGCCGGAAGCCATCCTTAAATGGTCTCATGCCCCAATTGCTTTGCTGGGCGGGTTGTGGGAGGAATTAAGGCGGAAATGGGAGGTTAAAGACGACCCAAGGCCACCGGTGTTCATCTTGGTTTGTAAAAATACCCAGATAGCCAAGCTGGTCTATGAGTGGTTAGGAGAGAACAATCCGCCGTTGGGGGTGCCCCCGGCAAACATTGAGGGCTTTCTCAACCGTAATAGGCAGGTGAATACTATCCGAGTGGATTCCAAGGTGGTGCATGAAACGGACACAGGCGAACCAAAGAGCGATGAATCGGCTTGGATGAGGTTCACTCTGGATACCGTGGGGCGGATGGATTGGCCCCAGGACCGCCAAGGCCGTCCTCTCTACCCAGAAGGCTTCGAGAAGCTGGCCCTGAAGCTGAAAAGGCCCTTTCACCCGCCTGGACGAGACGTGCGGTGCATCGTGAGCGTGGGGATGCTTACGGAAGGGTGGGATTGCACCACAGTCATGCATATTGTGGGGCTAAGGCCGTTTATGAGTCAGCTTCTTTGTGAGCAGGTCGTGGGCCGGGGGCTGAGGCGCACTAATTACCGTGATTTTGATGACCAGGGCCATCTTTTGGAAGAAGTGGCCAAGATATTCGGGGTGCCTTTCGAAGTCATCCCGTTCAAGGAAAGCCCCAAAGGAAGAACCCCGCCGGTGAAGCGACATCATGTCTGTGCAATCCCCGCGAAAGCTCAGTATGAAATCATATACCCAAGGGTGGAAGGTTATAGTCAAGCCATTCGCAACCGGGTTACCGTGGATTGGGCCGACATTGCTACTCTCATCCTTGACCCCATGAAGATTCCCCCGGAAGTGCAAATGAAGGCCGGGCTACTGACTAACCAGGGGCGGCCTTCCCTTTTAGGGCCAGGCAAGCTGGAAAGTGTGGACTTGAACCCGTACCGCTCAGGCCGCCGGTTGCAGGAATTAGTCTTTGAGTTGGCCAGGGACCTGACCCGTGCATATGTCGCCCAACCCTCCTGTGAGGCCCCGGCGCATGTGTTATTTCCGCAAATTGCCCTGATAGCGCAACACTATCTCAAAGAGAAGGTACGGCCCATACACCCGGCAAACAGGTTAGATGTATTCCTGTCGCCTTACTACGGGTGGGTGATAGAGCGGCTGGTGGATGCTATAAAACCCGACATCTCCCAAGGGGAGGCCCCGGAAATTCCCCGTTATGAGTCAAGGCGTGGACCAGGCTCCACGGCTGAGGTAGACTTCTGGACCAGCAAAGACGCGAGAGAGGTAATTAACTCGCATCTTAATTACGTGGTAGCAGATACCAAGCAATGGGAGCAATCGGCGGCCTACATCATAGATACTCATCGCCTAGTGGAGACTTTTGTTAAGAATAGCGGCCTGGGGTTTGCCATTCCCTATATCCACAACGGTCAGCCGCATGATTACCTGCCAGATTTTATCATCCGTCTCAAAGGGGAAACGGTCAAACATCTAATCCTTGAAACCAAGGGATTCGATCCCCTCACGGAAGTTAAGGCTCAGGCTGCTCAGCGATGGGTGGACGCGGTTAATGCTGAACGTAGCTATGGGCAGTGGCTCTATGCTTTAGCCAGGAAGCCGGAAGAGGTAGCAATGAAAATTGATGAAGCTTCAACCACCTTCGATAGGCCCCTTGGCAATGCCCAATAAATTTTCCCAGTTGGCGGGTCCTCCCCTTTTTCATTGACACGACACTCTTCCCTGGCGAGTGGTAAGGACACGTAACATCAGGACGAACACAATCAAAGCAAGGTTGTGAAAGATTTTGAGGGGCATTTATGCTTTCCCAGTGCGAGACATCCTACTACTCGAATGAAAATATCTCACCACCACTAACTGAATGAGTGGGCTTCCAGTCGGAAGCGAAGGTCAGATTAAAAAGTCAAAAATTGACCTACTCCATTTTTGACCCGAGAGGAGACCAAAATTCCCGGACGATAAAAATTAAGAAAATTTTAATTCAAGTTGTCGAATTAAAATTTTTGCCCTATAATTTTAATTCAACTCAACGAGTTAAAATCTTTTTAATTGGGAGTTTACTATGGACAAGTCCCTTTTTACTGAAAAATCACTTGGCAAGCTCATTAGTATTCACACGCAAGAATGGGGGGATTGGGCCTTTATTCCAGATCCACTCCCTACGAAGTGGTCCGTCCCTGAGGATTTGTGGCCGGCACTTTTAGAGGCGCGAGAGGAATTGGCCAGACTTGATGGGATAGGTCGGCACATGCTGAGTTATGATCTTTTGTTGAGGCCATTGCAGAGACGGGAGGCCCTAAAATCATCGAGTTTGGAGGGGACGCATGTTCTCCCTGAGCAACTACTTTTGTTCGAAATAGATCCCAAAGAGCCTAAATCTGCGAAAGATCGCGCCAACGCCTGGAAGGAAGTCTTTAATTACGGAAAGGCTCTCAGGTTCGGGCAAAAATTTCTCGATGAAATCCCTATCTCGATTCGTCTATTCAAGGAACTCCACGGAGCACTAATGGCCGGAGTGCGTGGACACCAGCGAGATCCTGGAAATTTCAGGTCCTCCCAGGTTCATATCGGGTCCGACAGAAGATTTGTCCCTCCCCCGGCGGTGGAGGCGATTAGCTGCCTTTATGAACTTGAAAAATTCATTCACTCAGATGCAGAAATCGATCCCCTGATTCTCTGCTTCATGGTGCATTACCAATTTGAGGCTATACACCCATTCTTAGATGGCAATGGCCGGGTTGGCCGGCTGTTACTGTCTCTAATGATTCACAAGAAGCTAAATCTCACTACCCCCTGGTTATACCTGAGTGCCTTTTTCGACCGGTACAAGGAAGAATACATCGATCATCTTTTTAGGATCAGTACCCACGGAGACTGGCATGGCTGGGTTTCATATTGCCTCCGCGCAACCGTCTATCAGGCCAAGGATTCTATAAACAGGTTTGATAATCTTGTCTCGTTACGTGACGATTACATGAAACGCGTGGCCGGTTGTGGCGGGAGTATCAGGCTGCATAAGATAATAGAAGGTTTATTTTCGTTTCCTGGTGCGACAATTCCCAGGCTGGCTAGCCTTTGTAATATAAGTTATCCAACGGCTAAGCACGACATCAAGATCTTAGTGGAAAACGGGATACTTTTGCCACCTGTAAATGAAGCTAGGCCTAGCTTCTACATGGCACCGGAAATCATGAAGATAGCATACGAAGACCCAACAGAGTAACGGGACCAAGGGTGCTAAGAGACAAGTTCAGGACCCGCCCCTCTTCAAACCTCCAGTTTGTCCTACCCAATGGCACTCCAGATGCATTTGGACCTTAGTCTAGTGTCCATCCGGAAACCCCTATTGTACTGAATTAATTTAACAAATTGCCAATTTTATCATTGCATTTTGACTCGTTTTCTGACATTCTGATAGCGCTAACTTTCGGATTTTTATGATA
>JBEKQE010000274.1:0-39277 GCA_049520035.1 Syntrophobacteraceae bacterium | reverse complement strand
TTTTGTGCTTGGACCAAAGTGAGTTGCAGTGGCTGCAGGCGCACCGCAGATAAAACGGGAGCTGTGGGCGGGAATGGCACATCCGGGGCGCGGTCGATTTTTCTTGGAAAACTAAAATTCGGTAAATAGTGAGGAATTTATTGCGGTCTTGAAGCAGGCCGCGCTGCCAAAAGGTACAAAATTGTTCCGATGATTATGGGATTCCGGCGCCGTCCAGGCATCATGGGACCGGCCTCAAGAGTTTTATTTTTATTCGTGTGAGATCAGAACGACGGAGACAAGCGCGAGGATTATTCCGGCGAGCTGGACAAGGTTTATTTTTTCTCTGAGGAAAACCCGTGCCAGCACCAGTGTCACGACCGGATAAAGCGCTGTAAGGGGCGCAACGACGCTGACCTTTCCTTCGCGGATCGCATACATGAAGCAAAGCAGCCCGAGATAGCCCGTCACCCCGGTGAGAAAGGCCGGTATTATCCCTCGTATATCGGCCCCGCCAAGTTGAGGCTGCAGGATGAGAAAAGCGAACAGGCCTGTTGTTGCACCGCCGAATACTTCAAACATGAAAGCTGTTTTTGGATCGAGCCAACTGAGGGCCATTTTAGGAAAAAACGCCCACAAACCCCAAACCAGGAGCGCCAGAGCCGAATATAGGACCCATGCCTTCAATGAACTTTCCTTGGCCGCAGGCTGGCGTCCATCCGGAAACACCGGATGAGAGTCCAGCAGTTTTTGTTTCGGAAAAGGACCCTTTCCGGACTGAAACTAGGCTACAGTTCGCTGGTTTAGAACCATTCAACATCCAGAGGGTCTCGTTCAGGCAGCCGGTGGTACTTGTATTTTGGATAGCCCACCATCAAAATTCCGGTAATCGTCCTGTTCTCCGGGATTTTAAGGAACTGCGAAAAAGCCGGGAATTGCAGGGCGCATCTCTGCGCATAACCGGCCCAGCAAGTGCCGAGCCCCAGGGCCGGCGCAAACAGCTCGACATATTCCAGACAAAGCAACGTCGAGACCGGAGCTGCATCCAGGCTTGCCGGCGCATGGGCAACGATAATATCCGGCGCTCCCCGCAGAATCCGGACCCCGGTTTTTTCCTGCGCCTGGATTACGGCGGGAAAGTTGAAACGTATCGCCAGCTCGGGGGAAAGCTTCACGGCTTCCCGCATCCACTCGACAACTATCTGGCTGAGGCGCATGAGGTTTTCAGTTCCCTCGACCACCAGGTAGGATATTGACTGCGAATTGTGCCCCGAAGGAGCAAACCGGGCAATGTCGAGGAGTTTCAGCATTTTCTCCCTGGATACGGGTTTATCCTCGTAGCGGCGGATGGAGCGGCGCGAGCGCAAAAAGAGCGCACTTTGGGCAGGATCGGGAGAATAATCCGCCGGGATCGCCGTATGTTTTGAAATGGGATTTTTCCTGTTGTCCAAGGCGCCGGTTGCACAGACCGCTACACAGTGGCCGCACCCCATACAGAAGGCGGCCTCTCCCCGCCTCACCTCAGGCATTCCCTCGGAGTCGAGCGAAAGCAGGCCCGCAGGGCAAACTTCGATGCAAATACCGTCGCGGCTACATTTTTCGCTGTCAACTTTTATCAGGCTCATAAGCCCCTCCTGCGCAGGCTGGAATTTATCTTACCATGCTCAATACAGCTCCGACTTGAAGTAGGACTCACTCGAAGAAGGCTCTACCTGCCTCAACCGGGGCTGGTTATCGTCTGTTTCCCCGGGAACTTCAGCAGCCGTCTCCTCGCCTTCAAGCTTCGGTCTGGAGCCGGGAGCCGGAACTTTGTCGGCAAAAGCCGCATAGACCGCCCCTTGTTCGTCCGATCCGGCAACCGCCCCCGAAGATCCATTTATCTTGGCGAAAACAATGCCGTCAGGTATCGGGAATGTTTCAACGGGCTTGTTTTCCAGGTACTCTTTCATGAAATAGACCCAGATCGGACAGGCCGCATGCCCGCCGGTCTCTCCCTTGCCAAGGGAGACGGTATGGTCGTCGTAGCCCACCCAGACGCCCGTAAGCACCGAAGGAGTAAAGCCCATGAACCAGGCGTCCTTGAGTTCGTTGGTGGTTCCCGTTTTCCCGGCGGAGGGCCTCTTCAGATCCTTTGCCTTTGTCCCGGTCCCCTCCCTCACGACCCCCTGGAGCAGGTCGGTTATCAGGTAAGCGGTTTTGGCCGATATCACCTGTTCTTTTTTCTCCTGGTGTTCTTCTATCAGATTGCCGTATCGGTCCATGACTCTTTCTATAAGATACGGCTCAACCCTCTCACCCTGGCCGGGGAAGGTGGAGTAGGCCGTCATCAATTCCTGCAGCGTCACGCCCGAGGCCCCAAGCGCGAGTGATAGAGTCGGGGTAAGCTGAGACGTTATTCCAAGTTGCCGGGCGTAATTGATGGTGTAGCCTACTCCGATGGATTCGAGGAGCTTTACCGTCACCACATTTCGCGAATTGATGAGGGCCTTTCGGAGCAGAATAGGGCCCCAGAACTGGCGGTCGTAATTAGACGGGGTCCAGGAACCTTTCGCGGTGTGGTCGTAATAGGTAATCGGCGAGTCGATCAGTATGGAGGCCTCGGAGTAACCTTTATCGAGCGCAGCCGCATAAATTATGGGCTTGAATGCAGACCCCGGCTGGCGCACCGCCTGCGTGCACCGGTTGAACTGGCTCTTTTCGAAACTGCGCCCTCCCACCATGCATATGACCCGCCCGGTAACCGGCGAAATGGACATCAGCGAGCCTTCCATCCCGGGGTCCTGCTCAACGGCGGCAAGCCAGATATCTTTTTGCTGCTGCTTGTCCAGTTTCACTCTGAGGACGTCGCCACTGCGGAAAATCTTTTCTGCACGTTTATTGGAAACCTGTACCCATTGCCAACCCGACTGGGGGATCAATGCCTTTGCCGCACCAAGGTCCACGGAAATTGTCCTGGTTTTGACGTCAAATTCCTTTACCAGCCCCGCCACCACCTTGCCTTGTTCCAACTCTCCATTGGATTGACTAAGGATTCGAAGAGCGCTCGGGAAATCATCTTTTGGGACGTTGACGTGCAGCCCGCGATATTGTTTATGCCGTTTATCGAGCTCGCGAAGACCCTGGTCCAGCGCCCTTACCGCGATTCGCTGCGCCTTGAGGTCCAGAGTCGTTTGGATAATCAGCCCCTCTTTATAGAGCATGTCGCGTCCGAAGCGAGTCTCAGCCTGCCGGCGGACTTCCTCGGTGAAATAGTCCATCTTTTTGACTGCCCAGCGCTTGGATTGCGCGATCTGCAGCGGCTTTACCAATGCCTTGCGGGCCTCATCGAAAGTTATGAAGTCCGAATCCACCATTCTCTGCAAAACGTAGCGCTGCCTTTCACGTGACACAGAGAAATGATGAATCGGTGAAAATCGGTTGGGAGCTTTGGGCAGACCGGCGAGAAGCGATGCTTCCGAAAGGTCCAGCTCGCTCGCGTGTTTATCGAAATAGGCCCTTGCAGCCGCCTCTATCCCGTAGGCTCCGGCGCCGAAATAAATCTGGTTCAGGTAAAGATAGAGAATCTCGTTTTTGCTGAGGCTGCTGTCGATCCGGTGGGCTAGAACGGCCTCTTTGATTTTGCGCATGAAAGTGCGTTCGGGGGTAAGAAGCAGGGATTTCACGACCTGCTGGGTTATGGTGCTTCCCCCCTGGACGATTTCACCAGCCTGTATGTTCTTGAGCGTGGCGCGAAGAATTCCGATCAGGTCCACCCCGCTGTGCTCGTAGAACCGAGTATCCTCCGCTGCGATAAATGCCCTGATGAGATGCGGGGGAAGCTCATCGAGCGGGATCAGGTATCTTCGCTCGATAAAGAATTCGCCGATCAGTTCACCGTCGGCTGAATATACGCTGGTAACCAGTGGAGGGTGATAGTTCTTCAGGGCCTCCACGCTTGGAAGCGACTGATCGATTTGCAGATAGAACGCAAAAACCGCGATGCCCCCCACAAGGGAAAGGCAGAGGAAAATTGAAAACAGGCCAAAAACAAGCCAGCGGAAGGTCCTCCTTTTTGGCGCGCGGCTCTTTGCAATGGGCTTTTTCATCACTCACCCCTTTTTCGGCCTCGAGAATCGGGAGCAAAAGCCATCTGCCGCAATCCTCGTATGATAGACTTATAAACAACCCTGAGCGATCTCCGCCGCGTAGCGCGAAGGCCGACCGCGGGATGGTCTATCATGTGCGTTGGGCTGGCGCGGGAGGCCTTGATGCTTCTATTATTTGCCGCCATTGAACCAGCACTCTTTAACATGCCAGTACTGCAAAAGGAATACCGCCATTGTTTCCGCCGGTAATAATAGTGCTCCATCGGCGCCTTTTCAATATGAATCGCTGCGCAAATGCCCGATGCTCAGGCATCGGCCAAACCTCTCGGCCAGCCGGCAAATAGATATTAGACATCCGATGTCCGTTTTCTTCCCCGCGGTACTTGAAATACTGTAGATGAAGTTTAGCTATGATAAGGCACTGTGCAGAAAAATAACCATACACTGGCGAAAGGATCACAAAAAAGATGAAAGCCCTTTGTTTTCACCAGCATGGCGGTCCCGATGTTCTCAGGTACGAAGATGTTGCCGATCCCACTCCCGGCAAAGGCCAGGTCCTTGTTGAGGTCAGAGCTTGTGCTCTGAATCACCTCGATATATTTGTCATGCACGGATGGCCGGGCCTTGATCTTGAGATGCCTCACTGGGGCGGAGCGGACATAGCAGGAGTTGTGGCCGGTTTGGGCGAGGGCGTAACCGGATTTGAAACCGGCCTTGGGGTGGTGATCGATCATGGAATAAATCCGTTCGAAGATGAATTCACGCGCCGGGGCGAGCACTCCATGAGCCCCAGGTATATGATTATTGGCGAGCATTTTCGCGGGGGGTTCGCCAAGTATGTGACGGCGCCTGCAAAAAACCTGGTAAGAATGCCTGACGACATTGATTTCCCCGAAGCCTGCGCTCCTCTCCTGGTCACCCTCACGGCCTGGCGGATGCTGATAAAGAGGGGAAAACTGCAGGCCGGCGAAACCGTGCTGGCAGTCGGCGCCGGTGGAGGGGTCAACAGCGCAGCCATACAAATCGCCAAAATGGCAGGGGCCACCGTCTTCGTGGTGGCGAGCAACGCCGAAAAAGCGGAAAAAGCCCGCGAATTGGGCGCTGATTTCGCGATCGACCGCTCCGTGACCGATTGGGGCAAGGAGATCCGGAGACTCACCGCAAACCGCGGGGTGGATCTTGTGGTGGACAACGTAGGCGCGGCTACCCTTAACATCAGCATGGCCGTCGCGGCGAGAGGAGGCCGGATAGTGATCGTTGGAAACACCAGCGGTCCGCAGGTCGAAATCGACGTCCGCAGGATATTCGGCAAGCAGATAAGCCTTATCGGGAGCACGATGGGCGGTCCGCAGGACTTTCGAGATGTTACCCGCTTGCTGTGGAGCGGCAGGATCAAGACCGTCCTCGGCGAAGTGATTCCTCTTAGCCTGGGCAGGCGCGCGTATGAGATTATGCAGCGGGGTCAGATGTTCGGCAAAATAGTTCTGGTGCCTTAGTACTGGAGCAATCAAAGGGTCAGCTTCATGGCTCGGCAAGATGGTGGGCATATGGAACATGTTGCTTGCGACGTTCTGGTGTTGGGCAGCGGGGCCGCCGGCCTCAGGGCTGCCATATCGGCGCGGGAAGCCGGGCTTGATGTTCTTGTGGTCTCCAAGGCAGAGCCAGGCAAGTCCACCTGTACCGGGTTGAGCGCCGGCGTGATGGGGGGTGCTCAGAGTTCGGGAGCGGCCGGACATCTGGAGCGCACTCTTCAGGCAGGCCGTGGAATAAATCAGTCAGTTCTTGCCGAAATTCTGTGCGAAGAGGCCCCTGAGAGGCTGGGTGAACTTATGAGGTGGGGGATCCAGGCTGAAGTGCGGCATGGATATCTATTCGCCAAAGGCCGCCCTCCTGTCATGGGTGAGGAGATAGTGCACTGCCTGCTCAGAAAAAACAGGGAGTTGGGGACGCGGTTCATGCCAAACCTGACGGCCACCGGCCTGGTGATAGAAAACGGAGTGGCGGGCCTTACGGGCTTTGCACGGCGATCAGGTGAGCTTGTCGCGTTCAGTTCCGGGGCAGTGGTGTTGGCAACCGGCGGGGCTGCCGCGCTCTACTTTCGCCACGACAACCCGGGGCGGATGCTGGGGGATGGATGGACATTGGCGATTGAGGCCGGAGCGCTCCTCCAGGACGTCGAATTCGTGCAGTTTTATCCGGTATGCCTTGCCGAACCCGGACACGCGCCCCTGGTGATTCCGCCAAGGCTGGCTGACAGCGGTCTACTTGTAAATGAGGGCGGCGAAGATATTCTCAAAAAATACGCTATAGATGAACGCCCTGCGGCGGAAAGGGCTCGGGACCGCCTCTCACTGGCGCTTTTTCAGGAAATTTATCGAAACGGCCAGGGGATTTTCCTTGATCTGAGGGACGTTACGGAGGAAAAATGGCAAAGCGATCCCTTCTCAGCCTCGATGCGGATTATACTTGGAGATCGCCGCGGGGCGCTCACCCGTCCTCTTCGCATAGCCCCGGCGGCCCACCATACCATGGGTGGAGTAAAAATCGACGGCAAGGGGGAGGCCTCTGTTCCGGGGCTTTTCGCGGCCGGAGAGGTCACCGGTGGACTGCACGGCGCCAACAGGATGGGAGGCAATGCTCTTAGCGAAACCCTGGTATTCGGAGCACGGGCCGGGAATTCATCGGCCGATTGGGCCAAGGGGAGCGGCGCAGAAGAGCGCCGATCTGTCCTGAGGCGGCTCGATGAACAGTTCGGGGCCCTTGAGGGCATTCGGTGTGGCGAAACCGGTCTTCTGGACCGGATCCGCAAAATTATGTGGGAAGAGGGGGGGATAGTGAGAAACCAGGCGGGGCTTTCGCGAGCTTTGGGCAATATGCGGGAAATCATGGGGGGCTTCTCGTTTTCCGGGCCGGGAAGCAAAAAAACACTGACCCCGGCCCAAGTCGGTGCCATTGAGCTGCGTTCGGCTGCAAGAGCGGCCTGCCTTATTCTCGAAGGAGCTATCAGGAGGGTCGAAAGCCGGGGATCGCATTACAGGGAGGATTACCCGAAACAGAACGATCGGCAATGGATGGGGCACCTCCAGGTTAGCACGGCCCCGCACGGAGACGAGTGGGAGTTCGTCGCGAAGCGATAGAACCAAGAGGAATTTTTTCCCCCTGTTCGTCGCGAAGCGATAGAACCGAAAGGAGTTATTTTAAAGGGAGGTTGAAGATGGATAAAAACCAGATAAGCTGGAACGAAAGAACCGCGCAGCAAATTATTCAAAACCTCGAGAAACGGCGCATGGAAGGCAGTTATGCGGCCAGTGCCGCCCAGGCGCTCGAGGAGGTGCTGGCAATGATCCCGCATGGGGCGGTCGTTTATCGCTGCGGTTCGATTACCACCGCTTCGATGGGACTGTGGAAAAGAATAGCCGCTTTGCCGGAAGTGAAGATCGTCGATCCTTTCCAGCACGGGCTTACGCCTCAGGAAAGCCTGGCAGCGAGGCGCAAGGGGCTCAACGCGGACGTAATGATAGCCAGTTCGAACGCCATCACCCTGGACGGCAGACTGGTCAACCTGGACGGCCTGGGAAACCGTGTGGCGGCCATGATGTTCGGTCCCGACAAGGTGATCCTCGTGGTCGGAATGAATAAAGTGGCCCCCGACCTGGATTCGGCCATCGCCAGGGTTAAATACTATGCCGCGCCGATCAACGCGATTCGCCTCGGCGTCGCAGCACCCTGCACGGGCAACGGATTGTGCATCGACTGCCGGTCGGCTGAACGTATCTGCAACATGTGGAGCATCATCGAAGGCCACAGAAAAAGAGGCCGTATCCACGTGAAATTGGTTGGAGAGGTGTTGGGATACTGATGAAGGGTAACTGGTCACAGGGGTCCTTCAGAGCGCCGCTTCAAACGAGATTTTGACTCCGGCCTGCCAATACTGCCGGATGGCCTCCGGGACTATCTCGTTTTCATTCAGATCTTCCTCTTCAAAAGTTTGAATATGAGCTTAATCATGTTGAACTCTACGGGCAAATCAAAGAATTTGTGCTTAATTCTAAATTTCATAACCAAATAGAGCATTCGTTCAAATGGAAGCAGCATCCATTTTACAACACGTGGATATTGATTTATGATATCGAAGGCCGAGTTGCTTATGAAAGGGAAATAGAAATTTACTTGATACACCTTCTCTGCCACAGCCATGTTTGTCCAAGGCGTAGACGCATGATTCAATCCTTCGAGAAAACATCCCCAGGCTTCTAGACTATCCGGACCTTTATATCCTAGTTCAATGGATTTTATGTACAACGGTGTACCTGGGAAAGGTGTGTATAAAAATAGCAGAAAATGGTTCTTATTGTTAACATCATAAAGCTGGTTGATAAAGTCTATAACACTATCAAACTCCTCATTCACCGATATTTGTCTATTCTCTATCGGTAGGCCTATCATGAAGGAGAATTTAATCTTAACTCCAAACTCATTGGCAATATGGGTCAGCCTGATAGTATCGTCAATAGTCGCTTTTTTGTTGATAATCTCAAGAATACCATCATCATAAGTCTCGGCGCCGGTGAGAATACATTGAAGGCCACTATCGCACATGAGCTGCCATGTTTTCCTTTCAAATGTTGCCAATTGATCTGTTCTGCCGTTAGCATTCCCCCATTTTAGATTCAACTCTTCACTCATCATATGTTCACATATTTCAACAACACGTTTCTCATTAGTAAAAAAATTGCTATCGTTAATTATTATAGAATCGATCTTATACTGCTCTTTGAGGTACTTGAAATCGGATATCACCCGCTCAGGGCTTAGTGGCAACCAACGTTTTCCGTAAACTACCTGTTCTGCACAGAAACCGCAGCTAAACGGACATCCAATGCTCGAAAGATAAGTGACCGTCCTGGCGCCGAATTCACTCGCATGGATGTATTTTTTCATATTTATCAGATGATATGGCAATGGAGGGAATGCATTTGGATCAGATAAATGTCTGCCAGGATTTGATTTTACGTTTCCATTGACCTTATAAGTCAACCCTAAAACACTATCTAAGGTCTTATTTCCTTCCAAGGCGTTTATCAGTTCGTAAAAAGTGATTTCTCCCTGACCGCGAATGACATAGTCAACAAAATCACTGGCTGCTGTCTCCTCGGGTAGAATGGAAGGATGCCAGCCGCCCCATACAAGAGGGACTTTTGGATATAGTTTGCGGATACGTTTAGCAACTTTGAGCGCACTGTTTATCTGATAGCCTATCATGGCGCTGATGCCAACGCATAGGGCGTCCTGCACAATTTCTTCCGGGAAGCTTTCAACCGCTTCGTCAATGATTACGATCTCATATTTTCCCACATCCAGCCCCCTTGCAATAGAGAGCAATGCGAGCGGCAAGACTCCCTTGCGGCGGCTGATCGTCGAAGGTATCGGATTAAATAGTACTATTTTGGGACGCATGTAGATCTCCTATGTGAAAGAAAATCGCTGATGGCAGCCGAATGGAATTTAGAGAGAGCCGCGTTTTCTCCGAGCCCCTCTGTACGCTCGTTAGTATCACGGAGCAATAGGAATTGGTGAACATCCTCACTAAAGAGTCCGTGCCCTTCTGAATTGCCAGGTACACAAACCGAGAATGACACCTGCCTGTAAATACGTGATGAATCTGATAAATATATAAACATCTATTACATAAACCCTATCAATTGAAATTAAGGAGAACAGATATACTGCACATAATTCCACAGTTCCAATTCCACCGACCGAAATCGGTATGTATCCAATCAAGGTAGATATTATCGGAATTATACCTACTTCAGGCCATTTGGCCTCTATTCCAAAAGCACGGAAAGCAAGGTAATATGTCACGCTTAACACTAGCCATCGAATAATAGTTAACGCAATATTAAGTAGTATAAGCGTATACTTAGCATCCCATAGCACCGCTTCTTTATACGTATTCTTTATAAATTGTTTAACACGCCCAATTCGGCCAGTATCACTAGGCATATATACTATAAGCACAACACATGTCATAGCACATATTACACATATTACTGGAATAGCAAATATCCATATTTGCCCCGCTAAATCTGTGAGTAGAAATCTTACACCGATGTATCCAATTGATATGGCAAACATCATGCTTATAAATTTGTCAACTGCATAGGCTAAGGTAGAGTGACTATAGTATACACCATTCTTTTTGAGAAATAAAGCCACACTTATATCTCCAAGTTGGCCTGGAGAAAATAAATTTACAGCATACGCATAGCTATACGCTCGTATAAATATGTTTAATGGTATACGAGATATAGAGTTCATAAGTAACCACAAATTTATTCCACCAATACACAATACTAATGGGAGTATAATAAATGTTAAGCCTGCCAATGAGAGTTTAATATTAGATAAAGTAGCAGCTAGCATAGCAATATTAGACGAATACATAAGGTAGGTAATTAGACTGGTTGTAATTACTATCTTCATTAATAATATATAGTTTACCTTTGTCCTACCCTCTAACATATAATATATCCATTGCTATTATAAGCGATCTGCTGAGTCCTGTCGGTCGACCTGTCGTCCAAGACAAGAATGCAATAATCTTTCCCATGGGTTACACCTCTTTGGTCAAGCAGGGATTTTATGTATTACCCGATCGTGTCTTCTGCACTGAAGACGGGAACCATGACCGCGTACTTCATCCGGACCTCCCGCTGCGGTGCATCTTCTCAGCAACGACCAGGAATGCCGAACTCAAATCTTTTTCGAGAAAACACCGCTGCAGGACAACAAAAGGGGCCAGAAATAAATCGCTTGATACCAAACGGTTGAAAAGGCTCCTTTTCCTCTTGATTCCGCTTTGCTTCGAGAGTTCCTCCTTTGTGAGACTCTTCTCCCATCCTTCAATACCTGTTCTTTGTAGAAAAACATCCAGCAATATCGACAGGGGATAAGCGTAGTTCCAAAAGTACTGAATCTTGAACCCTCCTGTCATCAGCAGGTTGCTCATACCTGCTCTTTCATATCTCCGGTAGTGGCCCGCAACGACATCGGTGCCCCACCCCCACTTGCTCTGATGAGCCGGAACTGAAATGAGAAGCTTTCCATGCTCATTTAGAATATTCCACCACTCTTTTATGCAGGAGAGGTCATCTTCGATATGCTCGAGGACCTCAAAGGCCATAATGTAGTCGTATCGTCTGCCGTATACATCAGTTTTATCCTGAGCGAGGCGTATTTTGCTCTTGAGCGCCGGATGTTTTTCGATTCTAAGCCTGGCATTTTCGAAAGCCAATTCCGATATATCAAAACCGAACACATCCAGCCCAAGCGAGGCGTACAGCAAAAGCATATCTCCAGAGCCATACCCCAATTCCAGGCACGTCTTGCCCGACAGAAACTCTCCAGCGAGTATCCTTTTGACAAGGTTCCTTCGCAACTTGTATCTGGGCATCGGCAGCCAGTTGTCTTCCAATTGCTCACCCCCTTTCCCGCACACCGGCCAATTCGAGGATTTTATCCGCCAGCGCCTCGGGATCACCCATTTTCACGAAGTGCACATTCTTTGTTTCAGTCAAGAAAAGCTCTCTATTGGCCGGATTGTCCCCGAGAATCACCGGCCTTTCCATGGCCAGGTATGAATAGGCCTTTCCCGGAATGACCCTGGCAGCCTTTTCAACATCCGCGTTGAAATGTCCGGCAAGACACACATCCGAGGTTGCTATGTAGCCGGCTATTTCAGTCTGAGGAAGCCACCGCGCTGCAAACCTGACGTTCTTCAGTTTAGAGTACAGTCCGAAGTTTCTTATTTTCTCATAAGGGCCGATAATAATGAAAACTATGCTCCCGTGCTCTTCCAAAATTCCTGCCGATTCCAGAATAACCTCGGCGCCCTGGAGAGGATTCATTGCACCGAAAAAGAAGACGACGAATTTATCTCTTAAATCACGCGGCCTGGCCACATTTCGCGGGTAGTATATTTGTTTGTCGGCCTCGAGATACATAACCGTCATTTTGTCCGAACCGACGCCAAACATCCCGGAAAAATATGCGGCATGCTCGCGTGTGTCTACAATCACGTGATCCGCTCCTGTGAGCGCCTTCCTGTCCAGCATTTTCAATACCCGGGACAGAGGGTTCGGTGGAGACAGGACCTGCCGGTCATGGACAAGCGTATCGTAAATAGAAATGAAAAAATCTATTATCAGCACTTTCTTTCGAAGCCGAAATTGAATAAAAGGGACTATAAGCTGAGGAATTCCGCCGATAAAGATTACATCGTACTTTTTGATATTCGCAGCAACCACCTTTAAATTGGTCAACAGAATACGCATGATTCCGGTTGGATTTACTCCATGTATATCCCTCGGAGCTATTATGTCTAAATGCCGCGCTGACTTTTGCAGAATGTTTATTTCCTGCCTGTTTCTTATATAATCGGCATCTGAAGGTGTTATGAAAAGCACCATCTTACCGTCTGTGATTTTCAGCAAATCTGAAAGATTCATTTTAACCTCTGCGGGTCCAAAAATCCAAAACCGCTTGCAACCACAGCAAATCGACCCAAATAACGAAACACGAGTCTCGTAAACTCGGCCTCCACGTTCGGCAACATCCCCCGGGATCGGTCAATCCCGTCCCAATGCCGCGAAGCATACCAATCGAGAGGAGGAGAGGTCAAGACCTCGCGTGAGCATCGCAGGATGTTGATTCCACCGAAGATCCCGTCCATGGAAAGCGAAAAGGCGCTGCGGTCAACGGTTATCTCGAACAGGTCTGCTGTAACGTTTTTCGTGAGGTAGTGACAAAAATTGTCGGCTGTGCAGCAACGGATGCCCTCCGAAAGACCTGGCCACCACCCGCCATATAGGTGTCGATGCGCCTGGAACCTCATTCCAGGGTCTTTTTACAATGATTAGACAAGAAAATCCTGATTCAGGCATTACTTTTGCTCAACCCATTTTACGATGCATACGGTAAAAAAACTAAAGCACGACAGGTTATTGACGATAATTACTATGAAACATGAACCATGCGAAACCCGCAGAGAAATGACGGCCCGAAAAACCCGCCCGGCGGGAGGGGGATACAATATGTTTATAACGATGAGGGGGAGCAAAGGTTTTACACTGGTGGAATTGATGATAGTCGTGGCGATAGTTGGGGTACTGGCTGCAGTCGCGGTGCCGTACTATCAAAGGTATATTCAGAAATCACGCCTGACCAGCCTGGTTTTTCCCGGGGTCCACGTAATCGAAAACAACCTGGCGGCTTATTACGCCTTTCAGCCGACCTTGCCGTTCCCTACAGGCGCGACCTTTAATGCTCAGCTTACCGACGCCAATACGACTTACTTTACTACGACCCCTTCCGGCTCTACTGTGAACTTCGTTATAAACGCGGGCGCCACCAGTCCGCTCCGTACGCTGAACGGCATGACTTTGAGCGCACATCCGCTTACGGCAGGGGGTAAAATTACCGGGTGGCAGCTTAACGGCTCCCTTGCAGTAATCCTCGGTTTGCAAAACGAACAATAGTACGGCGCCAATACCCATGGAGGCGCTTCCTTTCTTGCCTAATCATTTTTCTGCACCCAAATATATCCAGCATCCCCATTGCTACCTCATCTCGATCAACCTTGCCGTTTTTCGTCACAAGTAATGACAAGATTTGTTAGCCGAAGCAGAGATTAATAGCCGGCGACAAATCACTCATCGCCCCCTCCATCCGGCCTATGCATTTGAAATCGCTATCCGGGGCGGGTTTACATAGATTCAACAAAAATTTCAGAAAAGTCGGAATTAAGGCATCAATCTTGCTCACCCTTTTCCACGAGAGGACGGAAAAAAGATTTAAGAGACAGGAGGCGAATGACGATAGTTGATATGAACCGCGCGAAATGCAATCGGAAACGTTAACCCATAAAACCAATGACCAACAAGGAGAACACAATGTTTATCAAGATGAGAGAGAGTAAAGGCTTTACACTGGTGGAACTTATGATCGTCGTGGCGATCATCGGCATCCTGGCTGCGGTCGCGGTCCCGTACTATCAAAGGTATATTCAGAAATCACGACTGACCAGCCTGGTATGGCCCGGAGTGCACGCAATCGAAACCAATATCGCCAGTTATTACAGCCTTAACAATGTATTCCTGGCGGCAAACAGCGCTACCTTTACTTCTATGGAGGCTGACGCTAACACCAAGTATTTTAATGCGACCATTGCTGCTAACGGCGTAGTGACCTTCGTTATCAACGCCACGGGTGCAACCAGCCCGCTCCACGCCCTGAATGGCGGAACCAACGGCACAATGACCGCAACACCTAATACGAGCGCGGGCAAGATTATATCGTGGACGATGGGCGGCTCGCTTGCCACGAACCTGGGATTGACGGGGCCGCAGTAACCTGCGATAAACTAAATGAGGCCGCGAAAAGGATGCCGGTGTAGCACCGGCATTCTTTTCATCTTTTTTCACTTTTTCACTTCCCGAAACGGCGGCGCCGGAAATGGCAGTTGGGACAGGCACTCGAAAGAGAAAAGCACTTCCTTATATACTTGCCTTCTTCATTGTTTTGATGATTTTTTCCTCTTACTCGAACACATTCACCTCGCCGCCTTACCTCGACGATTTTCATACTTTCGTATATGAAAAAGCGCTCTACCTGGACTCGCTATCGTTTTCCAAACTTCTTTCGCTATCACAGTCGACATTCGGCTGGTCGCGGTTTCTGCCCGTAATCACCCTGGCGCTCAATCACTCTTTGGGGCATAGCGACCTTGTCTATTTTCACGCCGTGAATCTGCTGATTCACCTGTTGGTTTTCTTTGCGGTCTTCTGGCTCATCAGGCAGGTCCTGGCCGCTTCAAAGGACAGGGACAAAGAAGCGCCCCTTTTTGAAATAGCGAACTTTTTCCCACTGTGCGCCGCCGCCATATGGGCTTTGAGCCCTGTCCAGACAAGCGCCGTAACATACCTCGTTCAGCGCATGGCTTCCATGCAGGCGCTCTTCTTTACCCTGAGCACGGCGTGCTTCATAAAGGCGCGCCTTCTTTCCGGGAAAAAGGCGCGGAGCGCCACTGTTTTCTACTTTCTTTGCGCGCTTAGCGCCGTTTGCAGCTTCCTTTCAAAGGAAAACTCGGCGGTCCTGCCGGTTGCGCTGGCCTTAACCGATATCTGGTTTTTCGATTCCGCGTGGCTGAAAAAAGCCTGGGCCATGTTCCGGAAAACCGGCTGGAAAGTCTGCGTGACAGCCTTTGCGGCGCTGCTTTCATCCTCTGTTTACGCATTGGCCATTATACTGCCTGTAGTCGTCAACGGGTACGCCGGGAGGGATTTCAACCTGGTGGAACGCCTGCTTACGCAGGGGCGGGTGGTAGTATGGTATATGTCGCTCCTGCTCTGGCCGGACCCGGCGCGGTTATCGATGGAGCATGAAGTTGAGATTTCAACTTCGCTTTTCAACCCACTTACGACGCTTCCCTCTCTGCTCCTGATCGGCGCCCTCATTTTTCTTGCCTTCAGGTTGCGAAGGCGATTTCCCGTGATCACATACGGAATCGCCTGGTTCTTTTTGAATCTCGTAATCGAATCGACCATCATCCCACTGGAACTGGTCTTTGAACACAGGCTCTACCTGCCCTCGATAGGTTTTTATCTTTCGGTGGCGGCCCTTCTGGTGACCCTGTTCAGGCGAGTTGCCGGCCGGCTTTCGGAAGTCGAATTCGCAAAGACCGCCTGTTCGGTCCTTCTTATTTGCGCCGCGTGCCTTGCCGTTCTGACATGCTTTCGGAACGGTGTTTGGGAAAACAAAATCACCATCCATTACGACGCCGTAACAAAAACGCCCAACAACGCGCGGGCAAACGCCGACTATGCCAACACCCTTTGCGAGGCAGACCGGTACGAAGAGGCCGTCAAATATGCCGAAAAGGCGATTGAACTCGGTAGAAAAGGACGCGAGGCCGTTGTGCTGGCCGAGAACGCCTTAATCATAGCCCTCATAAAACTGGGGAAAATAGACGAAGCGATCGAACGCGGCGAAGAGTTTATCCGAAGCAGGGACAGTGATGCCGACGCAAGCGCCCTTCCACAGCTATGCCTGAACGTGGCCCATGCCTGCGTTATGGTGAACAAGCCCCAAGAGGCTTACAAATGGACGCTCGAGTCCCTCAAGTACGTGCAACAGACCGATAACTCCCCTTACAAGAAGGGTCTGGTTGAAAGGGGCCTGCTGGCAATCCTTTCCAATTTCGGTCCCCAGGAGGCCGGTATCAACCATGACGGCATCCCCGATCCGGGAGACCTGCCACCCGAGCTATGGGTCGCTCTGGAGTTCAAAAAACACGGCGAGCAGCAGTTTGCCCGTGAGATAATCGAGCGGGAATATCTAAAAGACCCCCGCGATCCGCACTTGCAGACAGAAATTGAGAACCTCCGAAAGGAAGATGCTCAAAACAGCGTGCAAAAGGGAAAATGGAAATCTTTCCAGAAATATGTGCGAAATCCATTTTCCAGATTCAATTTCAACATGGCGGTGGCATTTTTAGTGCAAGTGAAACATTTGCCGAAGTTTTTCCAGGACCTGGGGGAGAGGCGCCTGGATGCGGCCCTGGAAATTTCTCCCGATTCTCGTGACGCCTGGCTGCTCAAGGGATGGTACTTCTATAACAAAGACGATGCGCGACACGCGGTGGAAGCGGTCAGAAAAGTCCTCGAAGGCGACCCGGAGAATTCTAACGCATGGCTTGCGCTGGGCTTCTTTTTAGCCAGAGCGGGAGATGCTGACGGAGCCGTCGCGGCCTTCGAAAAAGTAATCGAGCTTTATCCGGGCTATCCGAAGCGAGCCCTCGTGGAAGATTTCTGCAGGCAACTGAGCGAGGGGAAACCAATCGAATCTGTTTCGAACCGGGAATGAAGGAGGGGAATTATTTTCGAAATTATTCCATCTCAATGAAAAATAGAGTATTAGTATACGTTATTAGTTATGATATTGCACAGGGTGCTTTTGTCGAGAGAAACTGGGGGGGATAATGAAAGCGCCTCTTATGGGGAGAGCAGCCGCGCGCCGTTTTTCTCTGATTTTTGTCCTGCTGCTTGCAATGGCGGCCTGGACCTTTTCCATTTCAGCGGCCCAGCAAGGGGCAGAACAGAGCGCAGAGCAAACCGCCGCCAATCCGCCGGAGGCTTCTCCAGGCGAGAGGGAACAGGCTCACTCAGCGCCGGAAGCCGTGAAGACCCCGCAGCAGGCAACTACCGCGCACCAGCCGGCAGAACCCCCTCCAGCGAACCCGGAGCAAGCCTTGCAAGTGCAGGCCGGGCAACCTGCTCAGTTGGCGGTTCCCTCCCAAGCTGAGCCCACTGAAATAGGTGGTCCCCCGGAATACATCCCGCTGATACAGAAAACGACCGCATCCCTGATGGCCCCCAACTTCACTTTTGTCCCGGTAAAGGCGCTTGATCCCTTTGTCCCTTTCGTTTCGCTGGACACAAGCACCCGTACGTCTGAAGAGGAGGATGAGCAGCAAGGCGGGGTGCCCCTTACGCCTCTCCAAAAAATGACCCTGAGCGAAATCGAAAGAGGACTCAAGGCGATCAGTTGGGGTGAACTGGGCAAGAGGGCGGTTATTGAGGATTCCACCGGCAAGGGGTATATAGTCTCCGTCGGCACGCCGGTGGGAGAGCACAGCGGGGTGATTACGCAAATCTTTAACGACAGTCTTGTAATTCAGCAGGAAATCTGGGACAGAAAGGTAAGAAAGAGACTCCCGCAGGATTTCACCATAAAGCTGGTCAAAAAAACTGACACTAAGTAACTCTTATGGATGTTGCCCTGGGGACCTGATTTCTTCCAGGTATTCGGGCGGCAGCGGTTACCTTTTTCTTATGAGTGAGACCAGCAGCATTACCGCGCCCGTAGAAATGGCGGCGTCGGCCACATTGAAGGCCGGCCAGTGCCAGTTTCCCACGTAGACGTCCAGAAAATCGATCACTTCTCCTAATCTAATGCGGTCGGTCAGGTTCCCAATGGCCCCGCCGGTAATGCATACGTACGCGATTCGGGTCCAGTTGTCCTTTTTGCCGGTTTTGCCGTATGCATAAGCGATTGCGGCAACCACCACTATGGTAAGTCCTATGAGAACCTGTTGTCGCCAGGGATATCCCGACCCTGCCAGGATGCTGAATGCCCCTCCCGTATTGTGAACATGAACCAGGTTAAGGAGACCGGGAATTATGGGGACCCCGGTGTTCAGCGGAATTGCGTTGACGAGCAGGTATTTTGTCAACTGGTCAAGAGCAACCAGAATGCCGGCGAGGATGAAAAATGGTGCCCTTCCCTCAATTCTTGAATTGGCCATCTCTAATTCCCCAATTCGGAAACTGCACCTCCCCCGATGCCAATTCCGCAGGGGGCCACTTCAATCCCAATGATATGCCACATGCGGCTCCGACAGCCGAAAAACGCCACCTTGGCGATCTTGGTAATCTCGAAGCCGACAAGAACGGCCTGGCCAGACTCGAAGTGACCGACAATATTATCAGCCTCGAAGGACCCAAATCGATCATTGGCCGTTCGGTAATCGTTCACGCCCATGCCGACGATTTCAAAACCCAACCGACAGGCGCGTCAGGCGCGCGGGTAGCTTGCGGAGTCATTGGGATTGTGAAATGACTTTCAGGTCCGGATGTTTTCGCGCATAACCGCGACGAAACCTTTTATAACTTAGTTGACAATGTACTAGCAACTACACGAAGGCGAACAGCCGCTCCCCGTGCTAACCGGTATTTCGGATGCCACCCGGAAGCCGGAACCCATCCCGTAGGAGACATAATCTACTGTGATGTCCTTGGTTTTTTCGTGAAGCTCCTTATCGACCAACATTGTAAAGCCGTTTATTTTATATACGTCGTCTGTTTCTTTTGGTTCGTCCAGAACCATCGCCAGTGATGGACCTGCTCAGCCACCGGTCTGGAGGAAAACCCGGATCGGGGTGATCTCCTTTTCTTTGAAATAATCCTTCAAAACGTCTTCGGCTTTTTCTGACACGTAAATCATTTAAACAAATCTCCTTTCAACAATCACCGATGTTAGACAATGCTCTACTATTCCAAAAATGTAATATAATTATTTTGTCCGTAAAAAATACTATAAAAAGCAACAATAAAAAAATAAAGGGGGAAAACTGCATCCAATGAATGAAAAGGCCCTTTTCACGTCATGGTCCTGATTCTTCCGGGTTGACACAGAAGCCGGTTGTCTCCATACTGTTATGGGTTTTTGCGAAACCCTGTTTATCGGGGATCAGATTCGCCGCCCTGGCAGGGTGATGAAAAAGGATTGGAATTCCCGCATCAGGGCGAAAGACCCTGCAGACGTCACCCGGTAGGGAATGGCGAAATCATTAGGAATTTTCAGGCGTGTCTCCCACCAGAGAACCCTTTTTCATCACCCTGCTGGTTTAAACCCTTTCAAGCAGCAGTTTGGTACTGATGCAGTTGGCGCTCATCGTCATCCTGAGAAAGTGCGAACAATGGACAGCTCCAAAAACAGAGTCCTGCTTGTTGTCGACGGATCGTACCAGTCCCTGGAAACTGTTAATTACGTGAGTCAGGTTTTGTCTCCCGATAATAGCGAAGTCGTGATGCTCCATATTACGAGCAAGGTTCCGGAGGCGTTCTGGGACCTGGAGCAAGACCCGGTCTGGCAGCAGAAGGTCCAGACGGTGCGCTCATGGGAGACCCAGCAGGGAAATAGAATAAATTTCTTCATGGAAAAGGCCTGCCAGGTTTTCGGTGATGCCGGGTTTCCCGATTCGGCGGTGAAGGTGGACGTGAGGGAAAGAAAAGAAGGAATAGCCAGGGACATCAGGGCCGAGTCACATCTTGGGTATGCTTGCGTCATCCTTGGCAGAAGGGGGCTCAGCACTATACCGGACCCGGCGCTTGGCGGGGTGGCCAACAAGGTCGTCCTCAGAGCATCCGATCTGGCGGTCTGGTTGGTCGGCGGCAGACCGGAGCCGGAGAAAATCATTGTCGGCATCGATTCATCGGATGGCTCTATGCTGGCTGTAGAACATCTGGCCAGGATCGTGGAGGGAGTGAGCAAGAAGATACTTCTGCTTCACGTGGTCAGGAAAGTCTCGGAAATGAACGGGCTGAACGGTCCGGGAGCCCGGCAGTTCGAGGAAGAACGTGAGCGAAGGGCGAGAAATGAAATTGAGCCGATTTTCCGGAAAGCTTGCGTAAAACTTCAGGCGGCGGGTATCCTCCCCGGGGAGATATCGACCAAAGTCATTATGGGGGCGACCACACGAGCGGGAACCATCCTCGAAGAAGCCAGATCCGGCGGATACGGCACTATCGTGGTCGGGAGGCGTGGGGTATCGACGGTCGAGGAATTCGATATGGGCCGGGTCAG
This sequence comes from Syntrophobacteraceae bacterium, assembly GCA_049520035.1. Lineage (GTDB taxonomy): Bacteria > Desulfobacterota > Syntrophobacteria > Syntrophobacterales > Syntrophobacteraceae > SbD1. The sequence continues at coordinate 18,788 of JBEKQE010000274.1, read as the reverse complement.
CAATAAACTCGTCCAGACCGCGAAAGACGGGGCACTCTGGGTGGTGGCTCGACCAGATGTAATGGGCCGTTAACCGCTACTGCCGCTTCATTGGGCAGAACGCCGGGATCGTTCGCTCGATCCCTTTTTCACGCTTTAACAAAGCAGGAGGAGAGTTATGGCAGCATTTCTTCAACTAAAAGATAAGACTTATGAGACTGATGGAGACGATTTCCTGGAGAATCCCTACACGTGGGATGAAACCTTTGCAGAGGAAATGGCTGACAGAGTCAATATCTCCGGTGGGTTAACGGCTTCCCACTGGGGGGTCATCTATTTTATACGGAACACTTTCATGGAAACCGGCCGTTGTCCTGGTGTTTATCAAACCCTCAGGAATCTGAAGCTGCGCACAAAGGACCTGAAAAGACTCTTTCCAACAGGTTATCTCCGGGGAGCATGCAAATTGGCGGGGTTGACCTACAGAGCTCAACACATCCATCCTTTGTGGCTTGAAAAGACAGGGGTGGATAAAATTCCCGACTTTTCGGAAAAAAGAGTGTATCGAGTGGATGCTTATGGATTTCTCGTTGATCCGTCGGAATGGGATGAAGATTTTGCCCTGTGTAAGAGTGAAGAACTGAAAATGCCTGAAAGCCTGACCCATGAGCACTGGAAGATCATAAGATTCCTTCGCAGGCGATTCCAGGAAACCGGTTCAATCCCGACAGTTTATGCAACCTGCGAAGACAATGGAATCGAAATTGAAGATTTGGAGAGACTTTTCCCTGACGGTTATCATCGCGGGGCCGTAAAAGTCTCAGGTTTGCGCATAATTTCATGATTTAGGGATGTAATCAGTTTCCGTCCGGAAAGGGTTCTTTGCCGCCCCGGGGGCGGTGGGACCCGCCCCGCGGAGCCTAGAGATCGACCATTCGGCGGTGGCCGTAGAGGCTTCGGCGGGCTCAATCACCGATCTCGACAGCCCACCCGCCCACCCGCGAGGCGGTACTCCTTCCGGCTAACGGTAAGAGGAATGACCAGATTATCCCCCCTTTCCTAAAGGGGGACAGGGGGGATTTTGATCATCGCTAATATTGGCGCCATCTTGAACGCAATTTTAGTATTAAACAGCGTTCTTCATCGGACGAGGACTCAACCCGGACATGATGATTCTGTACCGGTGTCCACCCGAAACAGCCTGCGCCGATTGTCGAAATAACAACACCTGGCAGCGGTAAAATAACGGCTCGCCTTGAAACGCACCCCACGGCATTCCACTCCCCGATACTGAGAATCAAACAACAGGCGTTTCACGGAGCAAATCCTTTCAGCTCCTCATCTCGATCAACCTTGCCGTTTTTTGTCACAAGTAGTGACAAAATTTGCCAGCCGGTGCAGAAATTAATGCCGGGCAACGAATCACTCATCGCCCCCTCCATCCGGCCTATGCATTTGGAATCACTATCCAGAGCCGGTTTACATAGATTCAACAAAAGGCTCTGAAAAGTCGGAATCAAGGCATCAATCTTGCTGGGGCTTTTTCGCAACAGTAACTCATGTTTCACTGGAACACCCCTAACTATGAAAAGAACCGCAGGCGGGGTGCCGCGCGTAAACGGAGCGCAGCCCGCCAGGTCTTTTCGCAACAGGGCGGAAAAAAGACTTAAGAGGCAGGAGGCGATTGACGATACTTCATGTGAACCGCGAGAAACCCAGTAGGAAACATTAGTCCATAAAACCAATGACCAACAAGGAGAAAAGAATGCTTATCAAGATGAAAGAGAGTAAAGGCTTTACACTGGTGGAACTGATGATCGTCGTGGCGATCATCGGCATCCTGGCTGCGGTCGCGGTCCCGTACTATCAAAGGTATATTCAGAAATCGCGACTGACCAGCCTGGTATGGCCTGGAGTGCATGCAATCGAAACCAACATCGCGAGTTATTACAGCCTTAACAATCAATTCCTGGCGGCAAACAGCGCTACCTTTACTACTATGGAGACTGACGCTAATACCAAGTATTTTAATGCGACCATTGCTGCTAACGGCGTAGTGACCTTCGTTATCACCGCCGCGAGTGCAACCAGCCCGCTCTACGCCCTGAGCGGCGCGACCAACGGCACATTGACCGCAACACCTAATACGAGCGCGGGCAAGGTTATATCCTGGACGATGGGCGGCTCGCTTGCGACGAACCTGGGGTTGACGGGGCCACAGTAACCTTGGATAAAAAAAGCGATTGGCTTTCAATGAGAAGCCGGGTGATAACTCGAATACCATCCTCAAACAGGCTGGAACTGGTAGCATAGTTGATGTGGCACTCTAGCGCCGTGGAATCGATACGCACCGTTCGATCCTTGTCGCTCCCAGTTCCGGCCGCGCGGATGCCGGAAAATCAACCAAAACGGAATCTTGAATTGGACCCCATCTTTCATCTCGATCAACCTTGCCTTTTTTTGTCACAAGTAATCACAAAATATGTTAGCCGGTGCAGGGATTAATGCCGGGCAACAAATCACTCATCGCCCTCCCTATCCGGCCTATGCATTTGGAATGACTATCCAGGGCCGGTTTACATAGATTCAACAAAAGGTTCTGAAAAGTCGGAATCAAGGCATGAATATTGCTCAATCTTTTTCGCAACAGGGCGGGAAAAAGACTAAAGAGGCGGGAGGCGATCGACGATACTTCGTATGAACCGAGAGACTCAATAGGAAACATTAGCCCATAAAGCCAATGACTCACAAGGTAGAAACAATGTTTATCAGGATGCGAGAGAGTAAAGGCTTTACACTGGTGGAACTGATGATCGTCGTGGCGATCATCGGCATCCTGGCTGCGGTCGCGGTCCCGTACTATCAAAGGTATATACAGAAAGCGCGACTGACCAGCCTGGTATGGCCTGGAGTGCACGCAATCGAAACCAACATCGCGAGTTATTACAGCCTTAACAATACCTTCCTGGCGGCAAACAGCGCTACCTTTACGTCTATGGAGGCTGACGCTAATACCAAGTATTTTACGGCGACCGTTGCTGCTAATGGCGTAGTGACCTTCGTTATCAAGGCCACGGGTGCAACCAGCCCGCTCCACGCCCTGAACGGCGGAACCAACGGCACATTGACCGCAACACCTAATACGAGCGCGGGCAAGATTATATCGTGGACGATGGGCGGATCTCTTGCCACAAGCCTGGGGTTGACGGGACCGCAGTAACCTGCGATAAAAAGGACAGCGATTGCATTTCGAATGAGGAGCCGGGTGTAAACTCGAATACCATCCTCAAGCAGGCGGAACTTGTTGGATAGTTGATGTTGAACTCTATCGCCGTGGAATCGATACGCACCCTTCGAGCCTTGTCGCTTCCAGTTCCGGCCGCACGGATGCCGGAAAATCAACCAAAACGGAATCTTGAATTGGACCGCATCTTTCATCGAACTCCACGCCCCTCGTGGTGGGCGGCCTCGTAAACTTTCACCGCATGTCTTTATTTTATCTGCGTTATCTCCGTGCCCTGTCGATGACCGGTAATCTGCGGATTGTTTTAATGAGCCTGTTTCAAGAAGTCTTCGGGACGGTTACACTTTACTGAACCTTGCGGTTATCAGCTACGGGATGCTCAACACGGCGGCGCCGGCTTTGGCCGAGACCCAAATCTCACGCAAAACACACTATTGGGCATTGAATTCGATGGCGGATACTGATACCGTTCAAATGCGTCCCGGAACATGACGTTATATGGGTTCCGGGGCGCCATGGCCCGATTGCCGAAAGGTTGCGATGCAGTCTTTTCCGAACTACAAGATCTTCGCCGTTGGCGACATTCACGGGTGCCATCGAAAGCTCACCTCTCTTATAGAGCGGCTGCCCCTCGACGCGGACAGGGATTTCCTGGTTTTTCTCGGGGATTACATCAACAGGGGACCTGGGTCGCGGGAGGTGGTCGAATATCTTCTGGAGGTTGGACGAAAAGTCAAGAACTCGGTTTTTCTGCTGGGAAACCACGAGCACGCTTTGCTGGAGTATTCCCGGACGGGCATTGTCGACCATCTGCGGACGCTTCGGTCTATCGGCGTGGAGGATACCCTGAACAGCTACTCGAACAGCCCGGTCCGCTCTCTGGGCGATCTATCATTTCTGCCTGTCGAACACACCCGCTTCATCGAAACGCTTCGGCCATACTTCAGGCTGGACGGCTATCTTTTCATCCACGCGGGAACCATACCCGGAGAGGACCTGGATAGCTGTCCACTGGACCGCCTTCTCACGGTTCGGGAAAGATTTCTACAGGATGAAGGGGCTTCAAACGAGATTACGGTCTTTGGCCACACACCTTTTGAGACGCCCTTCGTTACCTCGAACAAAATCGGCATCGACACCGGAGCGGTTTACGGGAAGCTGCTCACGGCTGTGGAACTGCCGAGAATGCATTTCTACCACGCCTGATACCAGGTTGCATTCATCGCCCTATTTTAGATTTCCAATTAGTTGATTGATTATCTGTTGAAGGCTTAGGTTACAAGTTTCAATCCTTGTTCTTCTGGATACCCGCCGTAAATCAATATGCAGAGTTTGTATCTGGCTAAGAGCGGGGGTTTCAATCCTTGTTCTTCTGGATACCCGCCGTAAATTATTGTAACCGATTTGGGCGGGGGCAACGGGGCAAGGTTTCAATCCTTGTTCTTCTGGATACCCGCCGTAAATCCGGATTTCAGGGTGGGCAGCAATGGAAAGTCATATTGGTTTCAATCCTTGTTCTCATGGATGCCCGCCGCAAATTCAACCAACGCCCAGGTGGGATATGGTAACTTGGCGGTTTCAATCCTTGTTCTCATGGATGCCCGCCGCAAATGCGAGCTGCATATCACCGCTGCCGGGGCCGTCACTTAGTTTCAATCCTTGTTCTCATGGATGCCCGCCGCAAATCTTCAGGGAAGGCTTCAGGGGGCTCGTGGAATTTAGTTTCAATCCTTGTTCTCATGGATGCCCGCCGCAAATAGTGAACATGTCTTCTGTTCCCAAGCTGGTCTTAAAGTTTCAATCCTTGTTCTCATGGATGCCCGCCGCAAATTGGACAAAGAAATTGGGTCCCAACTGGACCTATGGATAGTTTCAATCCTTGTTCTCATGGATGCCCGCCGCAAATCCTGTACGACCTGACGCAGGCTCGGGAGTATGCAAAGTTTCAATCCTTGTTCTCATGGATGCCCGCCGCAAATTCGATCATGTCGGGCCGGTCCTTGAACCCGTCATTTATGTTTCAATCCTTGTTCTCATGGATGCCCGCCGCAAATCGGAGGACCTGGCATCCTAGTCGCAGGTCAGAATATTGTTTCAATCCTTGTTCTCATGGATGCCCGCCGCAAATCCTTTGGGCGACCATTATATAACTGAAACGCATTTTCGGTTTCAATCCTTGTTCTCATGGATGCCCGCCGCAAATTTGTCCGCCTGGGCGCCATGGCCGAAGTGGGCGCGAGGTTTCAATCCTTGTTCTCATGGATGCCCGCCGCAAATCTGAAGGCCGCGGGATACAGTCGGGGCCAGAACGGGATGTTTCAATCCTTGTTCTCATGGATGCCCGCCGCAAATCTGGCCGGACCGAGCGCTGCCCCGCGTTCTATTTCCGGTTTCAATCCTTGTTCTCATGGATGCCCGCCGCAAATCTGCGGGCTATACGCGTACGCAGATAGGCATCATGCTGTTTCAATCCTTGTTCTCATGGATGCCCGCCGCAAATAGGAAATGGCCGGGAGGCAGGCGAAAGGGGAAACGGTGTTTCAATCCTTGTTCTCATGGATGCCCGCCGCAAATAGTTGGTACGGCTCCGGGCAGCACCTATTATTGGGGAGGTTTCAATCCTTGTTCTCATGGATGCCCGCCGCAAATTCGACCCATCAGCCGTCATATCGCCGAAATGTTCCTGGTTTCAATCCTTGTTCTCATGGATGCCCGCCGCAAATCTTTTCGCGTCGACGAGGAAATGGAGCGCTGGATCGGGTTTCAATCCTTGTTCTCATGGATGCCCGCCGCAAATTCGCTCAGTCCTGAAGGGATTGTAGACAGGCTGTGGAGTTTCAATCCTTGTTCTCATGGATGCCCGCCGCAAATCCGAGAAAAGACCGAAGCAAGCGCGCGGCGATTCTGGTTTCAATCCTTGTTCTCATGGATGCCCGCCGCAAATCCGGAAGCCCCTTTATCCGGCTCGACGACAAAGTCTAGTTTCAATCCTTGTTCTCATGGATGCCCGCCGCAAATTCAACTATGGGATGCTGAGTACCAATTCGTTAAATGTTTCAATCCTTGTTCTCATGGATGCCCGCCGCAAATTTCGGCATTCATTCGATCATATTGAGGTCACTTACGGGTTTCAATCCTTGTTCTCATGGATGCCCGCCGCAAATCTTTGTGATACGTGGCGTCTTTGTAGCGATAGAATTGTTTCAATCCTTGTTCTCATGGATGCCCGCCGCAAATTGGAAATCCAGGGATCGGCAAGCATGACGGTAAAGATGTTTCAATCCTTGTTCTCATGGATGCCCGCCGTAAATAAAGTGGAGAAAATAGCCGGCGCGGAGGATCTAAAGTTTCAATCCTTGTTCTCATGGATGCCCGCCGTAAATACCACAGAGACACAGAGAACACGAGAAAGACATGACGTTTCAATCCTTGTTCTCATGGATGCCCGCCGTAAATCCTGGCAAAAACCGGCGCGCGGCATTCGGCCGAGGAGTTTCAATCCTTGTTCTCATGGATGCCCGCCGTAAATCACCTGCGACCGGGGCGATAAAGGATGAGCGCCACAGGTTTCAATCCTTGTTCTCATGGATGCCCGCCGTAAATCAGTTGCGGACAGCATGCACGCAACCGATATCATCTTGTTTCAATCCTTGTTCTCATGGATGCCCGCCGTAAATTTCTGTTGTCTCCGTTTGCAGCAAGCCGATTTTGACGTTTCAATCCTTGTTCTCATGGATGCCCGCCGTAAATTGCCATTTGACGGCACATTGCGGAGCGCGTAAAACGTTTCAATCCTTGTTCTCATGGATGCCCACCGTAAATCCGCGTGGGGTGGTTAGGCAGGCCGTGAAAGCAGGGTGTTTCAATCCTTGTTCTCATGGATGCCCGCCGTAAATTGCAACACGTGCCGGGCAGTCACAGTGGCTTGTGCGTTTCAATCCTTGTTCTCATGGATGCCCGCCGTAAATTTATACCTTATTTAATGTTTTTAGAGTTATTTAAAAGTTTCAATCCTTGTTCTCATGGATGCCCGCCGTAAATCGCCCCCGGCGTGCGGATATTGTCGGGGATCTGGGTTTCAATCCTTGTTCTCATGGATGCCCGCCGTAAATTAGCCTGCATGGTCATACCAATGCAGTTACCGTTTCGGTTTCAATCCTTGTTCTCATGGATGCCCGCCGTAAATGCCGTGAATGGGATCACTGTGCAGGCCGGCGTGTTCGGTTTCAATCCTTGTTCTCATGGATGCCCGCCGTAAATCGACGGCCGTGGTGGCCGTGGCGGTGCCGTAATAGTGTTTCAATCCTTGTTCTCATGGATGCCCGCCGTAAATCTGGCGCGCGACGTCTGCACCGGTTATCCCGCGGTCGAGTTTCAATCCTTGTTCTCATGGATGCCCGCCGTAAATCGCGAGCTCCTGCGGATCCATGCCGCCCGTTTTCCTGGTTTCAATCCTTGTTCTCATGGATGCCCGCCGTAAATAGGGACGCCCGGGACGCGCTGAGGGAATTGACGGAGTTTCAATCCTTGTTCTCATGGATGCCCGCCGTAAATCGAATTATTGGCTGCAATAGAAAGTGAGTCAAAAGAGGTTTCAATCCTTGTTCTCATGGATGCCCGCCGTAAATCCGGCGGGTTAGGCGGGGAAGGCCCCGCCGGTTTGGTGTTTCAATCCTTGTTCTCATGGATGCCCGCCGTAAATCGTGCGCCAAAGCGAACGTATCGGCCAATTTTTTATTGAGTTTCAATCCTTGTTCTCATGGATGCCCGCCGTAAATTGATTTTGTAACGATTCATGTCATCCCCCTATGCGGTTTCAATCCTTGTTCTCATGGATGCCCGCCGTAAATCTTCGGGGTGTATCCAGTTGCGTTCTGGATTTGAAAAGTTTCAATCCTTGTTCTCATGGATGCCCGCCGTAAATGGCGATAGCCTCCCGCATAACTGCCTTCATCAATCTGTTTCAATCCTTGTTCTCATGGATGCCCGCCGTAAATACGCATAGTTTGCTCATTCGGCGCCTCCTGTCAGAGTTTCAATCCTTGTTCTCATGGATGCCCGCCGTAAATTTGCTGCCAGACGGTCGTGCCGGGCGCATCCATGCCGGTTTCAATCCTTGTTCTCATGGATGCCCGCCGTAAATAAAGCGCCGTGTCCACCGAGTCCACTTGCGCCCGCGTGTTTCAATCCTTGTTCTCATGGATGCCCGCCGTAAATCACATCTTGGGTGCTTCTTGTGCCGAACCATCTTCTGGTTTCAATCCTTGTTCTCATGGATGCCCGCCGTAAATTTGCGTCCACGAAGCTGCTGTGAGAGCGCCCGAATTAGTTTCAATCCTTGTTCTCATGGATGCCCGCCGTAAATGCACGGATGACACGGATAGGAGAAGAACCAATGCTGTTTCAATCCTTGTTCTCATGGATGCCCGCCGTAAATTCAGGCGACCTATTATTTCCAAAAAGGTACAGCAGGTTTCAATCCTTGTTCTCATGGATGCCCGCCGTAAATCTGATGCCAGGCATCAGGTAATGTCGAAGCCCTAAGTTTCAATCCTTGTTCTCATGGATGCCCGCCGTAAATCTTCGGTGTTGAGGCCCTTGAAGATGACATCGATGGTTTCAATCCTTGTTCTCATGGATGCCCGCCGTAAATCGGGCACGGCCATCGGCGCTCAGACGATCCCCACGAAGTTTCAATCCTTGTTCTCATGGATGCCCGCCGTAAATCCTCGAAATCGACGTGGACTACGTGATCCCGTCCGAGTTTCAATCCTTGTTCTCATGGATGCCCGCCGTAAATCGGACCTGGGCGTCGTCTATTTCGATTCGAATCATTGTTTCAATCCTTGTTCTCATGGATGCCCGCCGTAAATTTATGCCGCCACTGCCTGCGTAGCCCCAATTATTGAAAGTTTCAATCCTTGTTCTCATGGATGCCCGCCGTAAATCAGATCAACCAGGCGATGAGGAGGCTGCCGATAATCAGTTTCAATCCTTGTTCTCATGGATGCCCGCCGTAAATAGCGGCAATATATTCGTCTATCAGCAATCGGATGGAGTTTCAATCCTTGTTCTCATGGATGCCCGCCGTAAATCACTCTGCGCCATCAAGGGCAAATTCATCCTCTCCAGTTTCAATCCTTGTTCTCATGGATGCCCGCCGTAAATACGGCGACTGCACCGCCCACTAACCGCCCCCCAGGGGGTTTCAATCCTTGTTCTCATGGATGCCCGCCGTAAATCCGCCTTCCACGGCGGCGCTCTCCCGAGAGGAGGGAGTTTCAATCCTTGTTCTCATGGATGCCCGCCGTAAATATGTATTATCGTGTATCAGGGCCGTGCCGCCGCGGAGTTTCAATCCTTGTTCTCATGGATGCCCGCCGTAAATCGGAGTGGCCGCGAATATTGTGGCCCACTACGTCATGTTTCAATCCTTGTTCTCATGGATGCCCGCCGTAAATCAGCCCAGGATAGGGCCGTAGGACGGGTGAATAAAGGGTTTCAATCCTTGTTCTCATGGATGCCCGCCGTAAATATTCGCCGCTGCTGCGGCAAGGCTCGATCTGGTGGGGTTTCAATCCTTGTTCTCATGGATGCCCGCCGTAAATAGTGCCGTTAGTTCTTGTCGCCAGAGTGCCATCTATGGTTTCAATCCTTGTTCTCATGGATGCCCGCCGTAAATCGGGCCGCTAACTGGTTCCTACTTCTACGTTGCCAGGTTTCAATCCTTGTTCTCATGGATGCCCGCCGTAAATCCGGGTGGAATCTTCCGACAAGGGCAGAGTCTATGGGGTTTCAATCCTTGTTCTCATGGATGCCCGCCGTAAATTTGTGGCTGCCGGTTACGCGGGGGCGCCAGCAGGATGTTTCAATCCTTGTTCTCATGGATGCCCGCCGTAAATGGCCGTCGGCGTGGCTGTGTCGGCCCTGGAATACTGTTTCAATCCTTGTTCTCATGGATGCCCGCCGTAAATTCGGCGGGGATGCCTTGGTATGAGCTTTTGCTGGGAGAGTTTCAATCCTTGTTCTCATGGATGCCCGCCGTAAATTCATGTTGTAAGAGCCGTCAGACGTTATGGTTCCGTTTCAATCCTTGTTCTCATGGATGCCCGCCGTAAATCTCCGCTGTCCATAATCGTCAGCGAAAGCGGAGCAAGTTTCAATCCTTGTTCTCATGGATGCCCGCCGTAAATCAGTAGTCAGGCCGTTATCGTTTATGGCGATACGGGTTTCAATCCTTGTTCTCATGGATGCCCGCCGTAAATGGAGGACCTGCACGACGCCCGTCGTGAGGCTGTCCAGTTTCAATCCTTGTTCTCATGGATGCCCGCCGTAAATGCCCTTATACCGCTGAGTGGCCGGCGTACGACCAAAGTTTCAATCCTTGTTCTCATGGATGCCCGCCGTAAATTTTTTTTGGCATTCACCAGCGTTGATCGCGGTTCGGGTTTCAATCCTTGTTCTCATGGATGCCCGCCGTAAATCCAATTTTATTGAACTCAGGGTCGGCCTCATATTCTTGTTTCAATCCTTGTTCTCATGGATGCCCGCCGTAAATAAGAAAGAGAGCGCAAGAAGCGGGAGGAAGCTGATGTGTTTCAATCCTTGTTCTCATGGATGCCCGCCGTAAATTATTGATATCCTTACCTCCAGATCTTGTGCCAAAAATGTTTCAATCCTTGTTCTCATGGATGCCCGCCGTAAATAGCATCCAAAATAGCATGGTAGTGTTCTGGGCTGAGGGTTTCAATCCTTGTTCTCATGGATGCCCGCCGTAAATTCTACAGTCGAGCTGGTGGATTAGTCCCCAGAGGCTAGTTTCAATCCTTGTTCTCATGGATGCCCGCCGTAAATCATATTAGCCGCTTCACTGTGGACCGCGAACATCCACGTTTCAATCCTTGTTCTCATGGATGCCCGCCGTAAATTCGCTACATGATCCAGAGACATCGTTGCCAGTTCCAGTTTCAATCCTTGTTCTCATGGATGCCCGCCGTAAATAATAGCCACCCTCTCTAATCTCACTAATGGCCACCCGTTTCAATCCTTGTTCTCATGGATGCCCGCCGTAAATTACATGGTAGCTTTTTTAAGTAGGGCTTCATTTAGAGTTTCAATCCTTGTTCTCATGGATGCCCGCCGTAAATCCTAAAGGGCAGCCTTTCTTCGGGGTCAAATCTGTCGTTTCAATCCTTGTTCTCATGGATGCCCGCCGTAAATTAAACCCTGCCTTACACTCGGAGAGGCAAAAAATGGTTTCAATCCTTGTTCTCATGGATGCCCGCCGTAAATACTTTGTGAAATTGCTGTTTGAGGAAGATTGTGATTTGTTTCAATCCTTGTTCTCATGGATGCCCGCCGTAAATTTTTATCATCTTGCCCCTCCATTGGTGTGAGAATTGAAGTTTCAATCCTTGTTCTCATGGATGCCCGCCGTAAATTCGAAATGAAGTGTGGCAGACCTCCCAGGCATCGTCTGTTTCAATCCTTGTTCTCATGGATGCCCGCCGTAAATTTGGCGAACACCCGATGCGTCGGGCCAGTGCATTTCGGGTTTCAATCCTTGTTCTCATGGATGCCCGCCGTAAATGCTTGGAGGCCCGAAATGAGCTATGCCGATCTACTGTTTCAATCCTTGTTCTCATGGATGCCCGCCGTAAATAAGAAAGAGAGCGCAAGAAGCGGGAGGAATCTAATGTGTTTCAATCCTTGTTCTCATGGATGCCCGCCGTAAATAGAAAGAGAGCGCAAGAAGCGGGAGGAATCTAATGTGTTTCAATCCTTGTTCTCATGGATGCCCGCCGTAAATCTCATTTTTCGAAAATACTTTCCGAGATTAATAACTTACCTCCTTTTTGGTCCCGTGATTTTGAGCTATGTCCAGTGCACCTGGGTCTAAAAATCCCTGCTATTTCGCACTCCGGAGTAGAAGTAACCTCTTGTTGTCTTTGCATTTTCTTCCTCAGATTACCTGTTCGCAGATATTTCCGTAGCAACAATCGGCACAGCGAACGCTATATTTCGTTGGTCCGGGATATACGCCTTTTTTAACGACTTCAAGAAGATCCCTGATTATGTGGCGTAGATCGGAATACATCTTCTCCGTAAGGTTCACTTCAACCAGTTTGTTGCGACTCCGTGCGTAAATGATATATCCACGATTCACAGGAACCCTAAAGTACTCTTTTATCAAAGCGCCGTAAAGGGCCAACTGATATTGATGGTTCTTGAAAGTTCTGTCTTTATACTCCGCATACTTGTAATCAAGAGGGGCTGCTTCGCCATTCTTCAGAAAAAGGATTTCATCCACAATCCCGCGAAATCCCTCTTCTGAAACAAGGTATATGTTTTGTTTTCGCCCAGTGCATCCGATCTTCTTTCTCAGATAATCTGGATTGATGCGAGCCTTGTCATCGTGTACCGTCCATCCCTGCTGCACCTTAAAACGCTTCTCTTCATGTTGAGGGACTCCCAGATAAAGCTCGAAATAAGTAAATCTAGCACAAAAAAGGTATTCCAGTAGATTGGATGCCGTAATCGAAGCCTGTTCCAAGTTTCACCTCCAGACAGCAAGAATCGGCCCTCAGCCGGCCCGGATCACTGTGCCAAATCCCCTGGCGACCGACTTTCCCAAACCTAGGTAGTCGGGAATGCGAAAGTTTACGAGAAACTCCCCACGAAACGACAGCATTCTGTTGTCCTTGAAGTTGGATGCCATTTCGGACAATCGCAGGCTTGTGAAAATATGCGACTTCACCTCATATCCAAGAGATTTTGACAGGGCTAGAATGTTGCCTACCAAAATTGACTTCAAGAGTCTTTCCTTGACCTCTCGGGGTCCCTCAAGATATCGATAATAGTTATTTTGATTCAGAGCCATCCATGGTGTTGCAAAGGAGTATTCAAAAAGATCGTCTGCCTCCCCGAAAGTCCCTTCGGCCAGCTCGATTTTCAATTCCGAGTGCAGACTCGGCCCGTGAGGGCTCAGTTTCATTTCCCCTATCCCGCCGTAGACCTCCTCCAGGACCCCTATGCCTTCCTCTATGCCGAGAATCATCGGAGACCCGTTGATGACTTTATATTGTACTCTGGGATACTGGTACAGCAGACGACCGGCTTCCAGATGGTTGTGCAGAAGAGTATACCGGGGAAATTTGCCGGCTATGGCGCCTCTAAGCTTTGGTGTATCACGGGCGCTGAGGTCAATGTCCTCAAAGATGATTTTCATAATCCTGAGTTTCATGATTCAACGCTCCGACCTGGTAAAAGCGTCCCTAAAATATGGAAATTCCGGGATCCTCTCTTATAAATCCCGTCTGCTCGCTGTAGCAGGATTTCACTTGCTCTTTGTTGATGTAAACGAGTTCCCAGTCGGCCGCCATCTTGCCGGGGGCCTTTTGTACCGGCACGGAAATGACATAACTGTATAGATCCTTCTTGATCTGGTTCATCTGCCGTTTTCTCTCGATAGGATCCGCACAGCGGCGCGCATCTTCATACAGCCTCCATACCCGTTCAGCATCTTCGTCGAATTCGATAAAAAGATCGCGGGTAGGGTATTCCGAGTCGATCAGTCGAAATCTCTCCCTGTTCTCGCTGTCTTCGCAGACTTTCCAGAAACTGAGCTCGCTCAAAAGGGCGAGTATTTTCTCGGAGCTGTCATCGGACTTGCTTTCTTTAAGCCTCTCTAAATAGTCCAGGCCCAGGGCCAGGAACTCTTTCTCGGACAATTCGGTCCTATTCTCCAATACATCTATCGTCTTGGAAATGCTGAGGTCTCCCCGGCCATAGATGTATTTGTAAAATTCATGGCTGTTTTTCAGCGAGAAGAGCGTGACCACCCCTTTTTTGCCTGGAGTGAAGTTCCTGTTGCAGCGCCCTGCCACCTGGTTCAGGGAATCGAGAGGGGCAAAATCACGGTAAACTCTATCCACATCAATGTCCACTCCGGCTTCGACCAGTTGAGTGGAAACGATCAACTTGCGTTTTGACGATTTCTTGATGGCCCTAATCCTTTTAAGACGATGCTTCGGGATGATGTTGGTGGAGAGATAATAAAGCTCCGCGTCGGCCAAATCCTGATCTCTAACATACTGGCAGATATCTTTGATTACCTCGAGGGAACAGTTGATGGTATTCATTACAATGAGGAAACTATCCTGTGGATAAGCAGCAATGTCCTTATGGAGAATGGCCTTGAATTCATCGAGGCACAAAGTTTCGCGGCTACGGTTGATGAACGTTATGCGATCGAGCGCATCTAAACAGGCGGCTTTGGTCTTGGGAGAGACGAGATCGGTGATTTCGTTCCCTTGGAAGATAAGGGGTTGAGTCGCCGTCATGAAAATGAATCGTGTATGGAAAAGATTTGCGAAGCAGAGAAACAGCATTCGCACCAGGTGCCAATACCTGTAAGGGATCGTTTGCACCTCATCGAGGATAACGATCGCATTGACCATTGCATTGAACTTGCGCAGCATCCGGTTCTTGTTTGATATGAGTGTATGCAAAAGTTGCATGAAGGTCGTGACCACAATTTCCGATTCCCAGCCTTCAATGAGGAAAAGGCTTTCGTCCGGAGGGGCCACTTCATCGTCTGGAAAACGAAAAGCGATTTCGGCCAGATGATGATGCTTCAACAGGATATTGCTGCCCGGTATACGTTGTTCCACGACCCGAAAAATGTCCTCGAAAACAGCGAAGTTCTGATCGATGATGCTGAGGAACGGAAGGCAATAGATAATTCTGGGGGTAAAGTCCTCCGATTCGCGGATTTTGGCTCTGAGTTTGAGCGCGAAAGAGAGCGCCGTCAGTGTCTTCCCCGTGCCCGTCGGTACGTTGATGGAGAAGACGTGGTCTTGAAGATCGATTGCGCCCGCGGCGCCGGTCACCTCATCGTAGATCAGGTTGCGCAAGGGGTCGATGCGGTTGGGCTCCCCCTGGCCCTTGAATTTCTCCAAACGATAATGATCGACAAGATCGGGAGAAAGGTAAGGCCGTTCGCCGTCTGTTCGATTGATTGAGTTCATGTCGATTGCGTCTCGCTTATCGGCGCTAAGCAAACTGGAGTATAGGAATTGGAACAACAGGTATAGATCCGGGCTGGTGTCTTTACAGTAAGCCCGCCACTTCCTTTTTTCTCCCCGCAAGATTCTCGCTAGGACCAGATCATCGACCTCCCGTCTAAACGCTCCTATATCGAACTCCGCTCCCGGGCAGGCGGCCAGGATGGGATCGAATTTGCCGGGATCGATACTTTCGAGCTGTCTTTTCACGACTGAAAGCGCACCCGGTTCGCTGAGGGCCAGAATCTCGTCTTTGAGATCTTTAAGATTCCCATGGTGCCTCTTGACCGCCAAAAAGGTGAGGATTGGCAGATAGCCGTATACGGGATGGTCTGAGAGATGCCTTCGTGCAACGTGGTCTGCAATGATTCGGTAGGTAAAGAGCGAGGAGAGCAGACTGTGGTGGGTCTCGTCCCTGTTCTTGATCTCCCTCTTCTTCTTTTCGTCCTTCTCGCGAAGATAGTCTTGAAAGTAGCTGGTGGCCTTGCCCAGATCGTGGGCAAAACCCATCAGGAAAGCGGCATCTCCAAGGACGCCGGCGTCGGCTTCGCCTGCAATCGAAACTCTCTTGTCTCTGATCTCCAGGCACATACCGGCGGTATTGTTCAAATGCTCGGTGAGTAACTGCCCGGGACGCGCCAGAAGTCCTTTGGGTTCTTCATTCGCTGCATTCATTTATATCTGGACCTGCTCTACCCGTCTAAAGAAAGAGGACCTTTTCTCCGTTTGCAACCTGGTAATAGTATTCGGTTTTCGCCAGTATGGACTTGCCGTTCCGTTCATAAATAACGGTCCCGAATTGCGTGACAATTCTCTTGCCATTCATCTCCAGCGGAATGTTGGCAGTGAAGTACTCCTTCTCAGGTTCAAAAGTGACGCTAGTCCCTTCCTCCGGTATAACGCTGTCAAGAACAACAGGCTCCTCAGCAACCGCTCGTTCTATTTCGAACCCCCCTACAAAGTTGAAATTGGCCAGCAGTTCGCTCAAGCCCAATGAAACGGTGTACACAGATTCGTGTTTTTCCAAGAGGTCTCTCAATCGGCTGCAGATATCGGTTTGCTTGTGCTGGAAGTAGATCCTGTACTTGGGGTCCTTGACATATTCCTGCCGGACTTGAGTCCTTCCGGCCCTCTGCCTGATTTTCGAGAAGAGCTTTGCACTCTTGGTGTCTATCAGGTTGTGGCCTATTCGGATTTTTTTGACCGGATTTATCAGCCGCAATCCGATGTAAGCATCTTTCTTGAGGAAGAAGCGGTGGTACTCATTCTTTCCGAGTCCGATTATGGCCGAAATAATACCTGCAATGGTAGGGCGCGGAGGAAAAGCGAAACTCAAGGGAGACGTTGTAGTGTAAGGCTTCTTGAAGTGCCCCAGGTCTCCCCAAAGATCAAAAACCAGGATGCTTTTCATACTGGTCTCCATCAAGAGAATACGATCTCCTTAGCTGCTATTCCGCCGCGCAGGTCATCGATTGTCGCCGGCTTGCCATCGGCCGCGAGGTCAAGGCGGGAATCGAGGCGATAGTCGATGGAGGATATCCTCGAAGCATGCTTTGCAAGCGACGCCTGCAAAGCGCTGATGTCGAGCTGCAATTGGCTCACATCCCGTAATTTTTCCATGGAAATATCCGGTTTGACTGCCACCAGGCGATCGAGGTCGCCAATGAAAAATCCCGGAGAATTGTAATTGATCTTCAGCAGAAATCTTGGCATCTGGCCGAATTTTGAACGCGAGATAAGGTTTCGCGTCCCCTCCCACATGCCTTCGAGGAGCAACGCGACGTCATCGTGTGTGGCGGTGCTGTCCACGGCTGCCGCCGGGTTCACGATTCCGTGGAAGGCAATGAATGAGTAGTAAAGGATGTCCTCTTCGCGAAACGTGAACTGTTTTGATCCTTCCCTGGCAGCAAATGCACCGGTCCCTTTGATATGTTTCATCACGACCGGATGCAGAGAGCGGCCCATCTTGAATTGAACCGGGCCTGTCAGGGTAATGGAATCATGGGGCAGCGGAATCGTTCCGCCGAACAACCTTATATCGATGCAGTTTTCCAGTATGTCCGCACGTTGCCCACTAAAATCCCTGGCGCGCGCCTTTCCGTCTTGTATTTTGCCTTCTTCGTCAGCTATCTCGCGGACGAAAATGTCATTGCCGTTTGTCCCGTCATAACCTTTATATGCGCAGAGGTAGTCTCTGACTGTCCGTTTCAACCGCACATCGGTTACAATGTTGTATCCTGTCTCCTCGTCAATGCGGGGTTTATTCTCGTCCATGGGGTCACCGTTAGGATTAGCATCCTTAACGTCGTAGAGAAAAAGCAGTTCCGATTTATTCGTCAGATTGCTCATCGCCTTCTTCATCCTTCCTTGATTTGAAAAGACCGGCCATGTTCATTCCCAAGGTGAAGTGGAAGCTTATCTCGTCATTGGTGCAGCTCCACTTCGGCCCGGCAGCTATCATATATTGCGCTATGAGAGCCTCTAGTTTGCGATAGTAGTTCTTGTCGTACTCTTCCAACTTATTCTGAGCTGCGTATGACAACCTTTTAACAATATTTTCGGTGAGCCTCAGGCCTTGTAATTTGCTGCGGAAAGGAGGCTTCGAGGTTTTGTATTTCAATTGTTGTATATCCAGGAGCATCTGAACCAGAACGCCTATGAGAAAGCACGTCTTCTTTGCCGCAAGATCGAAAAAACCGATGTGGGCTTGAAAGAACGCATCCACTTTGCCGAGGACGTCCATATCTTCAGTCCAGAATGCACCCTGTAAATCCGCGATGGGCTTAATTTCCATACGTTCACCTCCTTTGCTCAAAATTTTCAGGTCAGCAAGATAATTCAGAAGCAAATACCCCGAAAGACAGTCCAGCCTAACTTGGGGGCTATCCACATAACCGGATCGCAGCTTCTTCACAATGGCACGGACAACAAAGTGGTAGTCGATGGGCTTCAAAGAAAAGATCTTTCCAACCAGATCGAGAAAATGCTCATCGAAGGATCGAGTCTTGCTCTCATAAGGGAAGAAGTTTCTGAGCACCCCAAAATTGAAAATCAGCAGCCTTTTCCCGTCTTTCGACGAGACTTCACGTTTAAAGATATCGATTTCATCAAGCCTTGCTTTGGTCTCGAAAAGCTTCCTGAACCTTGAAGGAAGAACATCCTCCACGTGGAGCAATATGTTGAATGCCGCCTGTTTTTCTCTGTAGAAAACGAGATCGAAGCTCACATAGTCTTCTTTCCGGCTGAACAATTCAAAAATTTCATTTTCGGCATCCGTCAGGCGATTGATATATTCCTGTTTAAAGCCGGCCTTAATGAATTTATCCGCCCTATCCGCAAGATCGCCCTCAAGTATATCGAGAACTTCTTCCATTCTCTCGTTGTTGAAAAACTTGGGAATCAACAGGTACTTGAAACCATAGAATCTGAAATTGAGGTTCTCGTTAAGGTAGCGCTTGCCTAGTTCCAGGTTACAGGCGCACTGAAGGCAAACAGGATAA
>JBEKQE010000273.1:0-10632 GCA_049520035.1 Syntrophobacteraceae bacterium | reverse complement strand
AGCGGATGGAGTTACAGGGGTGGAAGCGCTTGAGGCCGGTCCGGTCCCCGCGGCGTTTGTCGCCGTTACCGTAAACGTATAAGGAGTGCCGTTTGTAAGCCCGGTCACGGTGTGACTGGGTGAAGTCGATCCTGCGCTTTGGTCTGTACCGCCGGCGGGATTCGATGTCACGGTGTAGCCCGTTATGGCGCTGCCGCCGGTATATGTGGGGCCTGTGAAGATGACCGTCGCGCTGGCGTTGCCGGCCGTTGCCGCGACCCCTGTCGGGGCGCCCGGCACCGTGATTGGGGTCACCGGGTTGGAGTAGCCGGAAGGCAGACCGTTGCCGGCGGCGTTTGTCGCCGTTGCCGTGAATGTATAGGTAGTGCCGGGGGTAAGGTGTGACACGGTTATCGGGCTTTGCGTGCCTGTGGCTGTCAAGCCGCTTACGCCGTTGACATAGGATGTCACAGTGTAACCTGTTATGGCGCTGCCGTTTGAAGCGGGGGTACTGAATGTGACCGAGGCCTGGGCGTTGCCGGCGGTTGCCGTTCCTATTGTTGGTGCGCCCGGCGCCGTGTATGGAGTTACCGGGCTGGAGGGCGCTGAGGTCGCTGGGCCGCCGGAGCTGGTTGCAGTCACAGTGAAGGTGTATTGGGTGCCGTTGGTAAGCCCCGTCACGGTGTGAGTGGTTAAAGTCGTTCCGGCGTTGGAGTCCGTACCGCCCGTGGGACTGGAAGTCACGGTATAGCCCGTTATGGTGCTGCCGTTTGATGCGGGGGGCGTGAAGCTGACCGTCGCCTGGGCGTTGCCGGGTGTTGCACTCACCCCTGTCGGGGCGCCCGGCGCTGCGGATGGAGTTACAGGGGTGGAGGCGCCTGAAGCCGGGCCGGTCCCGATCCCGTTTGTCGCCGTTACCGTAAATGTGTAGGGAGTGCCGTTGTTCAGGGGTGACACGGTTATCGGGCTTGACGAACCTGTGGCTGTTATTCCGCCTGGATTCGAGGTCACGGTGTAGCCCGTTATGGCGCTGCCGCCGGTAAATGTGGGGCCGGTGAAGGTGACCGTCGCGCTGGCGTTGCCGGCCGTTGCCCCTACCCCTGTCGGTGCGCCCGGAACTGCGCCGGGCGTTACACTGTTGGAGGCGCCTGAAGGCAGACCGTTCCCCGCGGCGTTTGCCGCCGTTACCGTGAAAGTGTAGGCGGTCCCGTTGGTAAGCCCCGTCACGGTTATCGGGCTTCCCGCACCTGTGGCTGTTATGCCGCTTGCGATGCCGGAAGGATAATAGTAGGCAGTCACGGTGTAGCCCGTTATGGGGCTGCCGCCGTTTGAAGCCGGGGGCGTGGGCGTGAAGGAGACCGTCGCCTGGGCGTTGCCGGCGGTTGCCGTTCCTATTGTCGGGGCGCCCGGCACCGTGTATGGATATACAGTGGGGGTGGAGGGGCTTGAGGCCGGGCCGGTCAGCCCCGCGGCGTTTGTCGCAGTCACCGTGAAAGTGTAGCCGGTCCCGGGGGTAAGCCCCGTTACGGTGTGAGTTGTTGAAGTTGTTCCGGCATTGGAGTCCGTACCGCCCGTGGGACTGGAGATCACGGCATAGCCCGTTATGGCGCTGCCGCCGGTAACTGTGGGGGCAGTGAAGGTGACCGTCGCCTGGTCGTAGCCGGCCGTTGCACTAACCCCTGTCGGGGCGCCCGGCTTCCCGGCTGGAGTTACAGGGGTGGAAGGACTTGAGGCCGGTCCGGTCATCCCCGAGGCGTTTGTCGCGGTCACCGTAAATGTATAGGCGGTCCCGTTGGTAAGACCTGACATAAGGTGACTGGTTGAGGTGGTTCCGGCGACGGTGTCCAGACCGCCAGGGGGATTCGATGTAACGGTGTAGCCCGTTATGTCGATGCCGGTTGATGCGGGGGCCGTGAAAGTGACCGTCGCGATGCCGTCGCCGGGCCTCGCACTCACCCCTGTCGGCGCGCCAGGAACTGCGCCAGGCGTTACTTGGTTGGACTGCCCTGAGGTAGCGAACAACCCCGCGGCGTTTGTCGCCGTTACCGTGAATGTGTAGGGAGTGCCGTTGTTCAGGGGTGACACGGTTATCGGGCTTGACGTACCTGTGGCTGTTATTCCGCCTGGATACGATGTCACGGTGTAGCCCGTTATGGCGCTGCCGCCGCTTGATGCGGAGGGCGTGAAGCTGACTGTCGCACGCTGCCAACCGGCCGTTGCATTCACCCCGGTAGGTGCTCCGGGCGCTGTGTTTGTCGCAAAACTGGCCGTTACGGTGCAGGCGCCCGTGATCTGCCCTGTAGTGTAGGTGTTGCCCACTAATGTTCCATTGCAACCCGTCACCGAGGAAATGCTGCACCCGGTGTACGGCGTCACGGTAAAGGATGTGGTCCCATCGTAGTTGACTGACTGAGGGGTCGAGGGGTTGATGCCCCCGCCAGACCCGGCATAGGGCGTGACCGTGTACGTGTTTATGCCAAACGTGGCCGACACGGCACAGTCACTCGTGATCAGCCCTGTCGTGTAGGTGTTGCCGGTTAATGACCCTCCGCATCCCGTTACGGATGCGCTGTACCCTGTGTTCGGCGTCACGGTAAAGGATGTGGTCCCATCGTAGTCGACTGACTGAGGGGTCGAGGGGATGATGCCCCCGTAAGACCCGGCAGAGGGCGTGACCGTGTAAGTGTTTATCGCAAAACTGGCCGTTACGGTACAGTCACTCGTGATCGGCCCTGTCGTGTAGGTGTTGCCCGATAATGTTCCTCCGCAACCCGTTACCGAGGAAATGCTGTACCCGGTGTTCGGCGCCACGGTAAAGGATGTGGTCCCATCGTAGGCAACTGACTGATCGGTCTGGGGATTGATGCTCCCACCAGACCCGGCAGAGGCCGAGACAGTGTAGGAGGTTTGAAAATTCAGCGCTGCAGACGGTTGGCTGACGACCGTGTTCAAATTGTTGGAATTCGGGGAGGTGTAGCCGCTGATGCTGACGCTGTAAGGGTTACCGGTGAGGTTACTGGCAGGATAGGTATAGGTCTCCTTATCGGTGATTAAAATGGGGGTGCCGGAAATTCCCGACAACTCGTACCCACCGGGTCCGCTATATGGAGGGGTGGAAGCAATCGGGGTCCACGTGAAAGTGACACTGGAACCGCTCACGCTGGCTATGCTGAAATTGAGCGGAGCAACCGTTTGGTAGTCCGACCAGTCACCCCCCGTCTGTATGGTGTTCAGGAAGCCGATCAAATTCGTGTCGGTGGTTGGATCGCCGGTATTGACATAGAGGGCGTTATATCGAATGTCGGAACCCTGGTATGCCATATTGTGGAGACTCAGGAGCGAAGGGGGAATCGGCCCGCTCAGCATGTTGCCGTTCAGGTGGAGGTTCTGCAAGTTGGTCAGGCTGCTGATATCGGGGATGACCCCTGCGAACTGGTTCCCGCTCAGGTCGAGGTACTGCAACGCAGTCAGACTGCCGATCTGAGTTGGAATGGGATTATCCGAGAGCTGATTTGAGTGCAGGTCAAGGTACTGCAAATTAGTCAGGTTGCAGATACCTGCGATGCTCCCCGTGAGGTTATCTGAGTCCAGGTCAAGATGCGTCAAGTTGCTCAGGTTGCTGATTCCTGTAGGGATACTCCCCGCTGTGAACTGATTGGATCCCAAGTTGAGGTACAGCAAATTCAAATTAGTCAGGCTGAGATCAGGGATGGTCCCCGTGAGCTGATCTGAGTGCAGGTCAAGGTGCGTCAAGTTGCTCAGGTTGCTGATCCATGCAGGGAAAGGCTCTGGGGTGAACTGATTGGACCCCAGGTTAAGGAATTGCAGCCCAGTCAGGCTGCTGCTGATATCAGGGATAGGCCCTGTGAGCTGACTTGAACTCAGGTCAAGCTGCGTCAAGTTGATCAGGTTGCTGATCCATGGAGGGATGCTCCCCAAGAGCGGATTTCCGGAAAGGTCGAGGTACTGCAACGCAGTCAGGTTGCCGATCTCCGTAAGGTCGCTCCATGAGAACAGATTGTGGTTCAGGTCAAGGTAATGCAAGTAGATCAGGTTGCCGATCTGAGTTGGGATGCTTCCTGAAAGCTGGTCTCCGTTCAGTATAAGATAATTCAACCCGGTCAGGTTGCCGATCGATGCAGGGATGGGACCTGAGAGCTGATAATTTCCGCCGACGTTAAGGTAGTACAACGCAGTCAGGTTGCCGATCGATGCAGGGATGCTTCCTGAGAGCTGATTTGCGTTCAGGTTAAGGGACTGCAGCGCAGTCAGGTTGCCGATCGATGCAGGAATTGGCCCTGAAAGGCTGTTATAACTCAGGTCAAGGGACGTCAACGTAGTCAGATTGCCGATCGATGCAGGGATGATCCCTGAGAGGTTATTCCAGCCCAGCTCGATTGAAACCACATTACCGCTCTCACAGCCTACCCCATACCAGTTACTACTACTACCATCACATACCGGACCGCCGCCCCCCCAGCCTGAGTTATTCCACCAATAAAGCCCGCCTGTGCTGTTGTATAGACTGATAAGCGCATCCTGTTGCGTCTCGTTGTAGATCTCACAACTGGAAATAGCATTGCCGGTGGGGCCCACCCCCCCGGCCGCGAGCACCGTGCCGTCTTGAAGCAGGGTCGCCGTGTGCAGGTAGCGCGCACGGTTGAGGCTTGCCCCCGTAGTCCACACGTCGTAATTCGGATCTCCGTAATTCGGATCGTAGATCTCAGAGCTGTTAGTAGCAACGCTCCCGGAGGGCATCCCCCCGGCCACGAGCACCGTACCGTCTTGAAGTAGGGTGGCCGTGTGGAGGTAACGCGGATAATGAAGGGTGTCTGCCGGTTGCGTCCAGGTTCCGTCAAAGGGAGGTGACGAACCGGCATTCGGATCGTAGATCTCATAGCTGGAAAAAGCGTTGCCGCTGCCGTCCTGCCCCCCCGCTACGAGCACCGTGCCATCATTAAGCAGGGTGGCCGTGTGATCCATGCGCGCAGTATTGAGGCCGATCGTCGTCGGCGTCCACCCGTTACCCGGATTAGTCGGATCGTAGATCTCACAGTCGGGAAGAGCGTGGCCGCTGGTGTCCTCCCCCCCGGCCACGAGCACCGTGCCGTCTTGAAGTAGGGTGGCCGTGTGCGAGAAACGCGCAGTGTTGAGGCTTGCCCCCGTAGTCCACACGTCGTAATTCGGATCGTAGATCTCACAGTCGGGACGAGCGTGGCCGCTGGTGTCCTCCCCCCCGGCCACGAGCACCGTGCCGTCTTGAAGCAGGGTGGCCGTGTGCGAGAAACGCGCAGTGTTGAGGCCTCCCGTCGCCGGCGTCGACATTTGCGTCCACAGTCCGGCATTCGGATCGTAGATCTCACAACTGGAAAAAGCATTGCGGCTGCCGTCCTGCCCCCCGGCCACGAGCACCTGGCCGTTGGCAAGCAGGGTGGCCGTGTGCGAGCAACGCGCAGTGGCGAGAGGTCCCGTCTGCGTCCACAGTCCGGTAGACGGATTGTAGATCTGACAGTCGTAAAGAACGTTGCCGTTGATGTCCAGCCCCCCTGCCACGAGCACCTGGCCGTAGGGAAGCAGGGTGGCCGTGTGACCTTGACGCCCAGGGTCGAGGCTTCCCGTTACCGTCCAGTCCTGAGCAATGGGCAGACTAGGCGCACGGGCGGGGAGGAC
Organism: Syntrophobacteraceae bacterium; assembly: GCA_049520035.1. Taxonomy (GTDB): domain Bacteria; phylum Desulfobacterota; class Syntrophobacteria; order Syntrophobacterales; family Syntrophobacteraceae; genus SbD1. Next base: position 4,983 of record JBEKQE010000273.1, on the reverse strand, counting down.
ATTGCCCAGGATGAGCGTCCCCATCACCACCAGAAGTCCTAAACCCTTCCATCCCTGAAACGTTCTTCTTCTACCGAAACAATTACCTGTGCGCATGGGTCCCTCGTCAACCGGTCATGGTAAGATTTGGCATACTTCGAGCTTTTGGTATATTTCGAGCTATACAGCCATAGGACCTTTCAGTTCTTGGCATCTTTAAGGTCCCTTTAACAGCGGCCGCAGGCGCGCCGGTTTGTTGGCGCAGACTCTGCCAAAGGCCGCATACATGTATGGCGAAGACGGCAGGGATGTGTTGATTGAGGTAACACGCGGAAACCGAGCGCGAGCTGGAACCATCAGGAATGTGGTCCATATCGTTCCACGCCTCTCAGATCGGGCATCAAGTTTCTTGCATAAATGCAGCTTGTCTCTGTGGGTTGCCCGGAATGGGCTACAGTACATTGCAGTGAAGTCTTAGGATTGTCAAGTGCCAAATACGCCAATACTATTTTTCATTCGATTCATTTCTGCCTGGAAGAAATCTCTTAAAGCAGGCGCAAAAAAGCCCAAAGCGATCTTTCCCTTGTAAAGCACTATGGTATACCAACATGCATTACTTGAGTCAACGCCACTGGACATCACCCCATATAGCTTAAATTCAATGACGAATATTAGTGAAGAGTATTTATCAACACTTATCCCATATCTGTTTGGTGCGCGTTCACCGCAGTTCTTCATGTCCCCGCGGGACACCCTAATACCAAGTTCAAGAGCGGGCGGGGATAAACCCCGCCCCTACGGCATTGTCGCGCGGTTCTTTTGTAGAGGAGGGCTTTATGCCCTCCCGAAGCACCCGATTTGAACGTAACTCAGTATAAACCATGAAAAGGCCCGTAGACCCGTAGCCTTTTCGTAGCAGTTATTCATGTCCCTTTGGGACACCCTGAAACCATGAAAAGTCGTAGCAACTTTTCGAGACAGAGGCGGGGCATAGTCCGGTCAAGGAGAGAACGGGGCATAGCCCGGTCAAGGAGAGAACGGGGCATAGTCCGGTCATTGAGAGAAAAGCTTTGTAAGACAGGATTTACAGGAAACGTTAGGAGCATTTCACCATGTTAATAGAAATGGCTATTTCTAAGTCCTGAGGATAAATGGTGAAATACTTCTATGTTCCTGTTGATCCAGTTGAATTTTGGTTTTCTCTGTGTCCTCTGTGTCTCCGTGGTGAACCCTTACCGTCTTTGCGGCGGCTCATACGACATAAGAAACCGGAAGCAGTATGAGACGGTATTTTTTATTAGACGTTTTTTGATTATCTGTTTGCTATGATGAGTGAAGCGGGAAGCAATGCCGTATGCGAATTCTTCGAGACCTATAAGTCCTGAAACGTTCCAGCCGGGGCCTTCATTCCTGCTCCCTGCTTCTCGCTCCTCGCTCCCAGTCAGTTAAGGGACACTGCAATCGTCACTTGGCCTTGCGCAGAATCTCCTGATGTTGGCAACCTGTTCGGGACTTCCAATGACGACTATTACCGATTGCGGCGTCAGGACTTCATCCGGGGATGGATTATACGTGAACTCGGGATCTTCGGGACGCTTCAAAGAAACCGCAATCAGGCCGGTCCTGCGCTGAATGTCGATTTCGCGAAGCGAATGCCCGATCCACGGCGACCCTTCGCCAATTGTAACTTCCTGGACGCGAATTGCGTCATCTCCTTTAAGCATCCGGTCGAGGAATGAAACGGCATGAGGGCGGATCATCTCGCTGGCCATACGCATGCCGCCGATGAAAGATGGATTTACAACATAATTAGCCCCGGCCCTGTAGAACTTGTCAGCCAGATTGTTTTCATGGCATCGCGCCACAATCTTGATTCCAGGGTTGATGTAGCGTGCCTGGACCGTTATCAGAAGGTTGTGACCGTCTTCTTCCAACACTGCCAGCACACCCGAGGCCCGCTCAATCCCGGCGCGGAGCAGCACCTCTTCTTCAGTTGCGTCGCCCTGGATGTAATGGTGGCCCTGGAATTGGTTGGCGATCCATTCCACGCGCTCGGGTTTTAGTTCGATACACACGCAGGACTGCTTTGAGGCAATCAGCTCTCGTAACACACTGACGGCGGTGTGGCCGCCCCCGCAGACAATAAAATGGTTTTTGAGCGCGGCAATGCTTTTTTCCATCTTACGCTCCCTCAATATTCGGGAAAATTTACGCTCGACAACAAACCCGGTGATCGTCGAGACTGCATAGAGAGCCACCCCCATTCCGGACCACATCAGAATCATGGCAAAAAGACGGCCGTTTGTACCAAAGTCCTCGAGTATCTCTCCATAACCGACGGTGGTAAGTGTAATACTCGTCATATAGGCGCAGTCGAAAAGGCTCCACTTGCCCCCGCCCAAAATGAAAAATCCCAGCGTGCCGGCTATGAACACAACCAGAAGCAGCAGTGCCGGGAAAACCAATTGGTGCAGGAATGCGCGATCCATGGCATGTTTTGATGCTGCGGACTGCAAACTCGGGGCCGTGGCCATGAACTCTTTCAGAACTCCTCTTTAAATTGACATCATGCCTACTGACGGCAGTTAGAGGTTACTGTTTTGGAAGTCACAAAATACATGTTTTACCGGATTCTTTTTTTCCAAAAATACGACTATCTTCATAGATGAGCAGCTATATAATCGTATGTTTCTCTCAGTGGAAAGCCAGGTCCCTCCGGCCTGGCTTTTTTCTTTCATCAAGCCTGGCTGCCCAGGAATTGAACAAAGATCTTCCTTGTCCTCGGGCCGTCGAACTCCAGGAGGAATATTCTCTCCCAGGCGCCGAGAACCAGCTTTCCCGAGTCGACAATTACCTGCACGCTTCCCCCGACCAGGATCGCTTTAATATGGGCTGCCGAATTGCCTTCGGTGTGTTTGTAGGCCCCCCGCCATGGAGCGATAGTGTCCAGGGTCCTTAAAACGTCATCCATCACATTCGGGTCGGCCCCTTCATTTATCGTAAGCCCTGCCGTGGTGTGCGGGGTGTAAATCAGGCAGATGCCGTTTTCGGCTGATTTTTCCCTTAATCGGGTGGCTACATGGTCAGTGAAGTCAACAGCGCATGAATGGGCAGAGGTTCTGATCTGTGAGATTTCCATATCGATCTTCCGGTTCAAGGCAGAATGATTCCCGATTCGGTTCGGCGCTCCCGCGCCGGCGTTTGCTCAGTCTCGGGGGCAGACAGAAAATCATCGTTCCAGTGGAAACTGATTGAATATCTTACCAATTGTGACACGGCGGGGTTTTTCCCCACAGGGGACCGGCCCGCGAGATTGAGGGCAATTATCCAAGCCCAGTGCGCCTTGTCTTCGGCGCCCGAGAGTTTGAAGGCCATTGCCTGCTCTTCGAAAAACCTCTCGTAGAGGAATCGCTTTGCTCCCACGCACAGGCTTTCAGCAGCATCATGAAGCACATCCAGACCTCGCTCGACCTGGATCTCCCGCGGGACCACGAGAAGAGGACTCTCAAGGGTTTTTATCTTCTCGTGATAGGGTGAAAGCTCCTCTTTGCCAAATCTAAGCCAGGAAAGGTCCATTGTTTCCAGTAATTTTTCTATTTCCAATTCGGAAAAATGTCGTTCGGGATATTCGATTTCGGGCATCAGGTCGTAGACATATGGTCTTCTGTCCGGCTCATGATACCTTTTAAGAAAATCGCGGGCCCTTTCCAGTTGGGCATACGATCCTTTGCCTGTCCAAAAATCGAGCATTTCAAAGAAGAGCCGCGCTGCGTGCCAGAGTGGAATTTCATGAGCTCTGCCCCCGATCGCGTGGACTGAGAGTTCCTGGAGATAATCCCTGTACAGTTTCTGAGTGCGGCTTTCGGCAACTCGCACGTTGAAAGTGGCAAAATCGTCTTCAAGAAACGCGGTTATGAGAACATAACCTCCCTGTAACGCCTCGGGAATAAAAGCGGAAACGATCCACATGGTCCCCTGGACCATGAACAGGTGAGCTGTAGCCTGTCTGTGCTCACTCTGGATCAGTACGACTTTTTCGGGAGCGGAGATTTTTTCGGCAGCATTGAAACCCTTTTGTGAAAACCGGTAGGCTGCCTGCCTCAGGTTCCTTTTATAAGGCGAGGCATCGATGGCTTCATGGAGGGCCTGAAAGGTGCGAAAGCCGGTTTGGCTCGGATTGCGGCTCAGACTGTCGATGAGCACGGCCCCCAGCAGTGGTCTTCCGGAAAGAGAGTTACGAAGCGAGTGAAGGTAGCCCTCGAAACTCTCACCTTCGGGGTCCTGGACAGCAAGGCGGTCAAGAATCATTTGCAGTTCTTGGGATTCTCCGCGAGTCAGCGAAAAGTGGTCTTTTCCTTTTTTAACTGTATTTTGCTTTCTGCTCATATTACTCCAGTATCCAATGAGACCTCGCGGAGCGTCGAGTTCTTTCCGCATTAAATGACGTTGCTTGCCTAAAATAGAAAAGCCCCGTGCACACGTAGGTAAGAGTGATTCTGGGGCTGTTTCATCGGAGTGAGAAAACTTTATCCTTCCTCTTCGGATTCCACCTCGCGCGGCTCAATAATCAGAGAGTCGGCTACAAGCTCCCAGAGGTACTTTACCTCGACATCCATGAAGTCGTACTCCTTCCTGAGGCTTTTCATGATCTGATCGCGGCAGTTATGGCAGGGCGCAATGAGCAGCTTGGCCCCGGTGTCCTTTATCTGCTTGGCTTTCACGCGGCCATAGAAGATTCTCTCCTCCACATAGGGCGCAGCCCACGCGCCGCCGCCCGCGCCGCAGCAGAAGTTGTTGGCTCGGTTGGGATACATTTCCACGAAGTTCTCGCAGCACTGCTGCGTAATCCACCTGGGTTCGTCGTAATATGCCTGGCCGAAAGTGCGTTCACTTTTTCGGCCGTAATTACACGGATCGTGGTAGGTGGTAAGCTGAGTGTGCACCGATTTATCTAACTTGATGCGCCCCTCTACGATGTATTTCTTCAAAAGATCGTGGACCGAG
>JBEKQE010000272.1:0-4055 GCA_049520035.1 Syntrophobacteraceae bacterium | reverse complement strand
TTCTACAAGGTGGAACCTGAAAAGGAGCACGCGGCCACTCTCGACCATATCGTCGCCGCGACCGCCGGCTGAATGATGGGAACGCTGGCCGCGTCGCTGGCCGGGAAAAAAATCCGCACTTTCGAAGACCTCTACCGGGCCGATGTGGAAGGAGACATTGAAAACGTCGACGGCATTCTCAAGATCACTACGATCCGCGTAAAATACCATCTCAAAGTTACGGTGGATGAAAAGCAAGCCGCCCGGGAAGCCTTTGCGTCCTATCTGAGCAAATGCCCGGCGGCTCAAAGCGTCATCGGCTGCATCAAACTGCACGATGAACTCGAGTTGGAGGAAATATCGAGGCGATAAGCCCCCTGGCGCATCGCACGCTTCATCGGATGGGGCTGATTACTACCGCCCTGCCCTCTGTAAGCTATGCCGCTCTCTATTGACAAAACCGGGGCGCTCTGTTAAACAGAGCATCTCTTCGTTCCCCGGTAGCTCAATTGGCAGAGCGGGTGGCTGTTAACCACTAGGTTGGCGGTTCGAGTCCGTCCCGGGGAGCCATGACCATTAAAAGGGATTTGCGGGTTTTCCCGTAAATCCTTTTTTATATTACGGGGGTGTGTCACCTCGATTATATTCATAAACATAGCAGGGAACTTGGACTTATGATATAAGACAGACAATCATGCTGGAAGGAAGCAAAATGAAAAGGCGACTCACACTCATATATTGGAAGAGCGACAAATTCTGGCTTGGTAAGCTTTTGGAGTATCCTGAAATCATGACGCAGGGTGAAACGCTTGAAGAGCTCGAAGAGAATATTAAGGACGCCTACCTTCTCATGGCCATGGACGAGGTCCCGAATGGTTATCACTCCAAGGAAATAGCCATTTGAAGCGTGTCGAGTTCATCCGGGAACTGCTTGCTGGAGGGTGTATTCTGCATCGCCACGGTTCCAGGCACGACATTTATCGCAATCCAGTGACAGGGCAAAAACAGCCGGTTCCAAGGCATACTGAAATTGACGATAGGCTTGCGGAACATATTAGACGGTTTCTCGGCCTGAAATAATTGTTTTTTGAAGTCGTCACTCAAATTCTCTTCCATCTTTTTCGCTATCTCTCGGACGAGCCTATAGTGGTTATCAGTGTGACACGCTCTTCCCAGTGCCCAGTTTGGTCCGAACTGGGGAGCCAGAAAAATCGAAGGGTTAGACAAAATGGTCTAGCCCTTTTTCTCGCTTTGCAACGGTGACACATTAAGTTGCTTGACTCCCTTGGGCGCCAGGCTATCATAGTATGTAAGTGTTCAATGCTCATTGAGCAGACGCTAAACGGAGCGCTTCCAAATTAACCGATAGCAGCCAGGGGATGAGGATGCCTGCCACCAAGGAGCAAGTGATTGAACTTGTGAGGTCCATGCCGGATGATGTTACAGTGGACGACGTGATAGAAGAGCTTTATTTCAAGCTCCAGGTAGACCAGGGCCTTGCCGAATTGGACCGCGGCGAGGGCCTCCCTCATGAGGAAGTCGAAAGGCGACTGTCCAAATGGCTCTCCCGATAAGGTGGGCCCCTGGAGCCGCCCGACAGATGGAGGAACTCGTCGAATATATTGCCGGGGATTCGCCCCGCTATGCCGCTATCTTTGCCAAACGGATCATGCAGGTGGTTCGCGCTGTCCCGGCCAATCCCGAAATGGGCCGCATAGTTCCGGAGTACGGCGGCCGCAAGATCCGTGAAAAGGTCCTCCAGGGTTATCGCATTGTGTACCGCATCACTCCGCAGGCTGTCGAAATCGCCGCCATCTGCCATGGATCGAGGCTCATCCAAAATGCCCTGGACGAGCCATCCGAATAGAAGATTAGTATTGGCCTCCTAAGGAAACTTTTATCTAATGAGGTAGGCTGACTCGTTCTTCCCAGTGCCCGGTTTGGTCCGTCCCGGGGAGCCGGAAAATGGCAGGGCCAGGCTGAAGTGCTTGGCCTTTTTGCTTTTGGGGGGTGTGAGAATAGTGTGAACTCTCAGCCCGATACCTTGCTGCTCCAAGACAGGGGCAAATTAGAATGAAGCTCAAGCCTCCAAATCGGGTACGGTACAACTCACTAGCAGCTAATCTATTGCTGGCGCGGCCGATAATCCCTTGCCTCGTATGATAGACTTATATAGTACTCTACCGAGAAAAAATAACCACTCTGCGTCGTGCGAGCTCTGCGTCGTGCGAGCGCGTAGCGGGCAGGCCGACCGCCGCCATTCTCGACGCTCTCCATTCCTGACCTGTCTATGATCACTGTCCATGACCAGAGACGGGGCGTTCGCGGGAGGCCTGGTGGCCGGGGCAACTCGTTGCCCGGGGGCGTAGCCCAGGAGGATCGATATGACTAAGCGGTTTTCTTGATTTCAACACCAGTTTCATAAAGAAATTCCGGAGCGAAATCCGCCCCATTAGGCCACTCGATTGTGCGCGTGTCGGGGTTGACGGATACTTTCAAGAAAAAATCGACTTCTTTTAATGGCTCGAAAACCTCACCGCGTAATTCTCCTGCCAGGTCTACGTCCTTGATCGCGCCATCGCTGAACCCTATCCTAAGCCGATAATCATTAATATAGCTTACGCTTTCGACGTGCAGGAACATTGCTGCCTCCTAATCCAGCGGGGCAATATGTTTTAATGATTTGCGCTCCCTGGCCAAATTCCAGTTTTCCATGAGATCCTCCCGGTGCATCTCCATCCACTCGAAAAGCATGTGCAAAGCTCGTTAAAATAATAATTCGGTAAAATCTGGAGATTACGGGCACAGGCCATCCTGCATGAGAATGTTATTCCGGAACCGGCGTTTTCGATCTTCATAGGAGGTCTAGCACGGCATCTTGGGAGCTGTCAACGCCCCTCAACGGGCGCCCTTGTCAACGGTGAATCAAACCGAAATCCTCTCTTCCCAGTGCCCGGTTTGCTCCGATCTGGGGACCTTATAAGGCCGGGGGTTTTGCCGGCCTTTTTTGCTTTTCGATAAAATTGATTTCTTCACCAAAATGGTTGGTGTTTAAGTCACGCAACCTGCGTCATAGGGGTGACTTCTTTCTCCAACCTGCCTTGCAATCTCTCTTTGGCGATCTCCAAATCATAATGGGCTTGGAGGTTCACCCAGCTCTGTGCGTCAGTGCCAAAAAACCGCGCAAGCCTGAGAGCAGTGTCGGCCGTAACGGCTCTTTTTCCTGCGACAATCTCGCCGATCCGCCTCTGGGGGACCCCGATGGATTTAGCAAGCCGGTATTGAGTGATACCGAGCGGCTTCAGGAAATCCTCGAGCAGAATCTCTCCCGGATGAACCAGCGGCATATCTCTTTTCATATTTGACCCTCCATCAGTGGTAATCGGTGATTTCGATGCTTTCGGCATCGCCGTCATGCCATTCAAAACAGATTCTCCACTGATCGTTTATCCTGATACTCCACCGGCCTTCACGGTCGCCAGTCAGTTTTTCGAGTCTATTGGCGGGAGGTACCCGAAGGAAGCTCAAAGTCGCTGCCCCGTAGATCTGAGTAAGCTTTCGAAGGGCAATTCCCTGGATGTTCTCAGGCAACTTCGATGAGAATTGTCCGTTAAAAATCTTCTCAGCTTCTTTGTCTTTGAACGATTTGATCACCCTCCGGCGCCATCTCTTGGAATGAATACTAACGCATATCGATAGTAATGTAAAGCGCCATGCGAATTCTCAGAGGCTGATTCGTTCTTCTCAGTGCCCGGTGAGCTTGCCCTGAGCCCTTCGACAAGCTCAGGGCAAGCTCTGCCGAATGGGGTCCGTCCCGGGGAGCCTATGCCAAAACCGGGCGCCCCGGATCGGGTGTCCGGTTTTTTCGTTATGGCGCCGATCTGGTTGTTGTACTTCCCTCTGAGAACAACTTCTTTTCCGTCAACCTCCGCAACTCTTTGTAAAACTGGACAATTTGTTGTACTGTACGTAACGAGAAGATGGTTGACCCAGGAGCATAGAGGGTAAATTATCTGCCTGATTTTTCTAGTGAAACAGAAAAAGGAGGCAGAAATGAGCCCGGAAACTGTCGCAGT
>JBEKQE010000271.1:0-4859 GCA_049520035.1 Syntrophobacteraceae bacterium | reverse complement strand
CAACGGTCGCCCGCATCTGTTCAAGCTGCCTGGAGTTGTCTTCCTGAATCTGTTTGAGTTTGTCGTCTATTGCGTTTCGAAGGGCATCCAGCCGGTTTTCGTTGGATTCGGTCAACCTTCCCAGCCTGAGGGTAAACGCCTCGATCTGCTCCTTTTGCAGCGTCGCCATACCGGACATCCCCCTGAGCACGGAATCATTGAAATTCTTCAGGGTTGATGAAACCTCCTCTTTGAGTATTCTCGACCCGGCAGTGAATTCTTCTCTCATTTGATCGAGTTTTTTGCTGTTTTCGGATTGAAGAAAAATTAGCCTCTGCTCCAATGTTTCACGGGTTGCCCCCAGTTTCTGCTCGTTTGTTTCGGTCAGCTTCGAAAGCCTTTCGGAAAAGATATCGAGCTGGTTCTTCTGAAGGCTGGCAACCTCGGACATGCCTCTTAGGACCGAATCGTTAAAGTTCTTGAGAGAATTGGCAATCTCTTCCCGCAGTGTTTTGGAATTTGCTGAAGAATCGTCGCGCACCATTGAAAGCTGTTTGGCGATTTCATCCCGTAATGAACGCTCGCATCGTTCCACTCCTCTATCCACCGAATCGAAGCGGGGACTAAATGAGGTAAAATCGCCGCCCCTTCTGCGAAGCAAAATCAGGACGCAGATGACGTTAAAGCCCAGCAAGACGATTATGATTACCAGGGCAGATAAGAAAGCCGTTTGCAAAAACTCCGCGCCGCCGGACAAAACCTGCATCTTTTACTCCGTCTTTGCGCTCCTTGCCCCGAGGGGGTAAGGGGGTGAGGGTGAGAGGGGGTAAGGGGGTGATTTATCCACGTCACCGTATTGCGCCTTTTCTAGTATCCTTTGCACCACAGAGAGTCAAATAATTTGCAAAAGTCATTGAAATTCTATAGAATTTTTGCTTCCTTGACAGTTTGGACCTCCTGGCTATTTTCAATCGCGGGTAAATATTTTTCGAATGAGGATGAAGAATGAGCATCGAATGTAAGATAGGAGATGGCCCCGCAGCAGCGGACCGGAATGTGAGAAATATCCTGTGCAGCTCGAAAACAATAGCCGTCGTCGGCATCTCGGCCAAAGAGGGGCGCCCCAGCCACATGGTTGCAAAGTATCTGATTGAGCAAGGTTTTAAGGTGATAGGGGTCAATCCGAAGTGCGACGAAGTTCTGGGGGCAAAATGCTATCCGGACTTGAAGTCAATTCCGGAGCATGTGGACATGGTGGATATTTTCCGCAAACCCGACGCTATTGCGGCCGTAGTTGAGGAGGCAATCGAAATCGGGGCCGGCGCGGTATGGATGCAGCTTGGCCTGGAAGACGAAGAGGCGGCCCAAAAGGCGAGGCGCGCCGGCCTGAGCGTTGTGATGAACAAGTGCACGAAAATAGAACACTCCCGTCTTTGCGGCGCCAATCTCTGATTTTGTAACTCAGAGGTCTTATGGTTGAGAAGGCAAAATCCGATGCTTCGGCCTGAGCAATTTCAGCCGCGAACAGGTTCTTGGAATGCCTGAGAACGGGTCCCGTTTATAGCCTCCAGCCTCCGTACAATATATTTGAACGGCAAGCCGAAAAAAAGGTCCTTCCGTTTTGCGTTGAAAACGAAATCCCCACACTCGTTTACGGCGGGCTATGCCGCGGACTCCTTACCGGCAAATTCACCGGAAACGAAACCTTTCCAAGAGGCGACCTTCGCCGCCGCCGCAAGACCGGCGTAGGAATTCAGGAGGCAGATGACGACAGGCATGTCGGCCCCTGCATGCGCGAGTCTGGCGGCGTGTTCAGGTAGAAATGCAACGCGGCTCTCTCGAGGGTGAACTTCTCTTGGAACGCCAACAATCATGGTGGGCCTTTGTCCTCAAAGTGACCAAGGAGCTTCGACTGGCTTTTTTTGACGACCCACACCCGGATTCCCGACAATAGCAAGAGATCGTGAGCGACCCGAAATTGACGGGGCTGAGTGGGAAGATAAGAAGATTATTTTTTTTGGCCAGAGTCCGCCTTTGTAGATGCGGGGACGCGGGAGAAAGACTGACACGGAGACACGGGGACACGGGGACGCGGGGATGCAGGAAAAAGACTGACACGGAGACACGGAGACGCGGGGATGCGGGAAATTTGCGTTCAACAATGTACGGGAAGCAGGTATATGTACGTAGCATAGCCCCTTGTGGGCGCTTGGAAGTGCGGACGGGCACAAGGCCCTATGCTACATCAACTTGAACGCAACTTGGTATGACACGGGGACACGGGGACGCGGGGACGCGGGGATGCAGGAAAAAGACTGACACGGGGACGTGGTGGCAAAACCGTCTCCCCTTCCCCCCATCTCCCCCCTCCGCATCGGTCTTTGCCTGTGTGGTGCGATCGCGCGGGAAATCAGCCCGCAATCCTGCCAAGCACGACCGTGATATGCATTCCTCCATGCCGAATGCTCCACAGGCGCACCCGGCCCGTACCCATTGCGGCCGCTTCCAGCCTGGACCCTGCGAGGACGGCGTATTTCCAGCCTTTGAAATTCAGTCTCAGGTGGGCGCCTATTCTCTCGTAGAGACCTGCTCCTCCCGCGCTCAACCGTATTCCGTAGGGCGGGTTCAACACAAGCAGACCTTTTCTCAGCCCTCTCTTTCGGGGATTGAACTCAAAGAAATCCATCTTTTCCCATTGGATGTCACCGCCTACTCCGGCGCGATCCGCATTTTCGGCCGACACTCCGATAGCCTCCGGATCGATATCGATTCCGACGATCGTCTCAGGCCCCTTGAGAAGCGAGGTCTCCTTTGCCTTGCGTCGCAGATATTCCCAGGTCTTTTTCTGAAATGAAGGCCACCCCTGGAACAAAAAATCCCGACCAAGCCCTGGAGCAATCCGCCGGGACATCAAAGCCCCCTCTATCGGAAAAGTGCCCGACCCGCACATCCCGTCGACGAGCGGCTCATTGCCCGTCCAATCGGACTTTAAGAGGATGGCGGCGGCAAGCGTCTCACGCAGAGGTGCGCCCGTGTGCCGGAGCCGATATCCCCTTTGGTGCAGATGGGCGCCCGACATATCGATGCTAATCCCGCAGTGGTTCTCCAGAAGGCGAACGAGGATTTTTTGCTTCAGTTCGGAATCATCAGATTGCAGCCTGCCGGCGGTCGATTCGCCCGGCTCTCTGTGCTCCATGTCTTTAACCAGGGTATCTGAGGGGTGGAGAGGCCCTTTTTTCCTCAGGCTTTTTTCGATGCTCTCCAAAATGATCTCGGCCACCCTTCCCTCGTGGCTTATCCGCGAATATTCAACGCTGGCTTCGATATCGAGCTTTATCTCCCGATTCAGCCAAAGCTCCCAGGGTATCCGCGAAGCTTTGTAGAAGAGCTCTTCGGCAGTGCCTGCGCGAAATGGGGCAAGCCTGCAAAGCACCCGGCTCGCAGTCCTGAGCCAAAGGTTGCAGGTGTAAGCGTCTTGCAGCCTGCCGCTAAATTCCAGCCCTGCATCGCTCACCTCCGGTTGCGGAATATCGAGCCAAGGGGTCTCCTTCAGACATATGCGGGCAAGTTCGGGCGGGGCCACAACCGCGAACCGGTGCTCCGGCCCGGTGATGTGGGTTTTGATCCGGCGGGAAAAACTCCCTGTATGAATTTGATAATCGGCCACAGTTTAGCGGAAGAGGTGTTTGAGTATCAAATAACTTTTCAAAGGGACTCTAATGCTAGCAAAATTGCTAAAAAGATCAACTCTCAGATTTCCGCGCGGTTTTCTCCTCTTACCTTTCCTAAAAAGGCAATTGACTTGGGGGCAGACCATGCTGTAGACTGCAAACCGGTGGTGAGTCAGTTCAAATCCATCCTTGATGTTTCCTGCAAATTAATTTTAGATCGCTTGCTTTTGGTTTGTTCTGCGGAGGATTGGCCCGATGCAAGGGGGGCTCCACTTCCGTCCTGATGTCCCTGGCCTCGATGCTTCCTATATGCCAAGGAGGTACTCGCCGGTCTGGAAGGCGCCTTTGCCTGGCTGGAAGCATATGCTGGACGAAGCATCCGCAAAAATGACCTCGGCCCTGCTGCCCCCGATTTTTTTTAGAGCCGATGATATCGGGGCCGCCAGCAAGGCTTTTGACGCTCTGTGCAGCCTCTTTCGATTCTACCGGGTCCCGCTTGCGATGGCGGTCATTCCCGCATGGCTCAGCGAGACCAGGCAGGAAAAAGTGTTCCGGGCGGCGCCCGTGGATGAGGACCTCTGGAACTGGCACCAGCATGGCTGGAGACATATCAACTGGCAAAAAGAGGGCGCCAACAGTGAATTCGGATCGGACAGGGCCCCCGAGCGCCAGTACGAAGATATTCTTCAGGGCCGCACTAAAATGGAGCGCATTTTCGGTCCCAATTTCACTCCGGTCTTTACTCCTCCATGGAACCGTTTTTCCACCGCTGCTCTAAAGGCCTTGGTCAAACTGGACTTCAAGGGCATTTCGGCAACGGCCCCTTTGCCGCCAGGCGTAAAGTCCCTTTGCGGTATTAAACACTTTCCGGCCCGCCTTGACCTTCATACCCGAAAGGCCAAAAATCCCGCCGGTGACTTTGCCCTGTTGATCGATCAGTTTTCCGGGCTCTCAAAAATGAAGGGGCCGGCCGGAATATTAATCCACCACCAGCAGATGACTCCTTTTGCTTTCGAATTCCTGGACCGGATGCTTTATAATTTGAAATATGTTATAGAAGCCCGATTTAGCAGCTTTAAGGAGATGTTGAAAAGCCCCGATGAAAGACCGGCCGGCGCTCGTTTACGCTGACGTCAACGGAAATATATACGACTGGCCCGCCCTGGAAATGGCGGGGGCCAGCGCGAACGAATGGCAAAGGCCTCGGTC
>JBEKQE010000270.1:0-2849 GCA_049520035.1 Syntrophobacteraceae bacterium | reverse complement strand
TCTACGATATCGTCGATGACAAGATGCGGGGAAGGGTGGCCAGACAGTGCAAGCAGTACGGGCTTGAAAGGGTCCAGAAGAGCGCCTTTCTTGGCAAGCTCAAGCTGAACCGCTTTGACGAGTTGGCCGAGAAGTGCCGCAGCCTGATCGATGCGAAAGTGGACAGCGTGTACTTATTTCCTTTCTGTCAGGAAGATTTCAACCGCGTGAAGGTCCTCGGACAGGGGTTCGACATGAAGTTGGTCAACGAGGAGTTGCTGTCGAAGTTTTTCTGAACTGGGTGGAACTGCATTACATGATCTAGCCAACGCTTCTTCCTTGACATTTCGGGGTGCATAGTTAAACTTAATTAAGTCATGTTTAATGCAAAATGCCTATAAATTAATAGGCACATTAAACCATAGGGATTTGATATTAAGTGAGGCTTTGTGCTATCGACTTCGCATCCCGCAACCGGACCGGATTTCGTGAACAGGCAAACTGTCCTGAAACACCTTCATAGCGCCTATCCACACCAAAATGTGGTTCTCGTCGGTCCCAGGAGAATAGGCAAGAGTTCCATCGCACAGGAATTTCTTCGAACACTGCATACCGCCAACACCGTAAAGATCATTTTTGATGTCCAAGGGAATATGGGTACTCCCGGAAAATTTGCTGTCCGGCTTCTTCTCGCCTTTCTGCGTGGGTATTTGCAAGAAGTCCGAAACATCTGCATCCCTTCATTGGATGATCTTGAACTCAATCCTTCGGCATTGATCGGCGCGGCGGATGAAATCGGAAGCAGGGCGTTATCAGATCTTTCCAGGTTTCTGGTCTCATATTATCCGCCGGGAACAGAGGAGGAACGCCCCGTCTTGGAGAGGGTCTTAAAATTCCTGGACCTCTTTGCGATTGAAATGGGCGTGACAGTAGCCATTGTCCTGGATGAGTTCCAATCAATCATGGATTTGGGAAATTACAAGGATCTGAAGGATGGCAGGCTGCTGGGGTTCTTGCAGGACATTATCTCGAGCCACAAGAATGTATGGTATCTTTTCACCGGCTCGGCCGTTCGGATGATGATCCATATCCTTGAAAGCGAGGATTCGCCTTTTTATGGTAGGGTTGATCGGCTGAATGTAACGCCTTTCAACAAGGAAGATGCCTGGGAACTCGTACGTAGATGCACCGATAAAGTCGTTGCCGGAGAAGCTTTGAATCTATTGTTCAACCTTTCAAACGGGCACCCCTTCTACTTGGTTGCAATTACCAATGCTGTAAACAGGCTGACCGGCGCAAGAGCGATTATAGGCTGGCAAAATGTCGAAGAGGCGTTCCTTTCGGAAATCACCAGGGGAACCATCTATTCACACTGTCGCTATCTTTTCGAAACGTCCCTGGGTAGAGACAAGAGAAGTGCTCTCCTAAAGGAAGTGTTGCGAGAACTCTCCACGGGTGAATTCTCTCTGACCGAGTTAGCCAATAGAATGGGTAGAACGACCGGTTACATGACTACTCCCCTTTCCGGCCTGTACAATTTGGATCTGATTGAACGGAGAGATAAGCGGTATTTTATCTCTGATACAGTCTTGCAGGTATGGCTAAACGCCGTCCACGGCCAGGATGAACCGAGGCTGGACGCTATAAGAAAAAAGATAACCAACAACTACCAGGAGTATGTAGCCAACATCAAAAAGGAATTAGGATTTTATTTTGAGTCCTACCTGCGAGAGATGCTGCGGAAATTTGATGGGCGGCACTATAAAGGCTTCCGTTTGCCGAGGTTCGACACGGTTGACTCCAGCAACGCTTTTGACGAGTCAGGAGTGGTCTTTGGTAGGCCTTCGAACATAGAAATCGATGCTCTTTGCTTTGGCGAGGAGAACTGGATTTGCGAATTCAAACATCGAAATAAGATGGTAGGGAAAAAGGACGTGGATGAATTGCTGCGCAAGAGGGCCTTCTTTGAGGAAAAGATGAGCACCCGGATTCACAGGCTGCTGTGTGTGGCCCAATCGGGTTTTAGCGAGGAAGCGCTTAACTCTGAAGTTTGGTGCGTGACTTTCCGAGAGTTGGACCAGTTGCTTTCAATGCTGAACATGCGAAAAACAAGTGACGTCTTGCGAGAGCTGAAATGACTTTTATGTAAGGATGCCACCCATGATCACTGCCGTCATGAGAATTGGAAAGTGGACGGGCGAGAAGAACGGCGCCGCCGGTTCGCTCGGCAACTTTGTCCAGAATCCCAATGAAAAGGGCGGAATCCGGAAAGTCTTGGTGATTCTCCTCGATCAGCAGGGAGAGGACTACGCGTTCAAGGACGTGGATGTTGAGGAGTTCAGCGAGAACGAGAAATATCTCCGCAGGTATCTGTACCGCCATGGCGGATCGCAGGGGGCCGACATCACGCCAACGTCCAAGTTTGCCGGTGACATAAGCAAAACGTTTAATAATCGAATCATCCGAAGCCTTCGCGACATTTCGGAAGCGAGTGCTGAATTGGGACTTAGCGACGATGAGCAGAGAACTGCCCAAGCGCTGCACGTAGCCATTTCCACCAGTGCTGGCGCCATCGAGCAGCGGCTGCTTGGAAGGACGAAGGAGCTTGAAAAACGAGAGGGCGCCATAGTCACCCTTGCTCTGCTTCAGGATGGTGGGAAGCACTATATCGGCGATCTGCAACTTTTTCAGAAGGTGCTCATAAGCAAATCTAAAACAAAATATTACGAAAAGCACGGCGCCAAATCCCTGGGCCGCAACGCCAACTGTTCGGTATGTCAAACGGAGCAGCCGGAAGTGTATGGATTTGTCAACACATACAACTTCTACACCGTCGACAAACCTGGCTTCGTAACCGGCGGCTTCAAGCA
>JBEKQE010000269.1:0-2852 GCA_049520035.1 Syntrophobacteraceae bacterium | reverse complement strand
ATTTCAATGAAACGGCTCATGTGAGTGCCTTTGAACTCACGCGGCACATTGACGTACATGTTTATGGATGCGACCGTATGCTGGACCCCGTTGTTTCTGTCCATTACGGTGACCGGGTAGCGGATATCCTTTACGCCAACCTTATCGATACTGATGTTCCTGTGGTCAACCTGATTCTGGACATCGATCATGAGAGCTCACCCTGCACTAGCACCCGGCTGCATTCGCCGCCTCTACCAGGTTTTTTACAATGCTGTCAAGACCGGCCCTGGTTTGATCGCTCACGTTGTCAGCAAATCCCGCCTGGAGGTCTGCTTCGATGATCAGCTCATCGTAAGGAATGAAGCCAAGAATCAGTTGGCCGCTCAGTACTTCTCTCAGAAACGAACGATCGCGCTCGTTACGAACCTTGTTGCCGACCAGGCCGATCCTGGTAAGCCCGATATCCCTGCCGAGTTCGCGTATGCGCGAGGCTGTCTCAATGCTGCGCCGGCCGGGTTCCACGACAGTGATCAGCCAGTCCACGGATTTGGAAGTGCCCCGGCCCAAGTGTTCAATCCCTGCCTCCATATCCATTATGACCATCTCATCACGTCTCAATATCAAGTGCTGAACCAGGTTCTTGAGCAGAATACTCTCCGGACACACGCAGCCCGTTCCGCCTTTTTTGATTCCACCCATGACCATAAGCCGTATGTTTTCTCCCTGACGGACGGAAAGTTTTTCGGGCAGGTCGTCAACCTTCGGATTGAGCTTGAAAAAACCGCCATAAGTGCCTGGAACCGACTCGGTCCGCTCGGCGACCAATTCCCGCATTTGCGAGACAGGTGTGATTCCGGAGGCGTTTTTTATCCCCAGGGCGTGCGCCAGGTTGGCATCCGGGTCCGCGTCGATGGCAAGAACACTTCGCCCCCGTTCGGCAAACCACCTCACAAGGAAAGCACTCAAAGTGGTTTTTCCGACCCCGCCCTTTCCCGTTACGGCTATTTTCAAAATACTTCCTCCAACAATATCCTGGATCAGGCTCCCGACTGGATTTTTCTCCCCAAGCCGATAAGCCGGTAGACCAGGCTGCCGCTCATCACTGCAATATCTTCGGCCGGAAGAATCCGATGGATACTTTCATCAAAAAGAATTGTAGCATCGGGAGGAAACTCTTCATCCCCCGACCACAGGACCAGTTGAACGCGAATATGGGGAAAGACGGGAAAATCCATGCCGAAATCCCCAATTTTCACTGGTACTGCTCCCAGCATTTCTGCACATTTTACAAAAAGCCGTTCGTTATTGCCGAAAAAATTTGCGAACGGATCTCTGGCGCGCCTCTGAAACGCTTCAAAATAAAAATGACCATCCGGCACCTGGCGAAAAGTGATGAGTTTTCCGGCAGACTTTTTCCCTTCAGCGCCAAGCAAATAATGGGCGATCAAAATTTTGTCCGGAATCGGAACTTCTTCGCTCGAATTGACCTTACGAATATCCGTCTGAGGATGGATTTCAACCCTGTAGTTGGTACCGAGAAACGAAACAGTCAAACCTTCCTCAGGGGAAAATAGAGCTCCGGCAGCTTTGGCCAGCGTGGCGGGGTCCCTTTTTCTGAGCTCCAGGGAAGCCAGACGGAATGATTCTTTGTAATCGTCTATGCGAGCCACTCCACTACCTCCGCTTGTTCAACAGGAAACTCAACATCCAAAGGAGCAGGGGAAATCTCACCAATTGTTCAAGGTCGAATTCTTCACGGTGAAATAAAGAATGTCGTTTGAGCAAAGCGGATATGTTGCAGCTTGCATGGAAAAATAACGTGATTATCCGTTGCTTCATCTCCACCGAATTCAGAGTTGCTATTTTAAATTAAATGGAGTGCAAAGATCAATGGTGCAAGACAGTTTTATAAGCCGATGCAAGCAGTGCGGGGCAAAAAACCGCATCCCGCGCTCACGGATTGGAGAAAAGGCTGTCTGCGGCAAGTGTCGCGCGCCGCTTCATTTCACCGCAGCCTATCCCCAATACGCTATCGACGTAAACGAACATACATTCGACGCCGAAGTCCTCAAGTTTTCCGGCCCCGTGCTGGTGTTCTTCTGGGCGCCCTGGTGCGGTCATTGCCGACCCTTGCTGCCGATTGTGGACGAGATCGCCTCGGAGTACTCCGGGCTTATAAAATTCGCAAAAATCGACCTGGATAAGAACCAGGGCCTGGCTTCCCAATATCAGGTCCAAAGCGTCCCCACAATGATCATGTTCAAAAACGGCCGGCTTGTAAATCGCCTCCTGGGCGCTTTGCCCAAAGACCAGATCGTCTACCACCTGCGCACATTGCTGCATTGAAACCATTTCAATTGTAATATTTGAAAAAACCTCTAAAATCAAAGACCTTCAGTGAACAAATTTCCTGACACGAGGGTTTCTATGGAAGTCAGCATTCTCGGGTCCGCAGGCTCTGAAGCCCCGGGGCTCAATCCCCCGGCTTTTCTAATCGACAATTTCCTCCTGCTCGATGCCGGCACCGTTTCGCTCACTCTGGACAAGATCGCCCAATGCCGCATAACTCACCTGTTCCTTACTCATGCCCACTTCGATCATTTGAAGGGCCTACCCTTCCTGCTCGACAATCTCGTTGCCATGAATCCGGCCTGCCATGTTCTCGTCCTCAGCGGCAAAGAGGTGATCTCCGATATCAGGAAGCACATATTCAACAACAGGATTTGGCCCGATTTTACGGCCATTCCCGATGTTCAAAATCCCGTAATGCGCTATCAGGTAATCTCGACACGCAAGCCGGTGGTGATTGGCGACTATAGAATCCTGGCCACGAGAGTCAATCACACGGTCCCGGCTTACGGATATCTTGT
>JBEKQE010000268.1:0-5802 GCA_049520035.1 Syntrophobacteraceae bacterium | reverse complement strand
CCGCATGGGAAAACAACCGGAACAACCGGCAGTCCAAAATCCAATGGCAGTTCTCGAATGCCGATGCACGTATAAAGCTGAAAAGACTTTATCCGAAACTCTAAATGTTACATGGTACTAGTGGGGCCGCCTCGGATCAAGATGCCCAACTCTTTGTTTTCACCAAACAAGCCGCTTCATATTCCTTGGCTGATTTGGCCGGCGTGTGGCAAGGCGCCGGCTTGGCTTCAGGTCCCGGCGCGCCCTGGTGGGAAAGGGATTCACTTACCATAGACCCGGACGGAACATTCACGGTTTTCTGGACTGGGAGCGACGGGTCATCAGGGGCTGGAACCGGAAGTTTGTCGATTTCATCAACTGGGGTGATAACCTGTGTTTCCGGCGATTGTGCAGATCGGACCACCATGTCTTTTATGGACGCAGGCAAGACCGTCGCGGCGGGGACGCGCACATGGCCCGATGGTGAAACCAGGGAGATTAAGATCTTCACGAAGGACCCGGTTGCGGGTGTACCCGAAGGGGTAACGGCAGCCGCCTCAGCTCCGTCAAAAGAAACAAAACCCGCTCCGACTCCGGCAGGCTCCCTCAAGGTAACCATCAACCCGACAGCAGCCGTTAAGGCAGGCGCGAAGTGGAACGTGGACGGCGGGCCATATCAGAACAGCGGGGCCACGGTCGGCAAACTCACAGTCGGCGCTCATATAGTAAGTTTCAAAGCCATTACCGGCTGGACCCCTCCCGCAAACCAGAATGTCAATATCTCAAATGGGCAAACTACATCGACCAGCGGTCTCTACGTGCAACAGACAGGCTCCCTCACTGTAACGATCAACCCAGCGGCAGCCGTTAGCGCAGGCGCCCAGTGGAAAGTCGATAGCGGGACATTGCAGAACAGTGGAGCTACAGTTGGAAATCTTGCAGTCGGTTCACATAAGGTAACTTTCAATACTATTGCAGGTTGGACCGCACCGGCAGCACAGACTGTCACTATTACAAATGGCAATACAACCTCTGCCAATGGAACATACCTCGAGAAAGCCCCAAATCCAGGCCACTATTCAGGGAGCTGCACCATCAGCTTTTCAGCCTATCAATGCATTGTGGATGGTGTTCCTGAAATCGTGCCTCCGTCGTCGGGCACTGTCAACTTCGCATTTCCGGTCCCCAAAGGGATATCAATTTCTTCACTGGAATCGCAACTATGCCAATTTGTCATTGGATCCGAAAAGACTAACGGCTGTTTGAACCCAACTTGCAGCGTCACGACCACAAGCAACTCATACACGGTTAGCATATCTTGTACCGCCACAGACGTACAGGCGGGTTGTGACTTTCCAACTCTAAGTGAATCTTGCAGCGCCACGCTGCAATAGAGGAGGCATGGAACTTAATTTGGGTATTTCTGACCCCTAAATTTTTGAATTTTCTCACATCGCTCTTGCAAATCGGCCCTGGATAACGTATTTATCTCACCTGGGGGGGACCGGCCTAACCGGACTAATTGAAATCCGCGTAGAGAATCTGTTAAGACTTAACCGAACACCGGTTCGGACCGAGTTCCAGGGGAATTCTATGGTCAGAGGATTGAATCCGGGCTTGTGGATTGCTTTGATTGTACTGCTGGTGATCTCCGGATGCGCAAAAGCAACTGTCAACATTGAGCAGTTCGAGCCCGTAAATGATGCAGCAGAACTTGCGCCTGTTGCCGAGCCGACACCAAAAGCGCCTTCTTCCCCGAAAGCGCCCGTCAAGCCGGCGGCAAAGGACTTGTCCACCGTACGCCGCGCGATAACCGAAAAGGAAGTGCGAAAGCTGCAGGAGAAGGACCCTGACCTGGAATTTTACCGTTGCATGGAAATTCTTTGCCGCTTGAATAAAAAGGATAAGGAATATATACGCGAGGATATGAAGCTAAAGCGTCCCCTGACAGTGCCAAAGAAGTTCTCTTCCTATAAGGGCTGGTCGCCTCTTCCCGGAAACATTGCGGGCGCCGGCAAGTTCCCCAAGTTAATCCTGGTGGTAAAGAATATCCCATTTCTTGGATGGTATCAGAACGGCAGACTGGTTGACGATACCTATGTGTGCATAGGAAAGATGAATACCTGGACAAAAAGGGGACTATACAGAGTAAAGGAAAAAGACCTCAATCACATGTCCACCTACCCGAACGTCTACGGATTTCCCGCTTTCATGCCTGACGCCCTGCACATTTACGACCGTGTTTGGATTCACACCGGGGACGTGACCGGCCCAAATTGCTCGCATGGCTGCATAAACCTTCCAATCGCCCCCGCCGAAAGGCTATATAACTGGACAGACGTCGGAACTGCCGTGCTGATTACGGAATCTTTGAAGGATTTGGGCCGCGACTTCAAGACCGCTCGTTTAGAAAAACTCAATCCGCAAAAGGCCCCGCCGGTAAAAGAAAAGGGCAAACAGGATAAACGGCAGACATCCGCGAATGAAACACCGAAACAGTTTCCTGGAAACAGCAACAAAGCTGCAATGGGAGGGATTTAGAAAATGGAAGTCAGAAGGCGAATTCTTTGGCGTATAGGGCTTCATTTGTTTTGCGGGGCCCTTGTTGGCGCAGCCCTGTGCTCGTGTTCGTTTTACCAGTCACTTTTCCAATCAAATATAACTCCACGGCCCCATGCAAAGGTCCAGCCGCCGCCTGCGGCCCCTCCGGAGTGCGAGCTTCCGTACTGCTCGGTAGACCTTGATTTTCCCTTATTTCTTATCTCCAATCCCAAGATCTACGTATACCCAACCCGAAAGGGGACAAATACTTTAGAGGCGACGGCAGGACCCCCGAGGGAGAATACTTCGTCTGCAGCAAGAACTCTTCCAGCCAGTTTTACAAGTCGCTTGGAATAAACTACCCCAGTCCGCGCAATGCGGAAAGCGCCCTTTCATGCGGCATGATTCCCTATAACGACTACTGCTCGATCAAACAGGCAAATGACGTAATGAGGTTGCCGCCCTCCAACACGGCCCTGGGCGGACAGATATTCATCCATGGAGGCGGCTGCCAAAAGGACTGGACCCTGGGCTGCATAGCAGTGCAGAACAGCGCCATAGAAGAATTGTTCAGCGTGGTCCAGCCCGGCACACCCGTTTTTATAATGCCCTGAGCGGCCTAAACACTAGAAGGGTATATCGTCGTCCGGGGCCCCCGTATTGGGGGGCAGCTCTTCCATTGCGGAGCGCCCGGCGGGGCCGGCGCTTCTCATCTGGTTCCGGCCGCCGGTAGGCCCCTGTGCCTGCCCTTGTCCCTGGCCCTGTCCTTGTGCCTGCCCCTGCCCTTGTGCCTGCCCCTGTCCTTCCGCGCTCCCGAGCAACTGGATTTCCCTGGCTATAATTTCGGTAGAATAGCGTTTCTGACCCTGGGCGTCCTCCCACTGATTGGTGCGAATACTGCCTTCAATATAGACCAGCCGGCCTTTGGCCAGATAATTTCCACAGAATTCAGCCGTTTTGTTGAAGGTAACGATACGGTGCCATTCCGTTCGCTCCTCCCGGTTGCCTTCTGCTCCAGCAGGGACATATTCATTTGTTGCGAGGTTGAATTTTGCAACTGCGACTCCGCCGGGGCTGTATCGGATATCCGGGTCAGCCCCCAATCTGCCGACTAGTATTACCTTATTGACCGTCCCTTTAGCCATTTCTTACCTTCCCCTTCCAGCAAAATATGCCGTCCAAAATCCATGGATTCCAAACACCATATATCATGAATCAAAAAGGAGAAAAATCATACGGGATTTTACTCCGATTGACTACCTTCTTGAAACAGACTAAAGTAAAAGGTTGAAAACAGCCCCGAAATTTGTTTCCAATTCTTTGATGCACCTCGCCCCAGGCTGGTGAGACATGAGATTATTGCGCTCGGTTTTCTTTTACATCATTTTATTTTTTTCCACCATAATTCTGGGGAGTTCGATCATAATAATCTCTTTTGTAAACCGGGCCTCGACCGCTTTGGTGGCCAGACTGTGGGGCAACTTAAACCTTTGGGCCGCCGGGGTAAAGGTTAACGTCACGGGTCTTGAAAATATTAATAACTATGGCCCTTACATATTCGTCAGCAATCATCAGGGGTGGTTCGATATTTTTGCCGCGCTTGGGAAGTTGCCGCTCCGTTTTAGCTGGCTTGCAAAACAGGAGCTTTTCAAGATTCCGGTCTTTGGGGCCGCGATGCACAGGGCGGGCTATATCCCGATCGACCGCAAGGACCACAGGAAAGCGATGAGCGGCCTCAACACGGCCGCCGAAATGATTCGGCAGGGGACCTCGGTATTCATCTTCCCTGAAGGCACCAGAAGCGCTGACGGGGTAATCAGAGATTTCAAGAAAGGCTGGTTTGTCCTGGCCGCCAAATCGCAGCAGCCCATCGTCCCCGTCAGCATCAGCGGATCGTATCGCATTCTGCCCAAAAAGACCTGGACAATCCATCCGGGGGAAATCAGGTTTACAATAGGCAACCCGATTGAGACCGCAGGCAGTAGCAGCGCAAACCGAGACCTCCTGATGGAACAGATCCGCGAGGCGATCCGCGCGAATTTGACTTTTGAAGAGGCCGGGGGCGGCTCCGAAGTTGAGCCGGAAACCAAGGGGGCCGATTTACATAACGGGGGTAGCATCTGCCGCGATGCCTGAAAAATTGACTGGTTCCGCTTTGAAGGTCATCCCCCTGGGTGGTCTGGGCGAAATAGGCCTCAACATGATGGTCCTCGAATATGAGGACACCATCGTGATTGTAGACTCCGGCTTGATGTTTCCCGAAGAAGAGATGCTGGGTATCGATATAGTCATTCCCGATTTCAGCTATCTGCTCAAAAATAGAGACAAGGTGGCCGGCCTTGTCGTAACGCACGGCCATGAAGACCACATAGGCGCGGTTCCCTTCCTTGTCCGAGAACTGCCCATTCCGATATACGCAACAGCCCTCACCCTTGCCCTGATCAAAGAAAAGCTCCGGGAGCACAACTTGCTCGATAGAGCTGACCTTATTGAGATCGTCCCCCGCCAGGTCATTGAGATAGGGCCGTTCGGTTTCGAATTCATCCGGGTCTGCCACAGCATCCCCGATGGCGTGGGACTTGCCATCCGCACCCCTGTCGGGGTCCTCGTCCATTCGGGCGACTTCAAGATCGACAACACGCCCGTGGATGGCAAGAGGGTTGACATGGCGCGGCTTGGCTCCTATGGCGAAGAGGGGGTCCTTGCCCTTTTTTCCGATTCGACCAACGCGGAGCGCGAGGGTTACACGGTATCCGAAAAGGAAGTGGGCGCCACGCTTCGCAAAGTATTCCAGGAAAAGCATGGAAGGCTGATAGTCGCCATATTTGCGAGCAACCTGCACCGGATGCAGCAGCTTATCCATATTGCGCGCGAGTTCGGGCGCAAGGTGCTGCTCAACGGCAAATCGATGGTTGCAAACGTTCGGATCGCGCGCGAACTGGGCTATCTCGATTTTACGAAGGACGATGAGATATCGATTCAGGAACTTCAGCACATGCCCGACTCACAGGTGCTGATGCTGACCACCGGGACGCAGGGCGAGCCGATGAGCGCCCTGAGCCGGATGGCTTTCAACGATCACAAGAAACTCAAAATAAAGGAAGGGGATACGATAATCCTCTCCTCCAAGTTCATTCCCGGAAACGAGCGCACCATTCAGAACATTATAAACCACCTGTGCAGGAACGGGGCCGATGTAATACACGAGCAGGTCAAAGACATCCATGTCTCGGGGCACGCGTATCAGGAAGAGCTCAAGATACTTATAAATATGGTCCAGCC
>JBEKQE010000267.1:0-3063 GCA_049520035.1 Syntrophobacteraceae bacterium | reverse complement strand
CCTTATCTCATTCTTGAACCCACATTGGTGGGCTTGGGCGAAGCGGCCAAGGCATTTGACGGCAACCTCATGATTGTTCTTTATGAAGCCTCAGACATGGACAAGTGCCAACAAGGTTCGACAGCTTTCACCTATCTCATCAGTGGTAAAGACAAGACAAAACTTTGCCTCCGGACAGGCAAACCGGAGAGCTTTAAATATCGAGGTGAGAAAAGCCTGTTCAACTTGCTGGAATCAAAGAAAAGTAAAGGGGCGCATCCTTATCTTTTTTCTATTCTCAAAGAGTGGTAAACGACAACCCTTCCAGAGGTTCCGCCGAACAGAAAATCATCGGCATTCGGACTGATTTCCGCCGAGCGGGGGAAAGTGAAGACGCCGTAGTGAATCCGATGATCGAGGGAGCGTGTGACCGGATTGTGAGGACACGAGAGGAGTTGATGGAAACGGTTTCTCGGTTTTTCTAATGCGTCAGCCGTAAGAGAGGATTGATCCTTATTTCCTCAATGCATCCGTCAAGCGTAAGATCCTGAAAGATCTCCCACCACTGGCCGGTGTATCTCATGTATGCCATGTTGAATTTCTCGTCTCCGGCATATTCAAGCCTTGCAAACCTGATTTCGAAATATTCTGAAATCGCATTGGGACTTGGGGATCGCCATGTTGAGCAAAAATAGAAGTACCGCTGATACCATTTCGTGAAGATATCGACTACGTAGTTCCATTGGTAGTCTTTCGGTGGATCTTTGATGAAGGTGGGTTTGAGAAAAGATTCCACGAACTCATCTGCCTTAGTCTTGACCGAAGATTTCAAGTATTCAGGGACTTTGGGTTTTACCGGCTTCGGTGGTACATACATCCATCGCTTTTTTCTCGCCATTGTCGCTCTTACCTCCTTTGCTGATTGACTGGAATTTGCCTACTTTGATCGGTTTGATTTTTCTTCGGGCGAGACGGGCTCGGAAGAACACTGGGGAAGGTAAGGTAACCAGCCCTATGAGTTCTCACATTGGTTTTCATCAAAGGCAAAATGATCGATGAATTCCTGCAGTGTGGACAAGTGCTTGACAGACAGGTTTTCGAACTCCACCCCACAGCACCTGGTGCTGATCTGCTCCCAGGAACCTTCAGGGACTTCCCGATCATATACAATTCTGCATTGAACACTGCTCAGGTGAATGAAACGGTCGTTGCTGCCGAATATTTTTATTGCGGAGCATCCCCCATGATTCTCGTGTGTAGATAAATACCGGACACACAGCCCGTCCATGCTGATATTCTGGATCTGCCCCATGTTAAGGAACTCATTGGGCTTGATGAAAGCAGCAAACGCTCCTTCTTTGCCCTTAAACCTCTTGAATTTTCTTTTGTCCTCAAACATTTTTTCACCCGTCCAGATAAGGGAATCCCCGGTCCAAACGATTGGAAAAGCCAGAAAATCAGCTATCAACATGTCAGTTTCTGAAAATCTCCTTTACCCGGCAAGATGCCTTATAAGCTTATCCATCGTAGCGGCGTAGCCAACCTCGAAAGTGCCCCCTCTGGCCCGGACCTCTTGTCTTAAGGCCTCAATCCTGGCCGCCATCACGGGCTGCAGGGGATGAAAATCCATGGCCCCGCAAAGGGAGGAAACCGTGAGAAGAATTGCCGTGATTACAATAGCAGAAAACTTCTTCATTGCCGCTCCTTTCGGTAATTATTAAACGACTCGCATCTTCTTCACCCTGAATAATGCGTCAACTTAATCCCCAACGGATGCTGAAGCGCATTTTGCACCCGGATTTCACGCGAAGAACCTTTAGTTGGGATGAATACAGGATAATTGATATGTATGTTCACGCATAGTTCAGGTTGGGAATAGTGGACCGCCATGTTGAGCAAAAGTAGAAAGAAAATGAGATCAAGGAGCTGCCTCCATTCAAGTCTCCCAGGAGACTTGCTGCACGCCAAGGCGACGTATCTATCGGGACAAATCTTAAATTCCCACTCTCACCGATTTTTTCCCTTTGATTTGCTTCGGATCGCCTCGAACTGCCGGTGTGAATTTTCCAGGATTCTCACCTCGATAAAAGGCCATGGTGGAAGAGGTTTTTTGGAGGCCGTTAAACTTCTTGACTGTTTATCCATTGTGCATCGTCTCTATCCTCGATTATTATGTTATCTTATAAAGAGATATCCACTCAAGCTATAGGAGGAGCAATGATGGACGACGTGCAAAAAGGAGATGTGGTTTGGCTAAAATCGGGCGGTCCCAAAATGACCGTTGCAGAGGAGCCGATGGACACGCGCGGGTGGAAGTGTCTATGGTTTCTAGGGGACAAACAAATCGAGGGTTTCTTCCCGCTTGAAAGTCTCACAAAAACCAACCCGGATGAAGCCGACATATCAGAAGCTCGGATTCTAGGGAATGTTGATTAATTTCCATTCGGAAGCGGGCGAAACACCCCTTCCACTTTGCCGGAAAATGTCTGTTAACTACCCGATGCATTGGAGGCCGCTGCATGGTGGTTCTTCTCTGCCTTGACTACGAAGCAGGCAGAACTGAAAGTAGAAGGAAATAGAAAGGCCCGGCTCATCATAGATCGGTGCCTTCACCCCATTTTCGCCCTTATCCAGAAATTCCATACGCCCTGAACCCAGGAATACGTGTACCAGCAACTTATCAGGACCAGCCCCATTGGTGATGATAAAAGCCTGAGAAAAACCATGCAGGTTGGCTGACCAGCCCGGTAACATATCCCCATCTTCTCCAGTCTTCGCGCCGGCCAAGCAGCCAGATTGCGGCACATCCGAAGATTACCATCCATATTTGTGCCATTTGATCGAGAGATTCCATGTTTTATTCATCCAGTTTGAGAAGTAAGGCCCGACAGAGCGCCGAGCCGGTTGTGATTTAATCATTTCGCGCTCATTATCGACTATTTATGTCTTTAGGAAAATTTTCGGGGTCTTCCGGCGAACGCGTACCTGAGTAGTCTTTGAAAATAAAAAATGGACATGGCAAGGTGCGTCCGTGTTGTTTGACGCCAATCGAACACTACGGAGGAGCCACAAGCCATGTCCACA
>JBEKQE010000266.1:0-3215 GCA_049520035.1 Syntrophobacteraceae bacterium | reverse complement strand
CCAGCCCGCCAAATTATCAATGTTCCCTCCTGAATCATAAAGATTTACCGTTACAATGTGAATTTCCGGGTTCAGGTTATTGTTTCACGCGGGGAGGGTCAAAACCCTCGCCGTGAGGCGACGGCTTCAGCAGGTACCTCCTTGCGGTTAAGTTAACAATTGTTTGAGCCCTGGATCTTGTTGATGCAAGAAGAGTTTTCATCGAATAGATGGTTTCGGGTTGAATCTGGTTGAGCAACAATTAAGAAGTCACGCCCTTGTTTCGAATATGAGCCAAAAATGAGAGCTTCTGCATAAAGTGAGACCAATCCCACGAAGCTCGATCTGAGAAAAAGCTTCGCCGGGCTTTGCCCGGAACAGGACTTGAGTCCGTTACAACGAAGCCGCCGCCTTTCGGCGGTGGAGTATTCACTTCCTACTAGGGTCCTCCCTAATTTTGCGCGCTAAGAAAATATTCTTCTTCAGCCATGCAACATTTCCGCAAAGCTGAAAATGCCTCCAAGTGGCAATCCTATTTTTGGTGCTCATGATGTAATTTTTATTGAACTATATATGGACAGTATATATACTGTCCATATGACACGTCCAACCCTAACAAGTGAGTCTATAAAACACGTCCTCGCACAGATCCGTAAAATCAAACCCTTTATCCAGGCATCACTCTCGATTTATCAGAAGCGTTGTGGAAATCCGAAATGCCGTTGCGCACGGGAAGGTCCAATTCATGAGACGGCTCAGCTGACTTGGAAGGAAGGCGGACGCACTCGTTCCTTGCATGTGCCGGCCGAACTTCGCCAGGAGGTGGCCGAATGGGTCGAAGAAGGAAAGCTTCTCAAGAGCCTCATCGGACAGATGTCTACGGCCCAAAGGGAGCTTCTGATCAGCAAGCGGAAGAGCAACAAATAAAGCGAATAGAGTTCAGCGAATGCCTGGTCTCCAGGCACCCTATACCACTAGCGGTGCGCCGCTCGTTTTGGAAAGTGCGGCGGATTGACCTAGGTTAAGCATGGCCGGCTTCCTGATTCCCAGGCGGTCCAGACTAGTTCGATGGCGAGGAACCTTGGAAGGGCTTCTCCCTGAGCAGCACCCAGCTCGCTTCATCTGGCAGGTACTTTTATCTCTCGACTTTTCGGAGTTGGAGGGGCGCTACTCATCGGTGTTGGAGGGACCTGGGCGACCGCCCTACCACCCTCGAGTTCTGGCCGCGCTTTGGATCTATGGGCTTAGTGAAGGGCTTGAAACGGCCGCCGCAATCGCGAAGGCCTGTACTATACGAGACGATTTTCGCTGGCTCGCTGGAGGATTGTCTCCCAGCGATCAAACACTTCTGAACTTTCTTACTGACTCAGCGGACGAGTTTGCATCGCTGTGGGCCCAGGTGCTGAAATCCATGCATCAAGCCGGGCACATCGACTTGAGCGTAATTGCCGAAGATGGAACAAAACTCAGGGCCAACGCAAGCCGACGTTCGTTTTTCACCGCTACCGATATCGCCGGTGTGGTCGAAACCCTCAAGTCTCAAATAGCCGAGAAACTCAAGGAAATCACCAGCTGCACCGGAAGTGGCCGGGACTGTAAGGCCCAAATTGCGCTGAGAAATTTGGAGCTTCGGTTATCGCGCGCCGAACTGGCCATTTGTGAACTCGATCAAAGAACAAAACGCCATGAAGCACCGCCACCCAAGTCCAAGTCAGATAACGTTGCCAGCGCCAGCCCTGCCCAAAAGCAGACCCCGAAGTTCACGTGGAGAGACTTCAAACCCACCGTGGATCCAAACGTCGTCGTCTGCCCTGCCGGGTGTGAACTGTACTTTATCAGCCAGTACCCTACTGAGAATGGTCGAAGCTTCTACCGACTTTATGGTCGGTCCAATTGCAGGGAGTGCCTGATGAAAACCCAGTGCACAAACAGCACAAGGCGCCGCATCAAAATCCCCCTCAATCCAGCGACCGATTTGAAATCCGATCCTCCCGCAACGACCTCTGGTCCAACTGCAGACAAAATAACAAAGAATGATTCAGAGGCGAGGACTTCTTGCTCAACTCCAGAAACTGCAGACGAGAAGACGCAAGACGATGCGCATAGTGGCACAGAAGAACAATCCAGTGGTCCCAAAGCTTCGATTACCGAACCTGAAGCCGTCATGATGCTGGCGACCTCAGAAAAGCGTTGGGCTCCGTCTTACAATGCGGACCTTGCCGTGACCCGGCACGGGATCATCGTAAGTCAATTCCTCACAAAACACCCCACCGATTTCCACCATTTCCAGCCGGCGCTGCAGGCAGTCATTTCCACCGTCGGTAAGCCGGAAAGCTGGGTTGGAGATGGGCACTATGGTACCAAAGCCAATGTCCTGATTGCGGATAATGCGGGTGTATTCCTTTACGCCCCTCCCGCCTGGACTCCGAGCCAACAAGACCTTGAGTGTCCATCAATTCCAGTCGAACAGGATTGTGGGGAACGTGGGCTGCTGCCGGGCGATGACCCCCAACTGCCTACCGAGCGATTCGGTCGAAACGACTTCCGGTTCGACCCGGAGCATAACGTTCTTATCTGCCCTGCCAACCAGGAACTTCGATTCATTGGCGTCTATCCCACAGACGACGGTTTTGGAGCTTACCGGCTCTATGGCCGATCCGATTGCCGCAAATGCGCCATAAAGAGCCGATGTACAGACGCCAGCAAGCGGCGCCGAGTGAAGGTGCCAGTCGTCGCCGAAAGCAAGGCGGACTCGGAGGCGAATGGGAAAAAGGATGTAGGACCGCTACTCCGATCGCTTGAGGATCGAATGAAACAAGTTGGTGACGCCGTGCTTAAGTTTCGCCGTGAAACCATCGAACCCGTTAATGCTCAGCTCAAACAACATGGTCTTGCGCGCTTTCATGTCCGGGGACTTGCCAGATGTGCAGCAGTCCTTACACTGGGCTGCATCGCACACAACCTGAGCAAGTGGAAAGCGAGGGAAGCCGCACGGGCAATTAAGGCCGTAGCATAGGTAAAGGATCAGGAAGATATGGACTGATATGGACTATCTGTTCCTCCGGCGGTGCTTGCCCGGGCTGTCCTATGTCCGCATTGCCGAATAATTTGGCTGGCTGGTGTGCCTGGATGGGAACGTGGGAACGGGAACTGGTGCCTGTGGCGTGAGATCAATGCAATCTTTGGGTTCAAGGCACTTCGAGTCACGGGAATGGACGTCGTCATGAACGCTATAC
>JBEKQE010000265.1:0-3219 GCA_049520035.1 Syntrophobacteraceae bacterium | reverse complement strand
TACACGCACCACGGGGTTATCAAAACATCTGGTCAACCAATACATCGGAATCATAAAAGAAAATGAGAAAAAGCTCTCCACAAAAACCGCTTGACAGGCAAAATTGCCTAAACTTGTGGGCGGCCTTTTCGTAGCAGTTACTCATGTCCTCATGGGACACCCTGAAACCATGAAAAGACCCGTAGGCGGGGTGCCGGGCGTAAGCGAAGCGCAGCCCACCAAGGCTTTTCGAGACAGAGGCAGGCCGTGATCCGGACATTAAGAGGTCGCCGAGGATTTTGAACCCGTCATCCCGGCAGTACGTCATCCCGGCATTGCCTTTGAGCCGGGACCCGGAGCCGGAATCCATCGGCGTCCTGGAGCGGTGTAATGTCTGATGGTCAAGGGTTGGCATAGCCTTACCACCGTGCCGCGCTCGTCCGCCAATTCATCTGCCAGGGTTCCGGTGGGCGCGATAAGGCTACCGCGCTGCGCTCCCCCACCCTGCATGGCTTTCAGATGATTTTACGATAAGCGGATCATATTTTGAAACATCGCAAAATCAACTGTCGGCAAGATATGGATAATCCGAGCTGCACCGAGCACCTGTTCTGACATGAGGTTCCAGCGAGTCTCTCATATCATTGCGAAGCGTCCATCCGATGAGAGATCGCAGCCTACGGATTCAGCCCCTCCCCTCTTCGGATGAGGCTGACTGCGCGCCTCTGTTTAAATTCTGTTCATCAAAAACGATGATAATTCCGAATAGAAAATAACAAGCCTGAACCTCGGCAAAGCAATCTCACGCCTACGCAGTTTGGCAAGAAACTGGCTGATCGTGAACCGGCCCACCCGGGCCGGAGACGAAGGTTGCGTGATCTCATTCGACCAGCTCTTGTCCACAGGGATGTTGAGATTTGGCCGGAAGAGCCCTCGCAACCTGCAAAGTTGGAGCGGAAAATTCTTTTCAACCTGTTGTCTATCAACTCCGGAGGAGCAACATGAATTTGTTCAAACGTATGGTTATCCTGTTCGGTCTTGTGCTTACGCTCAGCGTCCCCGTCCCGGTTTGGGTCCTGGCGCAGACGTTTACAAATGATGGCACCACTCTTAAACAGATCATCATCTTCGGCCGTCACAGCATACGCTCATCCACAGTGAATCCAACAACATTGGCCCAGTATGCAGTCGATCCTTATCCCCCCTTCGAGGTCCAGCCAGGCTGTTTGACCCCGAATGGGACGCTGGCGGAAGGCCTCCTTGGCGCCTATTACCGCGATTATCTGATCTACGAGGGACTTCTGACGGGCAATGCTGGCACAGATGCAGCGCACTCGTATTTCCGTTCCAATTCCATCGAGCGCTCCTGGGCGACGGCTACCGCATTTCAGGGTGCGTTGATCCCGAACTCAACGCCGTCCGTACACTCCTTCCCTATTGGCGGGCCTGACCCGGTTTTCGATCCAATATTGGCAAACGTGGCGAAGGTCGACGCCAATCTCGCTGCTACCCAGGTTCAGGAAATTTTCAATAGTGGAGCAGCGTTGGAATCCGCCTACAGTGGCGAGTATTCTCTAATTCGTAGCGTGCTCTTCGACTATCCATTAGGAACGCAGCCACCGCCCCCTACGCCGCAAAACTGTGGTGACACGACGCCGCCAACCTCTTGTAGTGACCCGACCTCTCAAGCAATTACCCTCACTGCCAGTACCACGACATTGTATACAGGAGGCGTTATTAATATCGGCGGGCTGTTGTCAGTCAATAATGCCGCCGATCCTTTCGTGATGCAATACGCCGATGGCTTCCCTCTGGATCAGGTGGCTTGGGGCCAACTCACTTTGGATCAACTCTCCCAACAGACCCGGATTATAAACTATGAATTTAATATTGAAATGCTTTCGCCCTACCTAAACTCGGTGCAGAGCTCCAACGCCGCCTCACACGTACTCCGCACCATGCAGCAAGCTGTAAACGGCGTTAATGTTCCTGGAGCATTTGGTAACGCCAAATCACGGGCGGTCGTAGTTATCAGCTCTGATGCGTACGTGGCCGGATTGGCGGGAGTTCTTCACCTGCACTGGCAGTTGCCCGGATATCAACCGGATTATTGTGCTCCTGGCGGAGCGCTCGTTTTCGAACTGCGACAGTCGAATAGCTCGAAAGGGTATCTTGTTCGCGCCTTCTACACCGCACAAACCTTCGACCAACTCCGTAATTTGACGCCGCTGGCGCTCGATGAACCACCTGCAACAATACAGCTTCTGATTCCGGGCGGCAGCACATCGGCTACGGATCTGGACGTTAGCTTTGCCGTTTTTCAAAAACTTCTGAGTAACGCAATCAACCCGAATTACGTGGAAGATCCTTCGAAAGAGGGCCCACCGAACGTATTAACAGGAGTCACCTGCCAATAGGGACCCGGCTGTTAAGAAATATCTCAATTTAGAGACCGGCTGAGAACGGGGCGAGAACGATGTCCGGGTTAGACCGGGGCCGGATCGAAAAGCATTATGCTGAGGTGTGCGAACGGGTGCATCTTCCCAAGGACCTCTATGAGCTTTCGGTTGAGCAGGAAAACCGAAAAAGCAAGCTGCTCTTTCAAAAAAGTCATTACCGTAAAGGCAAATATATCGAGCGATTTGGGAAAAATATCATAGTAACAGACCACATGGACTGGACAACCGACGAGATTGTGAAGGCGAGCCTTGACCGCTATATGGTTGCAAAAGCCTTTCGGCAGGCAAAAGACGACGATCTGGCGAGCATCCTGCCGCTACGGCACTGGACAGACGGGAAGATCCGTTGCCATATTCTCACCTGTGTCGCCGTCCTTACATACCTTCGCATAATCGAGAGCCGGCTCAATCGAGCCGGCCTGAAAGTAAGCGCGGCCACAGCGATCAAGCAAATGGAAAGGCTTCATTCCTGCCTCTACTGGACCACTAAGAAAGGAAATCCAGCCAGACTCATCGAGGAACCTACCGAAATCCAGACGAAAATAATCAAGGCGTTTGGGTACAAACTAGAGAGTGGGGTCTTACAAAGATCAAACTAGTAAGATGGTGTATTGATTGGATTTTTAGGCCTTTTTGCCCATAGACCACTTAAACTCCTGTTTTAATCAATCAATAATTTATTCTCTTTTGCCTCTTTCATCAGTTGTTCTCTGAAGTCAGGATGGGCAATGTTGATCATTTCCTTGACTCTTGCCGGTATCGTCTTGCCCCTCAGGTGGGC
>JBEKQE010000264.1:0-3438 GCA_049520035.1 Syntrophobacteraceae bacterium | reverse complement strand
GATGCAACTTATTGTTGGAGTCAATCAATGAGCAGATTCTTGCTTTTGGATGTGGGCGCCGGGACATTGGACGTTCTTTTTTATGATGATCGATCAGGTCTGCATTACAAGGCTGTAGTGAGGTCCCCGGTGCTTTACCTGCCCGAGCAGGCGCAAAGCATTGCCGGAAACCTGCTGATAACCGGTGTTGAAATGGGGGGAGGTGCTTTTCTGGATGTCCTTTCACGGCACGCTCAAGAAGCCCGCGTAGTTATTTCCACCTCGGCCGCTCGAACCCTTAGCCATAACCCTGAGCGCATTCGCAACGCCGGTCTCGCAATTATTGAAGATTCGCAAGCCGCAACAATTGCCGGTTCAGGAGAGTATACATCCTTAAGACTATGTGATTTTCCGCGTGAACATTTGGAGAGGATAGTAACGAGTTTTGGAGTTCCTTTCGAATTCGATGTTGTGGGCGTGTGCGCCCAGGACCATGGTCTGCCTCCGGCAGGCAAATCCCATTTGGACTTTCGGCATGAAATCATGAAAGCGGCCCTGGACCGGACGCCCTCACCGGAATCTTTGCTTTACGAAAAGGCAAGCGTCCCTCTTTTTTTGAATCGTCTGAAATCTATAGCTGAAACAGCTTCGGATCTTCCCTGCACGGAAGTTTATGTCATGGACAGCGGCATTGCGGCCATAATTGGCGCATCGATGGACTTTCAGTTAAGGGGAAAGAGAAGGTTTATCGTCCTCGACATCGCCACTTCGCATACTGTCTGCGCGGCTATTGAAGGCGATGAGATTGCCGGCGTTGTGGAGTACCATACGCGGGACCTCAGCCTGGAAAAATTGGAATCACTTCTGGTCGACCTGGCTGAAGGTAAGCTGCTCCACCGGCAAATCCTGGCCGAAGGGGGTCATGGGGCATACATCAGGAAGGCTTTCGGGTTCGAGGCTGTTGAACTTATTGTCGCCACAGGCCCAAGGCGGCGGCTGGTGAAAAATTCAAAGCTCCCGATCACTTTCGGGGCGCCCCTTGGAGACAATATGATGACCGGAACAGCGGGATTGCTCGAAGCGATTAAAAGGCGCAACGGGCTCAAGTTTTCCCTTTACCTGTAACAGTTGCCTCCGGTATGCGAAGTCCTCCAAATTTTACGGCGCTGTCTGCTCCAATAGAGAGAATCAGTAGCATCTAGTGTGCGCGGGAAGACCTGACCCCAGCATACGACTTACACCGGGGCGAAGACCACCGAAATTGCATCTTCAATCGACTCCGCATCCTGCTCAATCAATTCCACTGATTCGAAGTCATTGGGATTTGGATTCTCAAGCGCTACACTCCCAACTTCCACTTTTTTCCCTGCCACGGTTAAAAACACAGCAAAAACAGCCATTTCTTATCTCCTTAAAAGAAAAACTGTTGAAAACGTGGTGGCCATCAATGTCCATTACGCGCAAGTCGTCCGTTTGGGACAGGTCGCCGAGGATTATCGAAAAACGCGTTCCGTACAGGTTCTTAACCTTATCCACCGAAACTTCGTAAGCAATGTACTTGGTGATACCCCTGGCCCCGAGCTTCTCAGTAAGGGTGGGATGTTCAAGCGAATCGAAGGATGTCAGAATCAATATCGGACCACTCCCGGTAAAGACCATTGCCGCTTTCATGGGAGCACCTCATTTCCCGCACCTGGGGCGTGCTTTCCAAAGGCCAAGAGCAATCAATCAGCGCGAAGCTGCAATCGTGGCCCCGGCTCTCTATTTCCCAGACACCCGTGGGTTTTATAACTCGATACGCTCGGGCTTCCTGCAATTGCGCTGGATGCATCCTCCTCAGCGGAGATGCCTTTTTCGCCTCCTATAATGCTTGCTTTGAATTTAAAGGGGAATGCTAAACCAGACGGCTTGCGCACCAGGATTGGACAATGGCAGACTGCAGATGGGGTAGGATAACCTGATACGAACGCGAGGAAATGGATTTTTGAAAAAGAACGGCCCCGGAGGCTGCTTTGGACGGTTTGTCGATTGGAAGTCTGGTCGGTACAAAAGCCGTCTGGAAACAGAGCTGTCGCTTTCATAGGCGTACCTCACCCATACCAATTTAATGTAGGCACATTTTCCGGTAAATGTCAAGAAGAAAACCGTCTACACCATCAATTGTCGCGAAACAGGTGTAAAATGACGGCGACCATCAACGGGACGTGGCCATCCGCCCGAACCTCGAGTGCCTTTATATGTCGGGCTATACCGCCGACCTGATAGCACATCACGGCATTCTGGACGAAGGAGCAAATTTCATCCAGAAACCTTTCGGAAGCGATGAGCTTGCGGCAAAAGTCAGACAAGTGTTGGACCACTTGGACTAGGATTTTTACACCCGGCTGCAGGGCCCCACCTGTAAAGACATCTGTGTGTCTTAAAATTTCATGTAATAAATTCATTATACGGTAATCTGTGCACTCAAACACGAGTTTTCAAAATTCGTCAGAACCTACAAAACTTATCTAATCAAGTCGGCTATATAGATGGCCTAATAATGTAATGGCACAAAAATATTCCACAACTTCAACCCGTTATCTGCTATATTCCTGATGGTCAAGATTCCTGATAAGGTTTCACATTTGTGGCATTGCAGTAATTGCTCCATATTTTAGGCTACTTGAATGTCAGGAATTACCTCATTTGGAAAAGTCCACTCAGAAGCACAGCCCTTATTTTCAGTGAGCCTGGAGGACTATGCAAAGCCATCCCATAAGGGTTCTTCTCATCGATGATGATGAGGATGACTTCATGGTCATCCGGCACCTGCTCTCAGATCTATCTTCCATTGAATTCATCCTCAAGTGGGTTTCAGACTACGGGGCTGCACTGGATGCAATCCTTTCCGGTGAGTTCGATGTCTGCCTGCTGGACTACCTGCTTAAGGGGCGAAATGGGCTGGAACTCATGCAAGAGGCCCTAAGCCGTGGCGCCATGACTCCGATTGTTTTTCTCACCGGCCAGGGAGGCCACGATCTGGATCTTGAGGCCATGAGTAAGGGGGCAGCCGACTACCTTACTAAAGGCGAGCTAAACGCCACCCTTCTTGAGCGCTCCATCCGCTATGCGATGGAACGGCAGCGGAAGAGAGTCGAGCTGATTAAGGCCAAAAGGGTGATCCAGGCGCTGAGCGAGTGTAATCATGCAGTGATCCACATCGAAGATGAGTTGGAGCTGCTGCGTGCAATCTGCCGCATTGTGGTGGATGTGGGCGGCTACAAGATGGCGTGGGTAGGATATGCCGAGGAGGACCGGGACCAGACTGTCACGCCTGTTGCTCAGTACGGCTATGAAAAAGACTATCTTGAGACGGTTAAAGTCACATGGAAAGATGCCGAGAGGGGAAGAGGCCCTACGGGCACTTGCATCCGCACTGGCTTTCCCGGCATCATTCGTTCTATTGGCAATCAAGCGGAG
>JBEKQE010000263.1:0-3490 GCA_049520035.1 Syntrophobacteraceae bacterium | reverse complement strand
AACAAATGATTCGAAAACGGCGAAGATTTTGGCGTCTGATTTATCAAGGGTGAAGAGAGATGTAGCAACTTCCTCGGGAAAGCGGAAGTGTGATTTTAGAGAGTGGAGCTGCTAAGGGTTTGATACTGCGGGCAATGAAGTGATACCGCCTTTTTGAAATTGATCCTGAGCTTGAATCGGCCAGCAAGCTCGAATGGTCGTGCCTTTACCAGGAGTTGACACGATTGAGAAGCTCCCACCGGTCAATTCGGCCCTTTCTCTCATGCTGGTAAGGCCAAGACTTCCGGCGGTACTGGTCTGCATGATTATGTCCAAATCCATGCCCACACCATCATCAGAAACGACCAACTCGATTTCCCCACCATTGCTTGAGAGCGAAATGTCAACCCACGCCGCCTTGCTGTGCTTGGCGATATTGTTCAGTGCCTCCTGGGCGATTCTAAAGATGTTTACCTTCAGGTTTTCAGGGATTGCCTCTTCTGCAATTCCAGCCTCAAGCTCAATGTGGCGTTCGGGGTAAAGTTTCATGCATTCCTGACGCAGCCACTCAAGCGTTGCCAGAAGCCCCATACCGTCCAGCATCGAGGGCCGCAAACCCATGTAGATACTTCTGGTTTCCTCAATTGACCGCTGGAGGATCGGAACAAATTCCTCCAGGTGATTCAAGGCAGTACTGCCATGACCTTCATCCCGGAGCTTCAGAACCATCTCTATGCGAAACTTCATAGCGGCAAGAGTCTGTCCGATGCTGTCGTGGAGTTCGGCAGCAAGCCTTTTCCTCTCTTCCTCTAGAGCTGCTATGAGCTTTGAGGGAATTTGCCGGAGTTCTTCGTTGGCTTTCCCCAATTCTGCCGTTCGCTCCCCCACCCTTCGCTCCAGTTCGTCGTGAGCCTTTCCCAGCGCCTCTCCCGCCCGCCTGCGCAGAGTGACATCACTCATACTTGTCCTGCACAGCCCGATGCCGTCTTCCCCTTCCAAGTATATGCTTTCGAGCTGTGCATAGAATTGCTCGCCGCCTTTCGGAGACAATCTTACTTCAGCAATCTGCCGTTCGCGCTTATCAAAAATCGCGTTGAGGTGGGAGAGAAATTCATTTTTATCCGGCGTGAAAACAAAATATTGAAAATGGCTGTTAATCAGAAACCCTCTTTCAATACCAAGCTGTCTGGCTGCAGTCAGGTTTAGATCAACGATTTGGCCGTGTTTATTCAGGGTAAGGTAGCCGACAGGAGCAAAATCGTAGAGGTCGGCATATCGGGAGCGTGATATTTCGAGGTCATTTTGTACCCGCCTGAGTTCTTCGTTTTGCATCTCGAGTTCTATCTGATGCACCCGCAGTTCATGAATGAGGGAGTTTGCCTCTTCCAGGCACATATCATCCGGTCTGTCGGGCTCGGATTTCAGGCTTTCCTCGGCTCGTTTTCGGAGATCTTCCGGATCTTTCGGGCTTCCCTTATTTTTCATCTTCAAACCCCCCAGGTAAGACAGGTATACTCTGCAGACCTCAGTGAGTTTGTAGCCAGACATGTGAATTATATGACCCACCCTCACACGTAACAAAGGGCTTCGGCCGGAGTACCGAGGCCCGGAGCGCTGAGCGCTCGACGCTGTGAGGATCCCCTATCGAATGTGGGCGCCGAAGACGAGGCCAATGCCTTCGGACTGATACTGGCCCGGGGTATAGACGACCGGTGGAGGCGCATAGACAGGTCTCAGGTAGTAGCGGCCGTGCTGGTAGTACCGCCCGTGCTGGTAGTACCGGCCGTGCTGGTAGTACCGGCCGTGATGGTAGTACCGGCCGTGATGGTGATGCCCTCGGTGCCTGCCGAACGCCGGCGCGATGGATATACCGCCGATCATTGAGATGAAGACGAGCGCTATAAGGATCTTGACGACTGTCGAACTAAACTTCGTGGCTTGCGTGTTCGAGGTTCTCATAGTTACCTTCCATTCCTGCCATTCCTGGAGTGATTCCCTATCGCAAAATCCGGAAATCTTCCCTTCCTCAATCCGCCGAATCTGTCTCATAGGCGCTGACGGCGGGACAGCTTAGGGGCGGTTAAAGTTCAGACCGTGGATGCCCCCCAGCAGCCACAGCACGAGGATAATGATGAGCACCAGACCAAGAACGCCGCCAAGCCCGCGTCCTCCATACCGGTTATAGCCGTAATAGCCACCCCCGCCGCCGAACAATAGGACCAGCAAAACGATAAGTAAAATCGTCCCCATTTTCCATCCTCCTTTTCGTTTGCCCCACGCGACTCATGCGCGGCCTCTTGCGCTGTATGAGAACCAGGCTAGAAGCCCAATCAGCCAAGTGGCATAATGTTTGAGCAAATTCCATGCCCGATAGATCGAGAGGCGTAACATTTACAATTTAGTTTATGAATATAAGTAGTTATGGCAGGTTGCTTACCGTCGAAGCCCATGGACTTGGATCTGGGAACTGTTGCATGCAACAGAAGCGTTGCGTCTCTTTCATGTCACATGTAACACTTCAATGCCAGGAAGCACTTTCCAAAACGGAAAACTCTTCCTGAGAGCGCAAGGCGTAAGGGGGAAAGGAGTTCGCTCTCACGACCTGCGCCTTGCACTATCGATCTGTGCGGTTTTCATGTTTCGTTGTGACCTATCAGGTCATGGGAGTTGGTGAGGTTGTATCTTTTGATTTTCCGGTAGAGGGTCGCTTGATCTATTCATTTGACGACAACGCTTATGTTGCATGCAACACTTTTTCAATTCAAGTCCACAACCTTCGACGGTACTCAACCTGCCCTAAGGTTCCATATTCATTACTTAAAATGAAAACGTTACAGTTCTAAGTACACCGGGCATAGATTTTGCCTAAGCATTAATTGGACTATCCGATTGGCAGCGAAACTTACACGAATCCAAGAAGGAGAAATAAAATGATCAAAACGACTTATTCGACAATGTTACTCGTTATTGGTTTCCTGGCGCTAATGCTCATGTTACCATCCGCCCATCTCAACGCTGGACCCATAGATAACCCAAACGGTTCTCCAGCCTCCTCGATATCCAACGTTAACCAGACTGATCTCAAAGGCTCAAATCAAACAGAATCCCCTTTTCTAATGGCGCAGGCAACGGAGGAGCATCGTTCCTCCGAGAGCTCTTCGAGTTCCACGGTACAGACGCCGCCGCCAGTGCAGGAGCAGCGTTCCTCAGAGAGTTCCTCGAGCACCACCACGAGATCATCGACAGAGGCTCCGCCAGAGCATTGTGTCAGTCGTTGCCATGAAAATTATGCTCAAAGTTTGAGGGAGTGCAATGAGCCGAACCACCCGAACCACAATAAATGCGACAAGTGGGCTCGGGAACGTGAACAGGAATGCCTCAATACATGCAGGTAGTCGGCAATAACCGAGGTGGAGGCTCGTGGGAGCATTCCTTGATTCCTACGAGTTCTTGCAGTAAAGAGATTGCTTGAATCGGACTGGCCGGGGCCAAAGGCCCCGGCTTTACGCCC
>JBEKQE010000262.1:0-3705 GCA_049520035.1 Syntrophobacteraceae bacterium | reverse complement strand
CTGGATTCCGGCTCTTGATCCCGGCTCAAAAGCGCCGCCGGGACTGCCGGAATGACGACTCCCGCAAATGTCAAACTTTTGGGAGTCCACCGGCAGAGCCGGTGGTTTACCCTGATCAATTACTCGGAGTCCCGACGGTTAAGATTTTTGAGAAGAGTTGCGCAGAGTGTGGGCATGAGTCTCAGGTATTTCGGAAATGAGGTGCATCAATGATGGCCGAATGGAGGGAGTTTAGCACATTGAATAAGATCTTCTACATTGTCGGCCTGGTTAGTTTTCTGGGGTTGGCAATTATGATTCTCACTGGCATGACC
The DNA here is from genome assembly GCA_049520035.1 of Syntrophobacteraceae bacterium. Taxonomy (GTDB): domain Bacteria; phylum Desulfobacterota; class Syntrophobacteria; order Syntrophobacterales; family Syntrophobacteraceae; genus SbD1. Next base: position 3,391 of record JBEKQE010000262.1, on the reverse strand, counting down.
AGCATCGGTGCTATATGGGCACTTCTCAAGCGGCGCCCATTCTGTATGTTTCGGAACTCCAGCCGGCATTGAGCTGAGGAGCTATCAACTGCTGGGATAGAGGTGTGATTTGGAAATGCCAAGACCGGTCTCATTGGCATATCACTTGCACGTTAGATTGGGAAATCCTATGGTTTTGAGGGCTTTAGGGTTGTTCCAGAAATTTTTTTGGGCAGAATCCGACCCTAAAGTGTGGTTCGGATGCATAGCACACAACTTGATGCATTATTCCCGCTTATTTGTATGCGGCTGGAGTAAGCGCTGCAGAAGAGCCAAGAACGATGCCGGTTTGAAAGTAGACGCTATTGGAAGCTTTTGAAGATTCCAGGGCAACCATAGTTGACGACGACCTGATCGTCTGCGAGACTCTCACCGAGACAATTCGCGGTTGGGGTCTTTGCGCGGAAGGCTTTACCCAGCCCGAAGCCGCACTTGAAAATATCAGGAACAATAAGTCAGATATAGTCTTGCTCGACGTTTTCATATCCGATGTCTGCGGCCTGGATTTGATCCCGCAACTCGGCAGCGATCTGAAAATCATAGTCATAACGGGATTCGCCGATAAGGATACTGCCATCCGGGCACTGAAACTCGGCGCTTTCGACTTGCTGGAGAAGCCCTTTCAGAATGAGCTGTTGTACTACTCGATATTGAGGGCCTTAACGGCCCTTGCAACTGAGAGGGAATCAAAACGGCTGATAGACGACCTCAAACAGAGTCGCTCGGAATTGCTCGCCCATCAGCAGCGGCTTGAAAACTTGACCACTCAACTTCTCGACACCAACAGGGCCCTGTCGATTTTTGCTAAAAACATCGAGCGCGAGAGAGAGGAAATCGAGAAGCGAATCGCCCTGAAACTAAGAAATCTCATAATACCCGTGGTCGTGAAGCTGAGAGACGATCAGGCCCTTCACAAGTATGGGGTCCAACTTGATATGCTGACTACGCAGATTGAAGACTTGACTACCGGGTTCGCTATGGACTCCCGCGTTACAATGACCCTTACATTCACCGAACTGCGTATTGCGTCTCTTGTCAAAAGCGGCGTAACGACTGAAGAAGTTGCAAGGCTATTGCATATTGCCGAGAGCACCGTGCGTACCCACCGGAAAAATATCCGCAAGAAACTGAACATAGCCAGCGCGCAATACAGTTTGAGAAATTTCCTCAATTTAAGACCCTCATCTCGTCGGTAGGGGCAATCTGCTCGGCCTGTTTGCCTTCGTTGAGCGTAGAGTAGGAAACGGCTTTCCACCTCCACGCGTTTTGTGCGTCAAGCTTTGCAAATTCGATCAAGCTTTCGAGTTGTGGGTTTTCGTGTGAAAAACCTATCAACCCAGAAACTGAGCTGGGGCCGTCTAAGGGTGGCGACAATAATCTAAAATTTCCAAACTTGTGTCCGGGGAACCCATTGAGTTAAACTGTTGACTTAAGGGGGATGAGAAGAAATGTGTCTGGTGAGAAAAATGGGAATTAATCGCACCGTTTCCATCCTGCTGTTGGCCTGTCTGACTGCCTTGCCTGTTTGCGGGCCTTGTGCCTTAGCGCAAAGCGATTTTCCCGGTCAGGAACCGCGCTGGGAGCCGAAGACAACGCGGGTGTTCTTAGTATCCTTGACCAGATTTAAAGACGGCACCGCTCCCTGGGACACAAATGACCGTCTGGATGGCCAATTTGTGCGGCTTCTCAAATCGAGAGGCGTTCCTGAAAACCATATGGTATTCCTGAGCGACGAGCAGGCCAACACGCGGAATATCAAGGAAAAGTTCGACGACTTCCTGTCCAGGAGCGTCAAGGGGGAGTTCCTGATTTTTTACTTCAGCAGCCACGGCCACTACGATGCCGAGACCGGCGCGTTCGCCTATGCCACCTATGACGGTCGATTGCCTTTCGAATGGGCCTTCGATTCCATCGAGCGCAGTTTCAAAGGTTCGCATGTACTGATGTTTGCCGATTGCTGTTATTCGGGCGGGATCGTCGAGATGGCGTCCAAACGCCGCACTCCAATCGCCTATGCGTGCCTCAGTTCTACCTATTCGCATAACATAGGATTCAGCGGCTGGAGGTTTTTCGACTGCATTATGCGAGGCTTTGGCGGTTCCCCGGTAGTGGACCTCAACGGTAACGGACGAATCGAACTCGATGAACTGGCCCGCTTCACCGAGAAGCATATGGCGTTCGTGGCGGAAGGCAGGCCAATGTTTACGACTACCAACGGCTTTAATCCCAAGCTGGTGCTGGCGGACGCAACCGGAGCGAAAAAGGACCCGAAAATAGGTCGATACGTTGAGGCACGTTACAAGGGCGAGTGGCACAAAGCTGAGATAACTGACCTAAGACCTGGCGGTGTGAGGGTGCATCATACTGAAAAGGGATCGACCTATAACGATTGGGTGACAGTGGACCAGATCCGTCCGTTTAATTTCCCGCATTTCTCCAAAGGGACCAGGTTGGAGGTCAAAGGAGCATCGAGCGGGAAATGGTACCCTGCGACGGTGATGGATTCATGGAAGTATCTTCATTTTTGCCGCTTTGACGGTTATTCTCCAGCCTATGATGAATGGGTCGGTCCAAGCAGGATGCGAGAGTTGGATAAATCCGCCGCAGCAGGCGTTTCTTCAAACTTAAGCGGGCGTGGATAGGCCAATGGGTGAACAACCTGAATGAGAAAGGGGAAGATTCCCTGGTTCTCACTGAAGATGCGGAAGGGAACATCAAAGGGACCTGGTCAGGCAGTGTGAATGTGAATGGGAAGCGCATCAATGCGAACACTGCCCAACTGTCCGGGCAGACGGCAGATCGCGCCTATAAGATTACGGCGATGGTACGGCAGGGAGTGGTCACTCTGAAATATCTATCCAGGCGCGGTTTTCATTATCTAACTTTGGAGGAAAGAAAATGACGAAAGCTGAATTGGTTGAAAAAATCGCAAGTGAAGCTGGAATGACCAAATCACAGGCTGAAAAAGCGGTGGACGGATTTGTCTCGGCTGTTTCCGGCGCTTTGTCAGGCGGAGACAAGGTTACGCTGGTAGGTTTCGGCACTTTCAGTGTCGTAACAAGGTCGCAACGTGATGGCCGCAATCCACGGACCGGCGAAAAGATCAAAATCCCGGCGTCAAAAGTTGTCAAGCTCAAGGCGGGCAAGACTCTCACCGAAAAAGTCAAATAGCAGGAATTCATTCCCTCTCATTTAAAAAGATGATCTGAAGGGACTGCTCGACGAGCAGAACACAGTAATGTGGCAGGAGGAAAACATGAGAATAAATTTGCAAATTGAACCCTTGATCGGATTCTTGGTAATAGGGATTGTAGCCGGTTTCCTGGCTGAACGAATTATGAAAGGAAAAGGA
>JBEKQE010000261.1:0-3798 GCA_049520035.1 Syntrophobacteraceae bacterium | reverse complement strand
ATCACCTCGGAGGCATTGAGATTCGAGAGGTTTTTGATGAAAGGCAGCGCCTTTTTTGCCGTAAGACTCGGTTTTCCAAGGTGAATGTAGCCGACGCCGCAAAAGTAGTCCGCTCCCTCAACGATGGTCAGGCCCTTGAAAAGTGGCCCTTTTAGCTGTTCGCGCACCATCGCCCCCACGATGCAAAGATTTACGACAGGTTTGCCAGGCTCTCCCTCTTCGACATGGGTAGCAAGCCCGAGCAGCTTGGCAAATCGGTCAAGAGCCTCCTCCGGAACACCAGGCGCCCCGGTTTCTTCCTGGCGGTCATTGATCAGGTCAAAGGGATTGGCCTGAGATGGGCAGATCTGATTGCAGGCCGCACAAGTAATGCAGCGCCCGACGATCGGGGGCGATCCGCCCGCTTTCAACTGTGCAATCTCCTGCCGGGCGCGGTCCTGTTCATAGTGGTTGTAAGGGCAGAACACAAGGCAGTCTCCGCATTCATCGCATCGATCGCTGTGAAACATCCGGGCTCCTTTGGTCGACTGAGGTAAAGTCTGCGGCCGGGAATTCACCGTTTTACAAAGTCAAACATATCTATGCCATATTTCTTTACACGGCGCCAGATCGGAACACGGTTCACCCCCAGCATGGCCGCGGCTCGAGTTTGATTGCCGCCGCATCTGGTGGGCGCATCGATTAGGACCTCCCTTTCGCCCGGGCAGGATGGCGTAGGGTCGCTTCCCGGTTGTTTCCATTTGCACGCGTGTTGCGTAATCTTCACTGGATGCCGCCGAAAAGGCCAAGGTGAGCTTGTTTTTTTGATATGCCTGGCACAACTATTTGGATGTGCGCGCCGGCTCGATTTAGCAGGCTTGGACAAATTGCCTGACACAGTCTCGGGTCTAAGGTTCTAATAACTGGTGTTTCCTCGCGATGGTATGAGTTACAATTCGGTGTTGATGTTTTCATTTTTTGAATTTCAAGGAGAGAGCTATGAGGATTTGCTTCCCTACCGAAAACCTTCAAGGACTTGACAGCACTGTCTATGGTCATTTTGGTTCAGCTCCAGGTTTTATCATCGTGGATACCGGCCCGGAAGGTATCGAGGAGATAAAAAATAATGACCTGCACCATGCACATGGGATGTGCCGGCCAATGCAAGCACTGGGAGGGCGCATGGTGGATGCGGTTGCAGTCGGCGGGATCGGCATGGGAGCCTTGATGAAACTTCAGGGACAGGGCATAAAGGTCTATCGAGCTGTACGGGGAACTGTTGGACAGAATGTCTCCCTGATTCGGAATCAGAGGTTGCCTGAATTCGATGCGAACTTAACCTGTGCCGGTCATGCCGGAGGTGAGTGCGCCCATACATAGATGGGACAACAGGAGACGAAACAATGGAATGCAGAATCACGGTTCTTTGTGAGAACACGGTCCAGGGGCTGGGCTTCCTTGGAGAGCACGGCTTCTCCGCATTCATTGAAACGCCCGGTCAAAATATACTTTTCGATACCGGCCAGGGTTTCAGCCTCATTCAGAACTCGCTGCGGCTTAAAAAAGATCTGAGGCATGTTTCAAAGGTCGTATTGAGTCACGGCCATTTGGATCACGTAGGAGGACTCCTGGCCTTCCTGGGAGTCAAAGGCGCCTGCCCCGTCACCGCTCACCCCGATATTTTCAATGAAAGATTCTGGCTCATGCCGGTAGCGGGCGGAGAGGAAAAACCGGTATCTATCGGAATGCCATGGCCTCAGGCATATCTTACGACCCGGGGCGCGCAATTCGAATGGCGCCGGGATTTCACGGAAGTCGCGCCGGGCATTTTCGTAACAGGCGAAGTACCCAGGAAAACGCTTTTCGAACTGGGATCTCCCAAATTTATAGTTTCTCGGGACGGCGGTTGGACTCCGGATCCTTTTCTCGATGATTTCTCGATGGTTTTGAAAACCTCGCGAGGGTTGGTGATCGTGCTGGGATGTGCGCACGCCGGGATCGTCAATATTCTCAACCATGCTGTAGACCGGACAGGAGAAAACCGCATATACGCAGTTCTTGGCGGCACTCATCTTGGCCTTTCCCCTGAGCCGCAGTTCGATCCGACCATTCAGGCGCTTAAAGAATTTGACATCCGGATGCTTGCGGTCAGCCACTGCACAGGCCAGGGCCCGGTGGCACGGCTGGCATCCGAATTCGGCGATAAGTTCGCTTTCGGGCGTGCAGGTTTCGTACTCGAGGTTTAATGAACATTTGTTCAAGCGGAGAATAAATGGTGCACATCATTTTATCAAATGAACCAAGTACGAAGAAAAATCGAAAACCGCTTTTGGAGGTCCTGTTATGAAAGAATATACAATTTCCCCTTTGACCATCGGGGCAAACGAGACCGACCAGGGCGTCATGACCTACCTTCGCGGGTACGGCAAGCGCATCTGGATACCCATTTATGCTTTCCTGATAAAGGGGGCGGAAGAGGTTATCCTTGTGGATACGGGGCTTGAGCAGTTTGTCGTGCCGGAGCATGTGGGGCGGGAACACGGCCTGAAGATCCAGGAGTTTGAAGAGGCCCTCGAAGACCATGGGCTGCGGCCTGAGGACATAGACCTCATCATTCACACTCATTTGCATAATGATCACTGCGAGAACGACCCAAAATGCCCGCAGGCGAAGATCGTCGTGCAAAAAGCCGAATACGATTTTTTCCTAAACCCCCACCCCATAGATCATCGCTACTATCCCGACCTCCTGGATGGTTTGCATGTTGAGCTGGTGGAAGGGGATGTAAACTTAAGGGATGGAATAGACCTTATCTTGACCCCCGGCCACACACCAGGAGGCCAGTCAGTCGCCGTCCGCACCTCCGGCGGGAGAGCAATCATCACCGGATTTTGCTGCAACGCTTTGAACTTTCCCCCCAACGCCCCGATCGTTGCTCCGGGAGTTCACACCGATGCAATTGCAGCCTTCGAAAGCGCCCTGAAAATTCGCAAAATGGCCGATATCCTGATACCGTTGCATGATATTTCCATAGGAAAGGCTGGACAAATCCCCGGAGTCTAGAATGAAAAATTCAAATCTTGCGCAGTTGTTCAAGAGCTTTGCGGCAAGAGGCGGCATCAGTGTTTTATTCCCCTATTGGAATCATCAGATCACCCTTTAAGACGGTCGAAGGCACCCCCATTCAGCCCGTGGGCGCCAGGGGGGTGCGAGGCAGAATCGAGCTTCGCAGGGAGTTCCTTGCCGGACTCAAGGATCTCGATGGCTTTTCCCATATCATTTCGAAGATGTAGATATTGTCGATGGAACGCCGCTTCTGGACATAAAGCCCTACGTACCCCAATTCGATTCGAGAGAAACGGAAACGATCGGCTGGCTGTCGAGATCGGTGATCGACCCGCCGAAGCCTCTGCGGCTGCCGTCGAAGGGTCGATCTCTACGCTCCGCGAGGCGGGTCCCACCGCACCAGGCCTCCCGCGAACGCCCAATGCGCCAGACTTCCGCCTAAAGGCGGTAAGAGGAATGACCAGATTAGACGTGTCGCGCGGTCGGCCTGCCCACTACGCGCTCGCACGACGCAGAGTGGTTATTTTTTTTCGGTAGGGTACTATATAAGTCTATCATACGAGGATGGTATGACCTTCAGGAAGACAGTGCGGCATCGCAGTCCATGTGCGCAGAAGTGTGTGCTCTTGCGATGCTGCGAACGATCATCGTAGAAATGTAGGCTGCGCCGAAGCCGTTGTCGATGTTCACTACGGCAATATTTGGCGAGCATGTATTCAGCATTCCCAGCAATGCCGCCACTCCTCCGAACGA
>JBEKQE010000260.1:0-3989 GCA_049520035.1 Syntrophobacteraceae bacterium | reverse complement strand
AGGGTTGCCGATATACTCCATCCGGACCTTTCAAAAAGGCTGAGATTTCCGTCCTTGGGCGATCCACCGAGGGCAAAACCTGTGAGAACAGATTTCAAAAGTGACGCTCATTTTAAGGCGGCGCTGAATCACTACAACCAGGAGCAAAAGTCTGAGGCGGAAGTTTATCGAAACTCACTTCGATAGATTGGTTTTTCTACCGGTTTCTTCCGGGTACCGGTAGCTTGAGACGATGAGCACAAGGGGGCAGGGTTCGCGCAGTATCGTAACAGGGAACCGCAGCCTGCCCTTTTTTTCCACTGGAAGGCGGACGATGAATCACACAGGCCAGGGGGAGATCGTCCATCCTGAGGCATTCTGAGCCTATGCTTTGCGAAACTGCGTCAATTGAAGCAGTAGTCAAATGAGATACGCCAATTGGCGGACGTGTTCAGATATGGGTTGAGGTGAGATCGTGGATTGTACGGGCCAAATTCCGCAGCTACACAATGGCTTCGCATGGTACGCTCTCTATTGCCAGGTAAACCACGAAAGGGAAGTTGTGAAGAGGCTGGAGCAGAAAGCAGTTTCCTGTTTCCTGCCGCTCATGGAAACCTGGAGCAAGAGGCAGGACCGCAGAAAGAAAATACAGCTTCCGATGTTTCCCGGCTATGTCTTTGTTCACGTCCACTTGGATAACTACGCAAACGTGGATATTGTCAGAACCCCGGCGGCTCTCTGTTTTGTGCGTGATTCAAGAGGACCCTTATCAATTCCTGATTATCAAATTGGGAGTTTACAAACCATGCTCAACGCAGCGCAACCGCTAACGATTCACAGTTATCTGAAAGAGGGCGAACAGGTTAAGGTGATTCGGGGGTTTCTTGCCGGATGTGTCGGCATTCTTGACCGCGTGGACCCGAAGAAAGGCCGGTTGGTGGTCAACCTGCACATATTCAGGAAATCGGTAAGCACCGAACTCGATATCGAGGATGTGGAACCGAATTTCCAATAGAGTGGGGGTGCTTTATGCAGGAACTCGAAAAGAGCAGGATTCAGGAAATAGTGGAACTCCACAATCAAGTTTTTGGTCATCTCAAGATGAGTCTGAATAAAGCTGAAAGGATAGGTGAATTACTCAAAGAGCAGAAGAAAAACCTGGGGCATGGGAATTTTACAGATTGGATTCAAAAAAATCTCCCCTTCACTGTGAGGACAGCACAGAATTATATGCGTCTTCACAGGGGCAGCGCTTTAATCAAAAACGAAACAGTTTCGCATTTGAGCGAAGCCTACCGGCTGCTTGTCCCGCCCAAACAATTATCAATCGAATATCGAGAATCAGAAAGCATCTTGGACATCACACTGGAAGAATGGGCAGGGGCAATTGAAAACATCAACCGGGGTATCGCCGATGAGCAACACAAGATCGGCACAGATAAAGAATGGCTTCAAAGACGCTTCGGCGGCGATGAAGACCTTACCGAAGAGGAATGGCAACGGGATGCACTCGCATTAAACTTTATGATGCACTTTTGCTATTACCGGCAACTCGCCCAAAAGAAGGGGAGAACGGAACTCCCCGAAGGTATCTGGGGATATCTTGAAAGCTTTGAGCAGGACAGACCTGGAATTCTGACTGAACCGAAAACGATATGCCGCGAGTGCAAAGCTGACTTTAACTAGGCAAATGCGGTCTGCTTAGGGAACAATTTTCCAAAGTTGTGAACAGGGAGGATTAAAAAGTGGAAAGAAGAAGCGGCTTAAGATTCGTTGGCGACAGTCCCGAGGACTACATCCGGTTTGAGAAAATGGTGGTCGCCAGCAAATTGTGTGAATTGAAAATGGAGATCGACGCAGCGTTCAATCAAATACTCGCGGATCTGAAATCGGATGTTCATACATGTGCGTCGCGTCTCCTTGGCCTACCACGGGATGAAAATAACGAGGATCGAGCTTCACAAGGTGGATAGGTTTTTCGGAGCCATCAGGTTGTAGTTCCCATTCGAAGACAACGTGGGGGATTCCGTCAATGAAAATAGTGTCAGCAATAAAGACTCCACTTCGACCACCACGGGCCATAATACACATGGTCTTTGTCACTTCCATATACAACCCTCCTCCTGCCTCAAAATGAGGCCGTTCAGACTTATGAGGTTAGAATTGTTTTGAAAGATAACAGATTTTGAGCTTTTGAGAGTATCGGCTATGGTTTCCAAGACGGCAGTATATAGCTTGCGAACCGACAAAACAGCAAAGAAAAACAAAACCGAAAAATTCCCCGGCTCAGGCCGGGCCTTACGAGGAAATGACAATGAGAAAACCTCAAGCGGAGAAGGATGATGCCATGAAGGAATGGGTAAGGATTTTAGGGTTGTGGGCGATAGCTTTGGCGCTCGTGTTTTGCGCGTGGAGCCATAGGTACTATTACGCTGCACATAAGACTTCTGAGGGTCCCTGGTATGTGCGTATAGACCGGATCACGGGGAAGCGATACGTTGCGCCGATAACGATCCCGGACAATTGGACAGAAGGTTGGGAGGAAGTTAAAGATGACTAAGAAATGGTCCTTCCATGTCATCCGTCCGGGAACGTTCTTTCGATGAGTCGGCTCAGTCCGGGTCTTTTATTTCCCCTTCATTTTCCCTATTGACATGTGGTACAAATGGTACTAAGAGTACAGATAACACCAAGAAAGGGGGAGAAAATGAAGGGACTAAATCTCAGGATGCCCGACGAAATTCTGAAATGGGTAAGGGAGAAGGCGGCTAGGGCGACCATAGCCAAGGGCGAAAGGGTCTCGATGAATATCATAATTCTCGACTTACTCAAGCGCGAAATGGAAGCCGACAGAAAGGAGGGGTAAGCGATGTTGAAAGTCTTATGTGATAAATGCGGGAAAGAAATGCCCGAGCATCCAGTAGACTTCCACATGTACTGGTTGAAAGAATTGGGAATCACTGACAAGTGGCGGATTAGGGAAATCTCTAACGAAATCAGAGATGGGCAAACCACAAAAGGCAAAGAGCCTGCCTCCGACGAAGAGAAGAGAGCGCTCTTTCAATTCGGCCACGAGTTAATAGCGTTAGCTCTTTACCAACCAGTTTTTTGCAAAAAATGCGCTGGAGAAGAGTTGCAAGTATGGGACCCCAAGTCTGGAGAACCTTGTCCTTTTGAACTGTCGCCAGAAGACCAAAGAGCAACCTTTCATCTTGTGAAGGGCGGCAAGAATCCCGAAAAGGAGGGGTAAGCAATGAAGCTGATTCGGCGCAAAGGCAAAGGCGACCTGCCCGGCTCTATCTTCAGGCCGAAGTACAGGGACAAAAACGGCGAGCTTGTAGAGTCTCAGGTCTATTGGGTTAAATACTACAAAGACGGCAAACCCTTACGTGAAAGCACGAAGGCGACCGATTACGATGAAGCAGTGGCCTTTCTCGCTGACCGCGTGGCCGATGTGACAAAGGGCAAAACTCCCAACATCAAACTAAATCGAGTCAAGTTCGATAATCTTTCCGAAGATTTCCTGAGCGACTACCGGATCAACGGGAAAAAGAGTCTGAAGAGGGCCGAAATCAGCGTAGCGCACCTTAAAGCCTTTTTCGGCAACATGCTTGTGATCGAGCTAGATAGCTCCAAAGTAATGAAGTACATCGAGCACAGGATGGGGGGCAACATCTCCAATGCGACAATAAACCGGGAACTCGCGGCGCTCAGGAGAATGCTTAACTTGGGGGCGCAATGTACTCCCGCAAAGGTTGACCGAGTACCTCACATTTCGATGCTGAAGGTAAATAATGTCCGGCAGGGTTTTTTTGAGCATAGCGACTTTGTGGCAGTTCGTGATGTCCTTCCCTCTTACCTGAAAGGCATGGTCACTTTTGCCTACAAGTATTGGCGCCGGTCAAGAAACCAGCCAAAATGGCCGGCTTGAAACCAAGCCGCTATTGGCTTAGGGCATAGGTGTGCGTCATTGTCTCCGGAATGGAGACAAGCGAAGCCGGGGAGTCCCT
>JBEKQE010000259.1:0-4035 GCA_049520035.1 Syntrophobacteraceae bacterium | reverse complement strand
CCAGTGTTCGAAAACAACCTCCTCATGAAAAAGGTCCATGACTCCGTAGATATCATGTTCGTTCCAATGCTTTTCCCATTCGACCATAGTGCTTATGATTTCTTCTCTCTTCAGGACCATTAATACCTCCTCTTGTCGAAGCCAGGCATCAAGATGCCCAATTACTGACTACTTAAGCTATTTGGCTCGCGATGTATATACATCTGCCCTACCCCAACCTGGTCCGTGGGAAAGACAACCAGTTCCTGAACGTTTACATGAGGCGGCCGTTCCAGGCACCAGATTACAGCTTCGGCTATATCTTCCGGCTGGAGCGGTTTGAATCCCTCGTAAACAGCTTCCGCTTTGTCCTCATCTCCCCCCACACGCACAAGGCTGAACTCGGTTCTAACCATACATGGCACAATATTTGTCACCCGGATTTTCTTTCCCATTAAATCCATGCGTAAACCGTCGGTAATTGCCCGCACCGCAAATTTTGTGGCGCAGTAAACCACAACGCCGGAGAGTGTCCAGCGCCCTGCGACTCAACCGATATTTACAACGTGTCCCGCATTGCGCTTGACCATCTGTGGGAGGATGAGCCGAGTCATATAAAGCAGACCTTTTATATTAGTGTCTATCGTCTGTTCCCGGTCGTCGATTGACCCCTCATATATCGGTCCAGTGCCCATGAACCTTTCATAACAGGTCTCCTCTCATTCCAGTGCACAGCCAGTGGGTTTGGCCGTCCTGAGTCTCGGCTTTATCAACGGCAGGCCGGAATTATGCAGTCTTCTTCCGAAGTCTGGTCCGCTTCGGTTTGGTGGCTGCCACTGTCTCAGGTGCCGCTTTAGGAGCTGTTACCTTGGCCTTACCCGGCAATCTGGACACTGGAATCGCCCGAAAAGTTGCTTTTTTTTGTTATAGTTACATGTTGGAACCATTCTAATCTAGCAAATAGCTGGATTCATAGGATAGTTAACCGTACAGCAGTGGTCTGTTTAAACCTTGCGAACATGCTCTGGGCGCCTGAAATGAGGATTACCGCAGCAGATCCGGATTGCTGACAGAAGTATTCTGGACGGTCTACTCCTGCTACCTGAGAACTGCAAATAGGAGCTGCGGATTTCCCTTCCCGGCATTCCCCAGTGACGCCCGGCTCGGCCGGCCATTGCGGCGCTAATTCTTTTTATGTAATGCCTTCAATTGCTTTAGAAACTGGTCAGGGTCCTGAATGACTCCAGTGTGGCTGAAGAGTACTTTCCCGTTTTCCGTTGAAACGATCATGGTCGTAGGCGTGGCTTCACTCTCCATGGAGGCCCAAATCACGGAATCATCGTCAAGCATGACCGGAAAAGGTACTTTGAAGTTCTTTCTGTAGGCGTCCACCTCGGCTTTTTCATTGCCGACCGCTATTGATATAACCTTTACATCGGCTAAATGTGAGTCACCCTGGATCGTTTTGTAGATGGTGTTCACTATGGGGGCGTTGGCGTGGCAGTGCGGGCAGAGCGCGCTCATAAACTCAATGACCACAAGCCTCGCCTTTATATCAGAGACCTTGAACGGCTCCATCGCCTTCAAACCCAGATACTTCTGCGCCTGCGCTGAATCAGGGGCCGGCATTGTGAACTCCGCGGGAGGGATCTGTTCCACCGGGTCGGCACAAACGGCCCGGTTAGACTGCAAAAGAATTAATGCGCATATAATAGTCCAAAAAAAACAAACAATTCCCTTCTTTTTCATTTCTTTCCTCCATTTGATGCTCTCGGCTTCAACCAGTATCGTCGGGGGTATGGCGGAATCCTTTCATCCTTAATGAATCAGGTGGTGAAGAATGTTTGATTTGACTTGTTCCGTCAATGACAAGATGAGTTAATTTCACCCTATGGTATCGCTTGGCAACTCCGCGGACCTCAATACAACCGGGGATTAGCTTTTCCAATCCCTGGACTGAGTCCGATAGTACTTCTAGAACTTCGAACTGAGGAAAGCTTTCTTCGAACCTTGCACCGGAATAGATGCTGGCCAATAACCGGCTCACCAACCTTCGACCTCAGTCATAGAACAACCGGATGTGCTCACCCCGCGTCATGCAGGCGCGGCAAAAGGGACAGAGCCCGCTAAAAGCTCCATTTCTGCATCATGCCAACACCGCCGGCTGGCGCACTGCTCGTTCCCTGGATTCGCTCATCGATTGTCAACTGCTGCCTTACCTCCGACTCGTTGGTATCGAACTCGGGGCTCGATACCAAAGGCTGCACGACGCCGCCCCCGAAGGGAAACGCACCTGGAGTAACGCATTTGAACTGTCCTTCAATAGAGCATGTTAATATTCCGATGAACAGTGCTAAAATATATGTTAGTTTTCGAATCATTTGATGCTCTCCTCATTATCGATAACTAGAATATTTACCTTCATCCAATCTCCATATGAGGGGCTTCCTTCTTTTGGAAGCAACCCGACATTCCTCGGTTCTTCTTCAGAATCGCCTACCACCGCTTGCCTGTGAGGACGGGTGATCGATAGACAATGCGTGGGATGACGACCAGATGCTTTAGAATCATCAAAATCTGTGCCGGAAAGGCGAAGGATATCACTTATTCCATATTGTGCAGGCATAATGGAAACTTACGTCTGGGTGGGTAGTGTTCTGGTCTAGAGTCGGCAAGAAAAAAGGTGTTGCATGCAACGGAAGCGTTGCATGCTTTCTGTATCACGTGCAACACTTCAACATTGGGGCTATCTTCAGTAATGAAATACCCTATGAAAAGCCCCCATTTCCCAACATGTTCAAGCCATTCATGTACTCGATCGATTTTTTCCTGCGTAATATGAAACCAGCGATCGTACTTACGAGCAAGAAACGAGCCACCGGTGCGGCCGATAATGTAAGACACTGAAACGCCGCAGATACTGCCCAAAAATGCTGAATCGATAGTGGGTGCCAGGGCCAGTTGTCCCTTGAAAACGAGATATCCTGAAAACGTCAGCAGAACTTCATCCGGTATGGGCAACCCAATGATTCCGAACATCAACAGGAAAAAGATGCCCTGATACCCATACTGGGAAATCCATTGCAGAAGAGTTTCCTCCAAACTTACACCTGGTTGTGCCTTTCTCTTTCCGGCGTAGCAGGCATGGAAGAGTGGCTTTGCGTAATCAACACAACTCGCAGAATATTCTCACGCAAAAGGCTTTCCAGCAGTTCATTGAGAGACCTCACAATCCAATCACACGAACACTCAATCATCGGATTCACTGCTTCTCCCTCACTTTCTCCCGCCCTGCGGAAATCAGTCCTGATACCGATAATCTTCTGTTCGGATGATTTTTTCGCGTAGAAATACCCGATCTCCCCAGCCTGACACAGAACCAAAGTCTCAACTAACCCAAACAAGGAGCCCTATAGATTAGCCTTATTCCTCACTGTTCAAATCTTTCTCCACCAATAATCGCCGGAGCGAAGACGCCGTAGTATTTTCCCAACTCCTCCTTGCCCACTTTCTGACCGGTCATTTTGGCTGCTTTTCCCACCGTCGGCAATAGAATTCTCCGCTGGGGCGCCAAGACGTTCGGCAAGACTCCTTTCGACAGGTTCCGGAACCAGACCTGTTACGCGCCCACCTGATGCTACAACTTCCTTGATGATTCTGGAGTTGAACAGGACAGATCCTTGACAAAAGATGAAATTGGTGCATCGGCATGGATGCTTACCAAATTTTGAGGCTTTCCCTGATTTAGCGGATTCACTGAACGGCCACATTCTCCCGGTTTGCATTTCAGCCGGAATTATGCCTTCTTCTTCTGAATTCTCGTTCGTTTCGGTTGACTGCCCGTCACCTTCTCAGTTCCCGCTTGGGTGGATGCTGCCGCTTTTGCCTGCTTTCTCGCCTCCATTGCCTTCTTAAGATTCTCCGGCAATCCTCTGTTCTTAGCCGTTTTGCTTCGGGCCTTGGTCAATGCCTTGGCGGCCAAAGGGGTCCCCATCGGAAACCCATATTTTTGTTTGTACTCTTTCAGGCTCATCCCATGGGAGACTAGATGCCTCA
>JBEKQE010000258.1:0-4055 GCA_049520035.1 Syntrophobacteraceae bacterium | reverse complement strand
CCCTGCTCGAAAGAGGCCTCGAGCTTATGGTGATGCTCAAGGAGGACTCCGTAAAGATGGCCGCAGCCGACCTCCACGAACTGCTCCGCGTATGGGAAAACACCCACCGGATGTGGATCGCGGAAAGCCATCTGCGCCATGCCCTGTTCCGCGAAGAGAGCCGCTGGCCGGGGTATTACTTCCGCGCCGACTTCCCCGACATGGACGAGAAGAACTGGAAGTGCTTCGTTAACTCCGTATATGATCCTAAAACCGATCAGTGGACCATGAAGAAGGTTCCCATTGTCAATCTTCCGGTTTAAGGCAAATACGTTGACTTGAACAACCTCCTGGCGCCAGTATCGGGCCGGGAGGTTTTTTTGTTAAAACCCGATGGCGCTAAAGGAGGTATCAAAATATGGCCGCTACAGGACATGGAAAGAAACCTATCGTCGAAAGAATTCTCGAGCCGGCTGAGGCAAAAAAGAAAATCCAGGGGCTGACCCAGATTCCCGTACGCAGCCAGATTGCGAACGAGATTATCGGCATCAGCTACGGCTTTTTCTCCCCGGTCGAGGGGTTCATGAACAAGGCCGATGTGGATTCCGTTGTCAAGAACATGAGACTGGCAAACGGGGTTGTCTGGAGCATTCCGATCGTTTTCGACATGTCGGACGCCGAAATATCCAAGTATGGCGTTAAGGCAGGCCAGCCGGTCGTTCTGACTTATGACGGAAACCCGATGGCCCTCTTCGAAGTCGAAGATATTTTCACCTATGATAAGAAGGAAATGGCTCAGTCCATCTACGGGACCACCGAAGAAAAGCACCCCGGCTGCGCCAGGACCTATAAATACCTCGATAAGTTCATTGGCGGTAAGATCACCCTGGTGAACCGCCCCAAGATCAATGAGCCTTACGGCCCCTACTTCATCACCCCGCTGGAGATGAGGAAGAAATTCGAGGAAAGAGGCTGGAAGCGAATCGTGGCTCACCAGACCAGGAACGTCCCCCATACCGGTCACGAGTGGCTGATGAAGGGCGCCTGGAGCCAGACGTACGCCGAGCTTCCAATCGACAAGCCCCTATGCGGCGTTCTCGTAAACGCGATCATCGGCGAGAAGCGCAAAGGCGACTACATCGATGAGGCTATTATCCTGACCCAGGACGAGCTGAGGAAATCGGGCTATTTCGGCGATCATAACCACCTCACCTCGCTCACTTTCTGGGATATGCGTTATGCCGGTCCCAAGGAAGCCGTTTTCCACGCCGCCCTGAGGACCAACCTCGGCCTCACTCACCACATGTACGGTCGTGATCATGCGGGTGTTGGGACCTACTACGGCGCCTATGATGCTCACAACCTGCTCGCCACGATACAGGGCGAGCTTGATATCATCCCGGTCTACTCCATGAACTGGCTCTACTGCCCGCACTGCGGCGAAGTAACCTCCGAGGGCCTCTGCAACCACAAGAGCGAATGGCAGAAATTCAGCGGCAGCCTCATCCGCAGCATCGTCGATGACGGCGTAAAACCCCCGAGGCTCATTTTCCGCCCCGAGGTTTTCGACCTCGTAATGGAATGCGCCGAAAAATACGGTTTCGGCTCGCCCTTTGTAACCGACGAATACCTTGCGAAGAGGATTCCGGTTTTCTCTATCGCGCCTCTGAAGTAGACTGAAAAGGCCAAATGCTACGGAAGGAGTCTCATAATGGCTGATGGAAAGTATCCGATCAATATATGGGTGAATGAAGATCGTTTTGCAAAGCTTGACAAAGCAGGCCTTAGCCACATGACCAAAGAGGCCATGGCAGGGCTGAAGGTTATTTTCGTCTACGCCAACGATGCGCAGAGGGACAAGCTCCTGAAGGCTTACCCCGGCGCTAAGTTCGATTCCGCGACCACCAAGAGCATCGAACTTCTGCCCCGTAAGGTGAAGGACGAAATTTTCGACCTGGTAATCAAGAACAAGAATATCGACGTCCTGGACGAATTCCTCAAAGGCAAGTGATCGCCCGGAACATTTGTGCACAAGAGAAAGGAGGCGGCTTTGCGGCAGCCTCCTTTTTTGTGACGATTCAGTGGCGCCGGAGAGGATCAACCAGGGTGAGCATGAGAGGCACGAAATCCAAACTATGGTCACTCATGGGATAGCGCACCAATGGGCAAGTATTCTTGCTTTGAGCACCTGAGGGCAAATGAGTCAAGTGGGGCCGACTATGAAGTGCGCCGGCGCCACGGCAGTTCGGGAATTGCCGTAATCAGCATCCACGGCGGAGCGATAGAACCGGGGACTTCGGAAGTTGCCGAGGCTGTTGCGGGCGCTGACCACTCATTCTATGCCTTTAGAGGGATGAAGAAGGATGGAAACAAAGACCTCCATATTACGAGCACCCTCTTCGACGAGCCTGACGCACTTGAAATCGTCCGCAGTTCGGAGACAGTCATCTCGATACATGGCTGTTCAGAAGCAGAAGAAGTTGTTCATGTTGGCGGGATCGACTTCAGATTGAGAGAATGTATCGAAGAAAGACTGCGGCAGGCGGGATTCAAGACACCTCGCGGGGCGTGGAGTTTAAGAGGTCTGGACAAGCGTAACATCTGCAATCGGTGCAGGCGTGGGATGGGCGTGCAATTGGAGATCAGTAAAGGCTTGCGGGCCAGGATGTTCGGAGATCTTTCTTATGGGACATGCCTTCAATGCGGCGGAACTTATCACGAGTTTATCCAGGCGGTGCGGAAGGCGATCGAGCCATTCAAGATTCCAGTCGAAGCCGTCACCCGTTAATGGTTAGTCCCTGGATGAAACAAAAATCTGACCGTCAGTCCTCGGTTTTCAGCTAAACGCATTGTTTTCCGGTCCTTCGTCGATGCATCGGGCCTCATCCGAGTCATTTTCCCATTGAAAAAAACCACTTTCAGGAGTATATGTTCAATGTTTCACTTTCAGGACGGTCCGGCATCGGTCCTGCTCAACTCAAGGTTCATCCTTTTTGCAATGCCCGATAAAAAACTCTAATCGCCTATCCAGCCGGGAGGTATCACATGTCAGAGCACGAATCTATGAACTGTGGGGTGGTCATCGTGGGCGCAGGTCCTGCAGGCCTGAGCTGTGCCATTCACCTGTTGAACCTGATCAATTCTCACAATGAAGCTGTTGAAAGCGGCACGAAAAAAGGCGGTCTCATCAATGAGGACACTCTGGGGGTGGATGTCCCTCTAATGATCGTAGAGAAAGCCAGTGCGGTGGGGGATCATTCGATCAGCGGAGCGGTTATGAACCCCAATGGATTAGCCGAACTCATTCCGAATTTCAGGGAGAAAGGCGCCCCCCTGGAATCCCCGGCAAAAGAAGATTCCGTCCTTTTCCTGACCTCAAAGGGTTCATGGAAGCTACCCATAATCCCCCCAACCATGCACAACGACGGCAACTACATAGTGTCGCTGACCAAACTCGTCTCATGGCTTGGGGAACAAGTTTCAGAGCTTGGCCAGGACATTTATGCGACATTCTCCGGCAAAGAGATTCTCTATGACGAATCCAACCCCCTTTTGGTGAAAGGGGTGCGATGCGGAGATAAGGGAGTAAACCCTGACGGGACCCTCAAGAGCAACTATGAAGCCGGTATGGACCTCATTGCAAAAGCTACCGTGCTGTGTGAGGGTTCCCGGGGCTCTCTCACCAAGCAACTCATAAAGAAGCTCGATCTGGACAGAGGCAGGAATCCACAGGTTTACGCCACCGGCGTAAAAGAAATATGGGAACTCCCCGAAGGGCGCCTCGCCGACGGTCGGGTAATCCACACGATGGGGTATCCTCTGGATCGTAGAAGTTTCGGAGGCGGCTTCATTTACAAAATGAGCGAGAATAAAGTATCTGTCGGAATGATATCGGCCCTGGACCAAAGTGATCCCCAGATGGACGCTCACAAGAATTTCTGCAAGTTCAAGGCTCATCCGCTTGTCCGGGAGATTCTAAATGGCGGTAAAATGCTTTGCTACGGCGCCAAGACCTTGCCCGAAGGAGGATGGAACAGTGTGCCCAAGCTTGGCGGACCGGGTTTCATGATCTGTGG
>JBEKQE010000257.1:0-4213 GCA_049520035.1 Syntrophobacteraceae bacterium | reverse complement strand
AGGTCGCGGCCGTAGCACATGGCGCAAACACCCCTGGGAGACCGGCAGGTAAGCGCCGAACGGATATTCACTTTTTCGATTCCTGCGTCCTCGATTTCGATGACCTTCTTCTCATTTATCTCTGCCCCCATCGGGACTATCACTTCGGCGGTAACCGGATCGACTATGTCCTCCTGGGCCGTACGGCCAAGGATGCGGTCTCCCAGCCTCTGAATTATTTCACCGGCTTCCAGCAGCGCTTCCACCTCGATGCCGTCCATCGTGCTGCAATCGTTTTCCGCTATGATCACATCCTGGGACACGTCCACCAGACGGCGTGTGAGATACCCGGAGTTCGCCGTCTTGAGGGCTGTGTCTGCAAGACCTTTTCGCGCGCCGTGCGTCGAAATGAAGTACTGCAGAACCGTGAGACCTTCACGGAAATTCGCCGTGATCGGGGTCTCGATGATTTCGCCCGAAGGCTTGGCCATAAGTCCGCGCATCCCGGCCAACTGACGCATCTGGTCCTTGCTGCCTCGCGCCCCTGAATCCGCCATCATGTAGATCGGATTGAAGGATTCGACACGCGTTTTCTCGCCTTTGGGCCCGATGATTTCCGTTGCCCCAATCTCTCTCATCATTTCGGCCGCTACGTCTTCAGTCGCCTTGGCCCAGATATCGACGGCCTTGTTGTATTTTTCACCCTCCGTTATCAAACCCTCATTGTACTGCCGCTCGATCTCCTGCACCTGGTCAAAAGCAATTTGAAGGATTTCCGACTTGCGCTCCGGAATGGTCATGTCTTTGATCGAAATAGAGATTCCCGAGCGGGTCGCATAGTGGTAACCGGTATCCTTGAGTTTGTCGGCCAGGATGACCGTGGCTTTCACTCCGGCGCTCCGGTAGCACGTGTCTATCAACTGGGCAAGGGCCTTCTTGTTCATCACCTTGTTTACGGCTGAAAAACCAACCCCCTCCGGCAGGATCTCGGACAGGATGACTCGCCCGACCGTTGTTCTTATCAATTCATCGGCAAGAACCTGACCTTTGCGGACTTCATCCCCTGGCTGAACCATTATTTTTCGAGACACAAAGGGCCTGCCTTCGGTCAGCGCATAAGTAGGCCTTTTCCCGTCAGCTTTCAAGCCGATCTCTTTTTCGCTTACGTAATCGATGACCCCGTCCTGCTCTGCCGCTATGCGGAACCGAACGACGATGCCTGCATGCAGATCGGCCTCTTCAGCATCAAAAGCCGAGCGTACTTCCTCGGGGCTGTTGTAGACCCGTATTTCGCCCCTGATGATTGACTGCTTCAGGTCCTGGGCGTCCGCGAACGGTAAGGTGGACCCCTTGGCGAAAGGCTTTTCGCGGGTCATGTAATAAATCCCCAGGACTATGTCCTGAGAGGGCACTATGATCGGATCGCCGTGTGCCGGGCTGAGAATGTTGTTCGTGGACATCATCAGTATCCGCGCCTCGGCCTGTGCTTCGATTGAAAGCGGCACGTGAACGGCCATCTGGTCGCCGTCGAAGTCGGCGTTGAAGGCCGTGCAGACCAGCGGATGGAGCTGGATGGCCTTGCCTTCGATAAGTATCGGTTCGAATGCCTGGATACCCAGCCGATGCAGGGTCGGAGCGCGGTTGAGCATTACCGGGAACTCCCGGACCACTTCATCCAGGGTGTCCCATACCTCCGGGGTTTCGCGCTCGACCATCTTCTTGGCCGCTTTTATTGTGGTAACGTAGCCTTTTTCCTCAAGTTTATTGTAGATGAAGGGCTTGAAGAGCTCGAGGGCCATTTTCTTGGGCAACCCGCACTGGTGGAGCCTTAGATTGGGGCCAATAACGATCACTGTACGTCCAGAGTAGTCAACCCGCTTGCCCAGAAGGTTTTGCCGGAACCGGCCCTGTTTTCCCTTGAGCATGTCGCTCAGGGACTTGAGGGGACGCTTGCTGGCCCCAGTTATGGTTTTGCCGCGACGCCCATTGTCGAACAGAACGTCAACGGCCTCCTGGAGCATCCGTTTCTCATTGCGGATAATGATGTCCGGGGCGTTGAGTTCCTGAAGGCGCTTGAGTCGGTTGTTCCGGTTGATTACGCGCCTGTAGAGATCGTTGAGGTCACTGGTGGCAAACCTTCCGCCATCCAGGGGAACAAGGGGCCTGAGGTCCGGCGGAAGAACGGGGATGACGTCCATGATCATCCATTCCGGCCGGTTTTCGGACTCGCGGAATGCATCGATGATTTTGAGCCGTTTTGCAAGTTTTTTGCGCTTCGCCACCGAGTTGGTCTTCACCATTTCTTCGCGCAGCTCCGTGGCAAGCCTCTCCAGGTCGAGGCTGGCGAGTAACTGTTTGATCGCCTCGGCGCCGATGCCGGCGGTAAAACGTCCGCCGTGTTCCTGCACCAGTTGGCGATAGCGTTCCTCGGTAAGCAGCTCTCCCTTTTCCAGGTTCGTTTCGCCAGGGTCCAGCAGTATATACGAATCGAAATAAAGGACTTTCTCCAACTCCCGAAGCGTCAGGTCCAGCAGGTTTCCGATCTTGCTTGGCAGACTCCTCAAAAACCATATGTGAGCTACCGGAGAAGCCAGTTCAATGTGGCCCATCCGCTCGCGGCGCACCTTGGACTGAATGACTTCGACCCCACACTTTTCACAAACCACGCCACGGTGTTTCATCCGTTTGTATTTGCCGCAGTTGCATTCATAGTCTTTGATCGGACCGAATATTCTGGCGCAGAAAAGCCCGTCGCGCTCGGGTTTGAATGTGCGGTAATTTATCGTTTCTGGTTTTTTCACTTCGCCGTAAGACCATTCCCGGATTCTTTCGGGAGACGAAATCATGATTTTGACCGCGTTGAAATTTAACGGGTCTTTGGGTTTGGTAAAAAGAGAGTAAAGTTCTTTCATCGCATCTCCATGACCACTGCTTAACTGCCTTCCTCTTCTTCGAGGAGCCTGACATCCAGAGCAAGCGCCTGCAGCTCCTTTACCAGAACATTGAAGGACTCCGGCAGTCCGGCCTCAAGGGTATTGTCGCCTTTCACAATCTTTTCGTACATTCGCGTACGTCCAGCTACGTCGTCGGATTTGACAGTGAGAAATTCCTGGAGCGCAAAGGCGGCGCCGTACGCTTCCATGGTCCAGACTTCCATTTCACCCAGGCGCTGTCCTCCAAACTGAGCTTTTCCGCCAAGCGGCTGCTGGGTGACAAGAGAGTAGGGGCCAATGGACCTTGCATGTATCTTGTCATCGACCAGGTGGTGGAGTTTGAGCATATACATGACGCCGACGGTAACAGGCTGATCGAAAGGCAAGCCGGTGCGTCCGTCGTAGAGGGTTGACTGGCCCGTTTCGGGCACGCCGGCTTCCTTGAGAAAGCCCCTGATCTCGGCCTCTTCGGCCCCGTCGAAAACAGGAGTGGCCACATGTATGCCCTCCTTGAGATCGGGAATCAGCTCTTTAAATTCCTGTTCTGAGGCGTTTTCGAAAAAATCAGCGTATTCAAGATTGTTGTATATGCGCCGAAGCTTCTCATCTATTGTCTCGCGCTCCTTGACTTTGCGCAGATACTCCTCGAGCATTGCCGCGAGTTGGCGGCCAATTCCTTTGGCCGCCCAACCCAGATGAGTCTCCAGCACCTGCCCGACGTTCATACGAGAAGGGACGCCAAGCGGATTCAAAACAATGTCCATAGGGGTCCCATCGGGAAAGTAGGGCATATCCTCGGCGGGAAGAATCCGGGAAACGACACCCTTGTTTCCGTGCCGCCCGGCCATTTTGTCTCCCACCTGGAGTTTTCTTTTCACGGCGATATAGACTTTGACCATCTTGATGACGCCCGGCGGAAGCTCATCGCCTCTTTTCAGTTTGTTAATTTTTTCCTCGAAAAGCTCCCTTACGGCCTGGACCTGCTTGCGGCAATTGGAAGCGATCGCCTCCACTTCCATGGAAGCCGCCGGCGCCTTGGCGGCGCTTATCTGGTCCCAGAGTTCGCTGGGAATCAGGAGGAGCGCCTCTTCGGTCAAGGGATCTCCCTTTTTGAGATAAACCTTTTTGCCGTCCTTAATGGAAGAGTCGCTGTTCTTACCCTGAAGCGCCTGGGCCATATGCCTCACGGCAGTCTTTCTTATGATGTCCAGCTCATCGCGCTGGTCTTTCATGAGCCGCCCGATCTCCTGTTCCTCTATCTGGCGGGTCCGCTCATCTTTTTCGACACCCTTTCGAGAGAA
>JBEKQE010000256.1:0-4290 GCA_049520035.1 Syntrophobacteraceae bacterium | reverse complement strand
CCGCCGCGCCAGCGGTGGGGATCACACCAGAGAAGGGCATAACATTTTTTTACTCTTTTTTCAGGTAAGGCAGGCGGGTTTACGCAGGATATAAAACAGAACAAATCGGTGTGAATGATTATTCGAATGCTTGAGGAGGGAGCTTGGGCAGTGTCAAGTGTGAGGTGTAGGAAAGTGTAGGTTTGACACCTCCTCCCCACCCAGATTTGCTGGACTCGGGATTTTAGAGAATCCTACGAAGTATGTATACTTCGTAGGATGGCCTAATTCAAGCGCAAAAAAATCCCACATTGACCTGACTAAGCGATCCCTTCGCCACTCGAAACATACCCGGGATTGCGCGTTGATGCGGGCGCTGTATGGTGTCTAATTGCAGTTTACCTTGTTCCGAAAAGTTGCTACGACTTTTCATTGTTTCAGGTTATCCCAGAGGGACATGAATAACTGCTACGAAAAGTTTTGGTGGGCTACGGATCGTTTCATCATACGGTTTTTCCTCCGAGCGTGGGCGCAACCGGGCACATTAGAATTAACTGCAAAGCATAAGGGGAAGGCTGTCCGCGACAAGAAAACCCTTGCGGGAGGGTTGGATTCTTCCGTTTGTAACTTTCACCAGGCCCGATTTCTGCAACTCCGCCAAAGCCTCATCCATTATCAATCTGCCTCCGAGCGCATGAAGATCTACGCCGGCGCTTGTCCTTAAGCCAAGGTGGAGGGTTTCAAGGTCAAGCTGTTCTTCGGAGAGGACCTCCGAGGCCTCAACCGGCGCCTTTCCCTCCGCAAGCAGCCGGCAATATTTCCTGATTGATTTAACATTCCACCATCTGCTGCCGGCATGGAAGGAATGGGCAGACGGCCCCAGGCCAAGGTAAGGAATATGGCCCCAGTATTTCAGGTTATGACGGCACATGAATTCCGGGCCTCGAGCAAAGTTGGATATTTCGTAGTGTTGATAGCCTCGCTTGTCGAGATAGCGGGAAGTCCAAATGAAAAATGCGCTTTCCAGCTTTTCTCCGATGGATCGAACCCGGCCGGCCGCTTTCATCTTCCATAAAGGGGCGCCGCTTTCGAAGGTCAACTGGTAACAGGAAATATGTTCGGGCCTGAATTCAAGGATTTGATCCAGTGTCCTTCTCCATCCTTGCATGCTCTGGGTTTCCAGCCCGTACATAAGGTCTGCCCCAAGATCGGCAAACCCGCAGGAGCGGACCATATCGAGCGATTTCAGCGCCTGCTTCGAACCGTGACTTCTTCCCAGGTATTTGAGGTCCCTGTCGTCAAGGGATTGAACGCCAAGACTGATGCGGTTAATGCCCAGACTTCCGATGACTTTCAGTTTATCCCTGGACAGGCCGTCGGGATTGGCTTCTATGGTCATCTCCGATCCGGGACAAAAGGTAAAATGCTTATGGATGCACTCCAGCAGTTCGGCGAGTTCCTTCTCACTGAGAATTGCAGGGGTGCCGCCCCCGAGATAGAGCGAGTCAAAATCGTGGAATCTTTCCTTGTACAGCACTACTTCCGTTTGAACGGCTTGCAGCCATGCCGGGATTGCAGCACGGGAAGCAACGGAGTAAAAGTCGCAGTAGAGGCACTTTGAGCGGCAGAACGGGATGTGAATGTAGAGTCCGGGTCGGGATGACGCGATGTCACTATTCATCTCTGGCTTTCAGGACGGAAACAAAGGCACTCTGGGGGATCATAACCGAGCCAACCATTTTCATTCTCTTCTTTCCTCTTTTCTGCTTTTCAAGAAGTTTGCGCTTACGGGTGATGTCCCCGCCGTAGCATTTGGCCGTGACATCTTTTCTGAAGGGTGAAATGGTGGAACGAGAGATTATCTTTCCCCCGATGGCGCCCTGAATGGCGATTTTAAAGCTGTGTCTGGGTATTTCCTCCTTAAGGCGGTCGCAGACCTGTACCCCCCACTCCCGTGCGCGTTCACGGTGCACAATAAGAGACAGGGCGTCAACCCTTTCCGAGTTCACCAGAATATCGAGCTTCACCAGGTTGCTCTCCCGGTATTCGATCAGTTCGTAGTCAAATGAGCCGTATCCTTGAGTGACCGTCTTCAGCCTGTCGTAGAAGTCGAAGACGACTTCGGCAAGGGGCATATCGAACGTGATTTCAACACGGGCCGGCGTCGGATAGGTGATCCTTGGGTTGGTTCCCCGGCGCTCCAGGCACAATTTCATTACTGCGCCCATGTAGCGCTCGGGAAGGATGATCGAGGCCCGTATAAATGGTTCCGCAGAACTTTTTATAACGGTGGGGTCCGGATAGTATTGGGGATTTTCCACGGTGAGGGAAGTGCCGTCGAGCAGTGTAAACTGGTACTGAACGCTCGGTACCGTCATGATAATGGACTGATCGAACTCACGCTCCAGCCGCTCCTGGACAATCTCGAGGTGAAGAAGCCCAAGAAAGCCGCAACGGAACCCCTGGCCGAGGGCTACGGAGGAATCCTTCTGATAGACCAGTGCGGCATCGTTGAGCTTGTACTTTTCCAGCGAATCCAGAAGGGATGGATAATCATCGGAAGATATGGGGTAGAGAGAGGAAAAGACCACAGGCTTCACATTCTTGAATCCGGGCAGTGATGATGAAACAGGATTGGAGTCCAAAGTTATCGTGTCACCGATTTTGATATCGGCCACGGTCTTTATCCCTGCAATCACATACCCCACTGAACCCGCCGAAAGTTCTCCGCGAGACTCCCTGCTCAAGCGGAAGACACCCACCTCTTCCACCTTATGAGTTGTTCCGTTAAACATGAGGCGGATGATGTCTCCGGGCCGAAGTGCGCCGTCAAAGACACGGCAGCTTACAATGGTGCCCCGGAAAGGGTCGTAGTGAGCATCGAAGATCAACGCTGCAAGAGGTTTTTGAACATTTCCCGCCGGCGCCGGAATGAGATTTACGATAGCTTCGAAAACATCTTCAATTCCAGTTCCTTCCTTCGCGGAGCACAGGAGGGCATTGTCCGCTTCGAGTCCCAACTCATGTTCTATCTGCTCTTTGACCCTGTCAATATCGGCCGAAGGCAGGTCGATCTTGTTGATTACCGGGATAATGGTGAGGTCATGCTCCATGGCTGCATATAGATTGGCTATCGTCTGCGCCTGCACTCCCTGAGAAGCGTCCACAAGAAGGAGGACACCCTCGCACGAAGCCAACGCGCGGGATACTTCGTAAGAGAAATCCGCGTGACCCGGAGTATCGATAAGATTGAGATGGAACAGCTCACCGGATCGGCTTGTGTAGGAGAGCACCACGGTCTGGCTCTTGATGGTAATGCCTCTCTCCCTTTCGATGTCCATGTTGTCAAGGATTTGGTCGCGAAACTGCCGGTCAGTAACCAGGCCGGCGTGCTGAATCAACCGGTCGGCCAGGGTGGATTTCCCGTGATCGATATGGGCAATGATGCTGAAATTTCTGATCTGCTGCATGGTCAATTCGATTTTTCCCTCGTATGATAGACTTATGCGATGTCCGCCGCGTAGCGCGGAAGGCGAGCGCCGCAAAGGGTCTATCATCCGCTTTGGGCGTTCGCGGGATGCCTTCAGCGCAATGCTCAATGAAAACTGTGAACTTGGACCGGCGAATATCCTACTCCATAACTATCCAATGAGCAACCCGGCGCTTTATGCCGGCAAGTTTCATCACCATGCTAAAATCGCCCGCGCCCCGTTTCCTTTCGTCTCCCAATCTGATATAGTCTGTCATCTGTTATGTTGCAGCCCGGGAATACCCGTTGTGGGCCGTATTTTTCATGTGGGCTGAACAATTTGTTACACTTTGACACGGGGAGAGATACCATGCCTGCTTTCAGAGCCAAGCGAGGGCCTTTCGCTAATGACAGGGTCAATCCTCACGAACGGAATGAACTCAAATATTGGTGTCAGAAGTTTGCTTGCACTGAGTTTCAACTGAAAAATGCAGTAACGGCAGTTGGGACTTCTACCGACGCAGTGCGGCATTTCCTGAAAGATAAGCCTTCAAGCTGATATTACAGGTTTGACCTGAGAGAGATAAATGGACTGTCCATCGATGAGCAAAATTAAAAATGGCATGTAGTAAACGAGCTACCCCCAACAATGAGGGGATCACCTGCCGTTGGCTGCGTGCGATCGGCAAAGGTCCCGCTCACGGTGTGGGGCAACCGGGCATTCAGTACGAAGATCTGCCCCCGCCTGACCGGCCGCCTGAACCATGGCCGCCGCCTCGGCCCTTCCTGCCGTGCGTCCCGCTCCGACTGCCTTTAGTGTCGTAGATATCAAGGTCTCCAGC
>JBEKQE010000255.1:0-4325 GCA_049520035.1 Syntrophobacteraceae bacterium | reverse complement strand
GGGGATAAAGCCGCCTTTTGGAAAGGCGCCGGTTGCGAAGCTTGTCAGTACACCGGCTATTCGGGGCGACTGGGGATATTCGAATTTCTCAGGATTACGGCGGCATTAAGAAACAGCATCGCTTCGAATGTATCGGCCCATGCCCTGCAGGAGGTAGCTCAAAAAGAGGGGTTCCAACTCATGGGGATGGATGGGATAAAGAAAGCTTTTGGAGGGCTGACCACGGTTGAAGAGGTCCTTCGTGTAACCCTTCTCCCGGGGATAGATTCAATCCCTCCGGTGACGACTTCTTCCACCCGCGTCTTGGGAGAGTTGGAGAAAGAAAGGATGCCATTTGAGACATTTTCTTCCCAAATTGGCACTCTAAAATCAAAGAAGGTCCTTTTGGTCGACGACAATGAAATAACACTCAAACTTATCAGCAATATTTTGGGAAGTGAGGGATATCGGATTATTACCGGAAATAACGGCTTAGAGGCTATTAAGCTCGCGTTGCAGGAAAAACCTGACCTGATTGTAACCGACTATCTCATGCCTGAAATGGACGGTATGACGCTCATAAAGGAACTCAAATCCCAGCTTGCAACCCGATACATTCCCGTTATGATGCTTACCTCAAAAGACGACGTCGACTCGGAGGTAAGTGTCATTGGGGCCGGAGCCGATGATTATCTTACCAAACCGGTTAATCCAAAGAAGTTCCTCGCCAGAGCAAACAGACTCCTGGGCAGAGCGATTAATGGTGAGCTGTGAAGAGGCGCCAGCAGATCATGCCATAGCCACGGGCAAGCCCCAAGAACGTTCGAATAATGCAGTAACTATTTAACATACGGCAACTTTTGCGGAATTATTCAAAAGGCAGGTTTCAATGAGAATAGCTGCCATCGTGAATCCTGTTTCCGGATTGAAAACAGCCCGTAAAAGATGGCCCGCTCTCCTCAGTTCTTTAGGTCCGGGAGCAGCCCGTGTGGAGACTTTCTGGAGTGAGTACGCCGGCCACTCTGAGCTGCTTGCGGCTTCAGTGAGGCGCTCCGGATACGACCGGGTCATTGCGGTGGGCGGAGATGGGACACTGTTTGAGATCTTGAACGGACTGTGGTGGGAGGGAAGGGGGGAGTTGCCCAGTGTCGGCATGGTCCCATTTGGGACCGGATGTGACTACATCCGCAACTTCGAAGTTGGCAGGGGGCGGGTCGAGAATCTTCGCGCCGCCTTGAGTCAGTCCACGATCACGGTCAGCCTGGGCCGTTGTCGCACTCAAAACGCCGAAGGGCAGCGCGAAAGGGTTTTTGCAATGATTCTGGGAATAGGTTCAGATGCGGAAACCATTCGCCGTTTCCGGACCGGGCGATTCGGGCGCGCTGGTTGGTCGGCGTACGCCTTGAGCGCTTTAAGAACTTCTCTCGACCTGAATTCGTACGTTCTGAGCGGAAATATAAATGGGGTTTTTTTTCATACAAACGCCATCTTTTTTGGAACGGCTCTGGGATGCTGTTTTGGCAAAGGGATTGTAGTCGCCCCGCCCGCATCTCCGGTCCTAAACCAATTCGAGCTGGTCCGGGCTGAACCGGTGGGGTTTTTCGCTCGGCTGCTGCTGTTGTTTTTCGCCTATTTCGGGGCGCATTACAGGCTCCCCTGGGTCAAGACTGCGCGCGCAAGCAGGCTCAGTCTGGACTCTGTCCCGCAGGCACTGATCCAGGCCGACGGCGAACTGATAGGGAACACTCCGGTCGAAATCGAGATTATACCGGGAGCATTTTCATTTGCCGCTAAAGCGGCGAGAAAAAGTTCCAATATCTCTATACTGCGAGCAGTTTGAGAAGATTTTTTTTTATGGAAGCGCAAGTTTCTCAAATTTGAATTGTTTAACGGGTAAGGGGGAGACTGATTTCATCGTTTTTTCGGAATTTGCCGGAAGAAGGATGCCAGGCAGGAGGCATACTCAGAATCAAAACCAGGGAGGAGGTTCCCGATGTCACCGAATGGCCCGGCTAAAGGACTTGAAAACGGGAAACTTGCGCAACCGGTGAGTGCGGGCGGGCAGAAAACGAAGAATCTTTACAACAAGATGGAGTGGGCTGGCGCATTCGGAGACATTGGCACATTGATTCCTTTTGTGGTCGCCTACATCACAATAGTAAAGGTGGAGCCTCTCGGGCTCCTCTTCATGTTTGGCATTTGTTTGTTGGCCGCAGGATTCTATTATAGAACGCCAATCCCGATTCAACCAATGAAGGCAATCGGAGCGGCAGCCATCGCGGGTGGTATAAGCCCGGCGGCCCTTTTCGGGTCAGGACTCACCACGGGACTTTTCTGGTTGGTCGCCGGCGCTACAGGGGCGATCAGACCTATTGCCAACCTTGCAACCAAACCGGTTGTGCGCGGCATCATGTTGGGGCTGGGTCTCTCTTTTATGGTGGATGGAATCCACCGTATGCAGACAGCGCCGGTCCTGGCCGGTATAGCTCTGGTCGTTACCTATCTTCTTCTCACCAACCCCAGGGTCCCCGCAATGTTTGTGCTCCTGGTCATCGGGGTTGGGTCGGCCGTTATCATGAACCCTCAGATATCGGCGGAACTTGCCAAAATCCATATCGGCTTCAAGCTGCCGGTTTTCAGTCTCCCCATGATTACGTGGAATGACCTGGTTATCGGCACATTGCTTTTCACGATACCCCAGATACCGTTGACACTGGGCAACGCCGTTATTGCAATAACGGCCGAGAACAATGAACTGTTTCCCGACAGGCAGGTGACTGAGAGAAAGATCGCTGTCTCCCAGGGCGTCATCAACCTGGTTTCACCTCTGTTTGGCGGCATTCCCATGTGTCATGGGGCCGGTGGAATGGCCGGTCATGTGCGATTTGGGGCAAGGACGGGAGGGGCCCTGGTTATTCTGGGGAGTATGCTCGTCCTGATTGCCCTGTTTTTCAGCGACTCTGTTGCGGTCATCTTCAAAATTTTTCCCAATGCCATCCTGGGAGTGATCTTGTTTTTCGCGGGTTCGGAACTGGCCTTAGTGGTCAGAGACATTGGCGAAAAGAAATCCGATTTTTATGTGATGCTTATCGTAGCTTCTTTCGCGATGTGGAACATGGGCGTAGCTTTTCTGGTAGGGGTAATTTTGGATAATTCACTGAGAAAAGGGTGGATTAAGATTTAGGACGCGGAGACGAACTCAGACAGGATTAACAGGATTAACAGGATTTACAGGATTAACAGAAATGGCTAATTAGAGCAGGTGAATAATCCAATCACGTATTTGGCTGAAACAAGATGAATGATCCATCGGGCTGTGGTGGCTCTCTTCCGAAAGCCGACAGGGAATACGAGCTGATCAAGGCTATTGGAGCCGGCGATATAGTCGCCTTTGAGATGCTAATCAAAAGGTACCGGGACCCCGTTTCGAATTTTATCTTTAAATACATGGGGGACAGATTTGGGGCTGAAGATATTGCACAGGAAGTCTTTTTGCGTGTCTATCGGGCGGCTTCCGGGTTCGAGCCCAGGGGTAAGGTGTCGACATGGATTTTCAAAATTGCCTACAACCTGACGTTAAACGAAGTCCTGCGCAGGAGTCGGTTCTGCCCGATCGCCGACATTGATGACCGTGAGTTTGAGTTGGCGGAGCCAAACCATACCGGTCCCAAAGAGCTTGAGGAAGAAGTGATGAATGCTGTCCGGCATCTTCCCGAAAAGCAGCGGGCCGCTCTGCTTCTAAGAGTGAATGAAGGGCTCTCCTATGCCGAAATTGGCAATATTCTTTCAACATCGATTTCCAGTGTGGAGTCGCTGCTCTTCCGTGCCCGCGAGAATCTCAGAAAAACACTGATCAGACATTCGGAGGAATGAACAGTGGAAAACGATGGATTTAGAAACGAATTATCGGCCTACAAAGACGGGGAATTGGATGAGGACCTAAGTGAAGAGATTTCTCTGCATCTGCGAAATTGCGCGGCGTGCAGGAAAGAACTGGCCGAACTCGAACGGGTTGATTCGCTGATAAAGGACATGCCAAAACTCGATCTCGATGACTCCTTTTTCTTGCAGATTATCGCCGGGATTTCAACAAAGGAACAAGACCGTCATGATTCCGCCCCCTCTTCTAAACGTGTCTTCGCCAGGTTTCTGCAACTGGCTGACTCCATTTTTGAACTGGTCTCAGGACATGAATATGAAAGGACCGCCACCCTGGACGAGTTCAGCGATTTTCCACCTCTTTCCATGAGTCACGCTTATTTCCAGCTCATCGGTGAACAGAGATAGGGGCATTACATATGGCTTCAGGATCTTTTCTGTTTGGTTTTATGAGCGCTTTATCAATT
>JBEKQE010000254.1:0-4384 GCA_049520035.1 Syntrophobacteraceae bacterium | reverse complement strand
ATAATCGTATATTCTATCAGGACGCTTTCCCGCTGGATTGAAGCTTGTACAGCCTTGATGTTCGCCTTGGCAGAATCTATCGCTGCTTTTGCTTTCAAGAATCTATCCTGCGCGTTTTCCAGATCGACCTGTGAAGCGGCCTTTTTCCCCCATAGTTCTTTGAGCCGCCTGAAATTGGCTTCAGCGGTCGCAAGTTCCGTCTCGGCGCGTGTCAGATCGAACCTCGCCACTACGAGCTGCGCCTCGAGCTGCGCTTTCTCCGCCTTAAGATCGTCGCTGTCCAACCTGGCGATCACGTCCCCTTCCTTTAGGCGGCTTCCTTCCTGGACCCCCAGATAGACGATTCGGCCAGTCCCCTTCGATGCGACAGAGGCTTTCCTCTGGGCGACGACATAGCCGCTCGCATTGAATTGGGTTATTACCTGCGAGGGATAAACCCAATCCGCGCCGGCAGTCCGGACATTGGCCGCCGAAGTGAGAAAGCCCGCTTGAAACAGATACAGCACAATGGCTGCTGCGGCCACCGCAATGATGATGATCCACAAGATCCCAGGCCTCCTGCGGGTAGCCGAGAATTGCTCGGAGTCAGCAATCTTGAGGCCGGAAATTTTTTGGGCATCCATTTTCACCACCAAAAAAGTCTTGCATTCCGGAGGCCATTCAGCCAAAGGAATTAAATATCCTAACATAATGGTCTGCGCGCCGGACACGGGAAGGTGCATTATCGACCTGGAGCCGGTTTTAATCAACCATATTGACAGAGCGGTTCAAACCCATTTCAATTTTACCCTGTCATTTTTTCCCAGGAGAGCCGATGTTTTCCAAAAACCCGCTTTCCCGCCGAAGCTTTATCGCTCTGGCCGGAGCAACAGGCACCGGAGTCTTGGCGGGATGCGCCAAGCCCGACAAACCACCGGAAGACGCCGCAACCGCAATAGAGATTCTGGCCCGCCAGCACGGAGTGATCCGCCGGGCTGTTGCCATACTGGAGGAAATCAAGGGCGGGATGGATGCGTTGATGGACCTTCCTCCCGAAATAATAGGCGGGACTGTCGAAATAGTTCGCCTGTTCGTGATTGCTCATCACCAGCAGATGGAAGAAAAACACATTTACCCTGTTTTTGACGTTGCCGGGAAAATGATCGGCGTGGTCGGGGTGCTCCGGGAGCAGCACGCGGCAGCCTCTCAGTTGGTCGAGATATTGAGGGGAATTTACCGCGGATTCTCGGTAAAGGACCTGGAGAAGCGCCGTGCGATGGGAAGCGCCATCCACCTGTTCAGCCGCATGTACCGGGCCCACGCCGTGAGGGAAGACACGGCGCTTTTCACCCTGCTGCGCCGGATGATGACCCCAAAAGCCTATGCCGAGCTAAGCTCCGGGATCCAGAGGGCCGAAGCGGAATTCCTGGGCCTGGACGGCTTTGACGAAACAATCCGCAAGCTCACAGATTATGAAAATATTCTTGGCATCGGAGACCTGGCTTCCTTTACGCCGAATCCGGAGGAGTTGAGTTGAGCGGTCCGGTGCCGCATGGTTGCAATGGTTCTTCTTTCTGCCTCGAAGCAAACAGAAGCATGTGATCCCTGAACTGTCCAAACCAGGGCGAGCGCCCTATGCCCGACAGCCGGGCCAAACTCTCCTGGAACATCACTGCGGCCTCTTCCTGGGTGAGGCCTTCCGTCACTTCGTAATCGTAGGCTATGGAAACCGGGTCTCTTTGAGGCCGGTCAATTACGCGCCTTACCCCGTAGCGCTCAGGGTGGACAAAGGCGTCCGAGCCTTCGAGCAAAATGAACCGGGAACGCGAAAGGGCATGAACCGACTCTCGGCATGACTCGATAAAATCGAGAGTGCTCTGCCATTCAGCCTTGGTTTCGGTCGGAAAACCGAATATTACGAACAGCAGGTTCCATACGCCTGCTTCCCTGGCGGAGTTGAGAATGGGTGGAATCTTTTGCGCAATGGTCCCTTTGCGCATGAGGTCGAGCAGGCGCTGGCTTGCCGACTCAAGGCCCCACATCAGCAGGCGAAGGCCGGCCCGGTGCGCTTTTTCGAGCGTCTTGGCCGAAAAGCCCGATGGCCTGGCGTAAGCCGAGAAATAGACTTGAACGCCTCTTCGGATAAGATCCACAGCAATCCGGTCCATGCGGCGCGGGTGGATCATCTCGTCAACCAGGCAGAAATGCCTGACGCCATACTTTTCCTGAAGCGCGGAAAACCTGTCCGCGGTGTTGGCCGCATCTTCCTCACGGTAATCGAGATAGGTCTTTTGATGAGTACAGAACGCGCAGCGCCTCCAGGGGCAGCCGCGTGAAGCCAGATAGGGCAGGACAGGAATCGGCGAGTGGTATTGGTCCAGAGGAAAATCGGAAAAGTCCGGAAGAGGCATGGCATTCAGGTCGAACGCAGCCTCTGCCGGGTTTATCGCCGCTTTCCCGTCTTTCATATGAAGAAGGCCGGGTACTCGGCAAAGCCGGCAGAAGGCCGATCCGGACGCATTCTTCCCGCTGCCTGCGGACAAAGAGTTCGCCAGTGATTCAAGCCCCCTCTCCCCCTCCCCCACAATAAGGTAGTCGATAAGCCGGCCCGTATCCACTTCCCTTAGCTCACCGCCCGTGTTGACGGAAAGAGGTCCTGAGAGCAGCCGCCCCGGATCGGGCATCACGGAAAAGGTCGCCCCGCCGAAGACGATCTTCGCTCCAATGGCGCACGGGAATTTTGCAGAGTGGGGCGGCCGAGCTGCGCAATCCGGCCGCAGCGGCTCGCCGCTCACTTTGCACAGCTTTGCGAGCGCGAGCGCGAAAAAAAGCTGCTGGCTGAAAAGGACGGAAAACCCTATCAGGTCAGGTCTGAAATCTTTCACCGGCTCGATCAGTTCCTCGAAAAACCTGTTTACCAGCGGTGGCCTCGGCAGCCCGAGGAGAATCTTTCTTGCAAAATTATCGAAAAGCCCGTTGAGAACCGAACTAAAACCCGCATAGATCCTTGCCTGTTCGTTGTATAAGGCCAGATCGAAAAACCTGTGAACGCCCTCCTTGCCGCAAAAAAAATTTCTTGCCGCCGCCGCCTTTTGGGCAGTCGTTTCGAAATCCATCTTCTGCATGCGCATTCGCAGCCGCCCATCTCCGAGCCAGTGGAACGCCTGCTCAAAATAGGCGAGATTCAGATCAAAATTGCGCACCTCAACAGTTGCTGATGTTTCCAGATAGGGTTTGAGATCAGCGATCCCCAGAGGCGGGCTTGTCGGCGGCATGGCCGGTGGAAATATCAGAGCGATTCGCAGAGCCTTGCGCGGTTGCTCAACCCTCATACTGTTCCTTCCCCGTTAATGGTTAATATACGGTATTTATACGAAAAATACTCTATTTTGCTTATGAGCCGCCAGCTGATTATGTCAGTCCATCACCGGGCAAAAATTATGCAAACGTTTTTTAGGGAAGGTTGACACGATTAATCAGCAGTCTTACCTTGTGGCTGCTAAATTGTATCGTTCAACAATCAACAGGAGGTTGACCATGGCCGTTTTTAGGTACCCAAACTGGCGCTGGCCCGATGTCTCCAGCGCTCTGGAAGACTTCGAGAGAGCTCGCAGGCAGATGGACCGGCTTCTCTCTGTTTTTACCGGAGGGGTTTCCAGTCCAGCATCTTCGGGCGTTTTTCCACCGCTTATCCTAACCGAGGACGAAGACACAATTTACGTTGAAGCTGAAATCCCGGGAATCAAAGCTGAAGATCTGGACATCTCGGTCGTTGCCAGGACCCTTACCCTGAGTGGCGAACGCAAGCCCGAAGAGACGGAGAACGTCTGTTACCACCGCAGGGAACGCAAGTGGGGGAGTTTCCGGAAGGCGCTCACTCTGCCGGATGACGTGAATCCGGAAGCTATCCAGGCCGAATGCAAAAATGGCATGCTGAAGCTCGTTCTGCCCAAGTCCGAGCATGTGAAACCCCGCAAGATTACCATCAAAGGCGAATAGGGAACCGTTGGAAAAGGAGGTTTATTATGGCTGACACGGATTTGCAGATTGAGGAAAAAAAGGAGGCCCAGGCGACCGGAGAAAGCACTCGCAACGTCCCGGTTTTTATCCCGGCCGTGGACATATACGAATCGGAAAATGCCCTGACACTGGTTGCCGACATGCCCGGCGTCCCGATCGAGAACATCGACATAGACCTGGATTCCGACCAGCTCACACTCCGGGGAACGGTGCCGCAGCAGGAAGATAAGGGCAAGGTGATCTTCAAGGAGTACACGTTCGGGGATTACTACAGACAGTTTACTCTCTCCAGCGACATCGACCGTGAGAAGATTCAGGCATCGATGAAAGATGGCGTGCTTAAGCTGGTGATGCCAAAGGCTGAGGCTGCGAAGCCGAGAAAAAT
>JBEKQE010000253.1:0-4634 GCA_049520035.1 Syntrophobacteraceae bacterium | reverse complement strand
AGCCGTGAAGGAAGGCGCAGCAATTGGCCCTGCTCACGGCTCTCTGAGGAGTTATATGGCCCTGGTGATATTATCGGTAAGAGAACTAAAAGTCTTAAGTAAAATTAGCGGCAGTGTCCCGGAATCCATTCGCATTGGCGGTTATGATGACCTGGGACCCCGTGCTGATGTCTCCACGGAGCCTCAATCCATTTCCCGTGTTTGTTGTAGTGGCCATCACCCCAGACCTTTTCGCAAGCAGGGTGGGCGCTTACATTGACGGCGCTGAAGGTCTCAGGATAGCCAGACACATACTTACGTGCAACAATTTCATCCTCATTACCAGATGAGTTTTTGCCCAAATCACCACCTGGCATTTCAGAACAACCTCCCTTCAAATTTTGATGGACTTTCGCACAAACTATCAGATATCGTTTATAAAAGTGGCTTCGGTTGGAATGCCACACTGAGATCCCGTCGATCACCTTATTGGTTGGTGCAACAATGCCCGTACTGAAATTTTCTAGTTATTCGCCCCCGCCCTTTTTCGCCAATGGGCATTTTCAAACCATTTTCTCAAACATCCGTCGAGTACCTGATGTTAAATACCAGCGGGAGCGACTCATCACTTCCGACGATGACTTTCTCGATATTGACTCCTGTATCGTTGGATCAGATCGAACGGCGATCATCAGCTACGGGTTAGAGGGAAGTTCCCATCGATCGTACGTTTTAGGCATGGTGCGAGCACTTATTCGTAATGGCTGGAACGCTGTGGTTTGGAACTTTCGGGGGTGTAGTGGAGAACCTAATAAGAAGCTCCGTTCTTATCACTGCGGCGACACGGAAGATCTGAACACTGTCCTCCAGTTTGTTCTTAAAGAAGCAAATAGCCGCAAAATTGCCATGATAGGATTCAGCGCGGGCGGAAGTATGTTAATGAAATTTCTTGGTGAACAGGGTATCGAGATCGCCCCATATGTTTCAGCAGCCGTCGGAATCTCCGTACCCTGTGATTTAGCGGGAGCTGTGCAGAAATTGGGAATGCGTTCAAATCGCCTTTACACCATGCGTTTTCTGCTAATGCTTCGTGGAAAACTACGTATTAAAAAGCAATTATTTCCTGGTTCACTTCCAAACCATATTAACAGGGTTAAAAGTTTTATCGATTTCGATTCTGCTTATACTGCGCCGGCACATGGGTTTAAAGATGCTTATGATTACTATTATAAGAGCAGTTGTCTTCCATATTTGACAAACATACAAATACCTTCACTACTGTTGAATGCACTTGACGATCCGTTATTATCTCGTTCCTGCTTTCCTTTTTCCCAGGCTGAATCAGCTCCACAATTGTACCTGGAAACACCACCTAATGGCGGGCACGTTGGCTTCGTTTCCTTCAACGATCAGAATGAGTATTGGTCAGAAACACGGACGTTAGAGTTTATCAACGAGCATGCCATATAACCGTTTTCTCAAACGGCATATCTAATTTCGGCGAAGATGTTCTCGTCAGCGGATTTGGGAAATTTTCAGTGAAAGAGAAGCATCAGCGTATAGGGAGGAATCCACTACGGCGTCTTCACTTTCCCCCGCTCGCCTGAAATCAGTCCTGATCCCGATAATTTTCTGTTCGGGCGATTTTTTGGCGAAAAAATACCCGATCTCTCGTGCGGTTCCGTCATCCACCTGAGAGCCATCCAGAAGAGCAATCATAGGGTCAGCAGGAAGGCAACTAATCACAGTCGGCCTTGTGATGAGCCAGGGTTAAGCGAAATGAGAAAAAGAAAGAGCCAAGAGAAGGAGGGATCGCCTTGATCTTGGCTCAAAAAGGAGGAAAGCTGCCATGCAGCACTCATTGAGGTATTCGGAACGACGGAAATTTTCCTAAAGACATAAATAGTCGACAACGAGCGCGAAATGATTAAATCACAACCGGCTCAGTGGTGAGATGGGCTTTACATGGATTAAAAATTTGGAAATTCTTGATTTCATAGGTTCAGGGTGTATGGAATTTTTGGATAAGGCCGAAAATGGGGTAAATACAACCCCTGGTCGGCGATGAGCCTGATTTCCAAAGAGGATAACCCAATGAGCAATGTGGAAAAGGTCGCTGCAGTTCGCAAATACCTATCACTCGAATTCTCGGGTCTTGAAATCCGGGATCATTACGACTCTGGAAGGATGGCCCAGTGTTTCGAGATCGGATCCGGGAGGACCTGCTCCCAGGCTATTATTTCTAAAGAAGTCCTTGAAGATCATGACGAGGGTGAAATATTAAGAATGCTGAAAAGTTTTCTGCTTGTCGAGCACTTGAGGGAATGCGATCTCCCGATAATAGTTACCAACGAAGGGCTCCGCATCGAGTAAAGGGGGCAAGAGTAATCTATTTAAGCGCCGATTCGGCTTGTCGGCAGGCACGTCGAATAGCGCAAGTGTGGTTATGTCGTCTGGCCGGTCAGTCAACTCGCACGGTTGTTCTCAGGCTTCTATCATCACCAGCGGTCCGGCAAAATAAACATTCACCTTTTCTTCCTTAGCTAAATTGACGCTTACGCGCTGCCGCCGCCCACTTTTCTGATTAACGACGCCAGCTGTTCGGGCGGGTAGACAATGATCTCGCTTTTAAGCAGCTTCTGAAGATAAAAATCGTCTGTGCGGTAATGGAGATGCATGTTTTGACGATTGATCAACCGCAGAAAGCAGCGAAATTCGGGAGCGGCCTTCCCGAGAGGCCCGCTGAAGCAGGAGAAATTAAAGGTAGAGAACTTCAGGTCATGGTAGGTGAGAAAAACTCGACGGACCCCTTCGGCCATCGCCTGAATGTCCTCGTCGCCCCATTCCAGGAAATGGGAAGTATGCGGCCATACCGCATTTACCTCGTTTGCACCTATTGGAGAAAACGCGGTAAACCATTGGCTTAGGGCTATTTCTCCAAGCCATCTTTGTCCCGATTCCTTTTCCGTCTCAACGAGATCGAGCCAGTAGCATGTGCCGGTATCCCTGTGGTAAGCAAGGCTCCTTTCGAGCAGCAGCCGATGGTGAGTCATGGGAAACGGTGATCCGATTATCTGGAAGTGAGGATGCATGATACTGCTTCCGGCGGGAGGCATGAAGTTGGCATTTATGCTAAAGAATAGGGCATTGGGATCGGATTCGAAACACCTTCTGATGAACTCCAGGGATACCGAGAAAGCATCAAAGAGAAGCGAGGAGGAAAAGTCGTCCAGGGTTCGCCCATGTTTTTCTCCCACCATGACAACAGCGTGATAGGGCGCCAGAGGAAAGAGGTTGGGAAATAGAGCGATCTCCCCTCTTGCGATCCGCCCCTGCGGGATGAGGCGTTCAGGATAGCGGGGTGAAGTCTTGCGCCACTTCCCGTGACACATGAAGCACTGTTCCTTCGTGTCGTCGATCCGCTGGTGAAGGTATGCATAATCTGTTTCCGGGAAAAGGGTCGAAACCTTACCTTTCAGTGCCTCATTTAGTACGCTCTGATGCTCGGTGAGCGGGTCCAGACGGACCTCTATCTTCTGCCTGTCCAGTTCTCCATTCTTGGTCGGGTTGTGGAATTCAGCAACCTGCTCCCAAATTTTGAAGGAAATTTTTGGCATCACATTTATCCTCGGAAAAGTTGTTGAGTATC
This sequence comes from Syntrophobacteraceae bacterium, assembly GCA_049520035.1. Classification (GTDB taxonomy): domain Bacteria; phylum Desulfobacterota; class Syntrophobacteria; order Syntrophobacterales; family Syntrophobacteraceae; genus SbD1. Next base: position 1,006 of record JBEKQE010000253.1, on the reverse strand, counting down.
GATCGGGAAACTCCAGGATCTTCCGGTTCGGGTTTAGTTCAGATGTGTAACAAGTGAATCCCACTGAGGGTCCAGTCTGAATCCACCCTTCTTTAAAGGGAAAGGCTTGGTAGAGCTACACCCGAAGACAGTCATTATTTTCCCTATTCTTCTGGACCATTTCTGATGCGATCTCGATGAGTTTTTTTGTCATTTAATGGCTCCTTCATTATCGTTTTGATTGCAAAAAGGCATCGGCCATGAGGGCCAAACGTGGACTATAAGCCAGTTCGGGTTATTATAGGTGGGTGTTTGAATAACGCAATGTAAATGAAGCTGTGATTCCAGAGCCTTATTCATCAGGTTCTGTATGGGCGGGCTGTTTCATGAATTTGATTTGTGAAGGATCTTTCACCACGATCTCAGGACGGCCTTCATCGTCTTCTATCATCCCCGTTACACAAATGTCTTTCCCACCATAGAGCTTTTCGGGCGGCTTTTCAAACTTGCCTCTGTCCGAACCCCAAATAAGCACTGTGAACATTTGATTAGGATACGATTGGTCGAAATTCATCAAGGTCGGCTGCCCGTTCCTGCGGGTGGCATAATGTACGACCACAACTGTGCCGCAAACCGTCTCTTGCCTGCCGATGAATTTGGCGGATACTTCGGGAGTGATAGTTTCTTGTGCATAAGCGATTGAGACTGATCCGACCAGCAGAGCCACTATTAGTAATCGTTTGAATCTTTTCATTTCCGCCTCCTAGATCTGGGGGCCATCAAAAGGAAGGGGGCAAAGCGTGTGAGTTTGGTGCAAATTCATATTACAGCAACATTCCGGTTTCGCAAGAATGTTTTCGGATAGTGGATCAAGGTACAAGGCACAATGCTTGCTCTTTACTGCTTCCACCACACGTAGCCGACATAGCCTCCTGAAATAAGGAAGAGCAGGAAGAGAAACGGAGTCCATCCCTTAAACAACTCAGGCCACATCGATCCAATGATTATACCGAGAGAGAGCTGGACA
>JBEKQE010000252.1:0-4679 GCA_049520035.1 Syntrophobacteraceae bacterium | reverse complement strand
ATTGACACAGCCCCAAAGTACAAGAATTTTATGCACAATCCGGTCATAATCTGCTCATAATGTCAACGCTTGAGCTAGTCGCACAAATATCAAAACCGGGGTTTCCGGATGGACACTATCTAGATGAGTCTACCACAAGATTGATGATTTTGAACCGTAACCCGTAACCCGAGACCCGTAACTCCAAGGGCCGGCAACCCGAAACGGCAAAAAGCAGAGGGAGCAGGGAGCAGGGAATGCGGAAGACGGAAGACTGAGGGCGTAAAGGCGTAAGGCCTATTTCACGCGACGGTTTAAAGCGACGTTTAAAGGGGTCAGCCCAAGACAATTACTCCGTTTAAAGGGGTCAGCCCAAGACAATTACTCGATATTACTGAGATACTTCTGGTGCCAATCATTGTAAGTAGTTGAAATTACAGGGCCGACATTTCATTTTGGGGTCATTTTTCCCCTTCTAATGCAAGGCTTGCCTGAAGAGCGGCGCGCTCGCAACGAAAAGGCGGCCCACCTGTTCGGACCAAGTCATCGATTTCACATCGTTTCAACCCTTACAGAAATACGAACTTCTGCTCTCTTAACAGCCGCCTTTTTCCCATGAAAATCGTGCGTTCTGGCTGGCAGGATAAGTGGAGGGGTGATGCCTCATTTATGTTTTGACTAATCGGTGGAAAAATATTAGAGTAATAATACATATACTCTGATTGATTACTCCTTCTGTTCCTGCTCTTGTGCTTGCTATAGTTTCAATGAATTCAGCGCAGACGCAAAATATTTCCCTGGGGAAATTCGTAACCAGCAGAAGAATTGATTGATATGTTCCGCCTCATCCTTTAGGAAGAGGCCGGTGTCTTTGCCTCATACGCAAAATGCGTGATTCAACTGGAGATCGATTATGCCCGAGGGTATTCACATCGGCGTGCTGGTTTCGAGCAAAGGGACCAAGCTGCAGGCCGTCATAGATGCGTGCGAAACGGGCCTGATAAACGGCAGGGTCACCTTCGTGTGCTCCGATAACCCCGACGCCTATGCGCTCACCAGGGCCTCACGGCACGGCATACCCGCCTTTGTCGTTGACTATACGGAACTCAGGCAACGGTACCATCTGGAGCCGCAAGCCATTCAACTGCCGGCTGACTGCGATTTCGATCACATAATGACCAGGCAGAAGGTTTTCGACGCATCGCCCGAAAATCTGGTGTTTCGCCTGAAAATGCGTGTGATGGCCGAGGAGCAGATGCTTCGCCACATGGCCCCACACCCTTTGGACCTCCTGGTTTTGGCCGGTTTTGTCCGGAAGTTGAGTCCGTACTTTCTAGAAAAAATCAATTACGGGTCCGCGATTCCGAGGATAATGAACCTGCACGCAACAATATGTCCAGCCTTCCCTGGGGTAGACGGATACGGGCAGACGCTTCGCTACGGCTGCAAGGTTGCCGGCTGCACGGTGCATTTTGTCGATTATGGGGTGGATACCGGGCCGATAATCGACCAGGATGCCTTCAAAATCGAACCGGATGATACGATTGATTCGGTCAAGGAGAAAGGGATGAGGCTTGAATGCTCAATCTATCCCAAATGCATCGGGCTTTTCGCCGAAAACAGACTCAGTCTGAGAGAAAACGAGACGGGAAGAATCGTTGTGGACATTCTCCAGTAAGGCCGGCTTTATCGATTCAGGGTCTCGCCCCTTATCTTGGCCCTCAACTGTTCCTCCACCATTACGTGCTTTTCCTTGCAACTTCGTTCCAGCAGCATGATCTCCCCGACGGATATGGCCGGTTGCTGCGGCGAATTTCCGGGCAGCAGGCATATATTTGCCCACGCGATGTGGTAGGCCCCTCTGACCGCGGCCATAAAAGTCTCTCCCGAAACGAGCAGATCGGAGATAAGATGTCGTGCGCAACTCTTTCCCACTTCCGCAATGAGTCCCATCCCCTCACTGGACTGTTTCATGATCTTGACGGGACATTCAACGGCCCTTTCCAGCGCGGCCGCGAAATTCTTCCTCCCGCAATCGCTTCGTGCTTCGACAAATTCTATATAGACGATTCCGTCTTCTTCCATGAGCCGTTCGAGGTTTTGCCCCATTTCATTCGCCTGCTCCAGCAGATTTTTCCATAGGAATGTGCGTTCGCGGGAAGCCCTCGAGCGCAGCAGTTCCAGGTGGATGATCTTCTTAACAAGGGCAACCCCCAGGCACGCGCTGTAACCGGCGGCAGATCCGCCCCCGGGGGAAGGTTCAGGATTGGCGAGAGCAACAAGAAACGGTTCGTTCATAAGCAAACCACCTCGACCAAAAGATATCCGGATATGCATCCAAGCATGCTACTGCATTATGACAGACCAACGGCATATTTCCAATTCAATTCAAGTTAATGAGGGAAATTCAAAAGCAGGCCGGATTGCTTTCAGTCGAAGAACGAGAGTTGCCGGCCGAAAGACTGCCGGCTACGGCCAGTGGCGCGCCATTGACTGACCTTGACGTGAGCAGGGAAAGGGGTCACCCATTAAAATGAGCAGGCAGAGGGGTCAGCCATTGAAAATGGAAATTGGCGATGAAATCAAGTTCTCACGGCCGTCAACATCTCCGGGTTTTTAGCCTGGTCTTCCGCCATAAGTTCCAGGAGCCGCCTGAAAACAGGACCCGGCCGACCGTCTCCGATCGTGTTTCCATCATATTCCACTGCGGGAAGGATATTGAAAGAAGTTGCAAAAATCAGAATTTCTGCGGCGTCGCGGGCCTGTTCCGGAGTTATGTCAGCTTCGGTTGTCGAGGTAAGTTGAGTGCCTGTTAATCCACGGGCGAGCTCCATTACACGAGTTACCGTAACCCCACGCAGGACGCGCGAGAAGCGCGGAATGAGCAATTCACCCTTTTTCGTTACGATGCCTATGTTTTCCGTCGCCCCCTCGGCAAGAAATCCTTTTTCATCCACTGAAACTGAATAATCGGCGCCTTGGTCCACCGCCTTTTTCTTCATCAGCACATTCGGAAGGTAGTTGCAGTTTTTGATGGTTGCAAAATAGTTGGTTTTAATTGGAATATCGGTGGTTACAAGTTTGACGCCTTTTTCATATTTTTCAGGGGCAGTAGGCTCGTGGGCGGCCACTATCACATAAAGCTGGCTTCCAACGGATTCATAGGGATTTGCGGAGAAGCTGCCGGGGCCTCTCGATATGAAAATCCGCACTATGCAGTTCCCATTGTTCCCGGCCCTCACTGTCGTACAAACTATCTCGATAAGGCGCTTATCATCGACCGGCGGCTCCAGAAAAGATGCCGCCAGCGAACACTTCATCCTTTCGAGGTGCCCGGCAAGAGCATAGATATTCCAGTCAGTGCACTTTAAGGCTTCGAATACCCCGTCCCCCCGATGGACCATATGATCGTCAAGGGGCAGCATCATAAGTGTGGGATCGGTAACGATGCCGCCATACCAACTTGAGTAAACGGCAAGATATTTTGCAAAATAAGGCTGTTTCATGGAAAGCAACCTGTCGATTACCTGGTCGAAACTCAATGTGGGTACAGACATATTCAAAAAATGCCTTTCTTTTAGGTCAAAAAATCCGAATCGGAAACTGCTGCTACCCTGTAACCCTTGTACGTTCTCAACGCCTCCCGATCGAGGTTTTTCTTCGTGAAATTCCGGCATCCTTCATGCTCTTCGTGTCCAAATCCCCTCTTGGAGCTTTTGATCTCCACGCTCCGTGAGGTACGAACATTCGATCTCTAACGCTCGCCACCAGGCAGCAAGCTGTTCCAGGGACCTGGCGGGTTTCTTACTTTCTATGGCGTTGCTCCCGGTCCAGGGCCCCCAGAATGGACCTCGCAGAAGGGCGGTCCCCGGGACCCTGTCCAACATGATGGAGCTGTACTATTCCTCCTGGGTCTACCAGAACATCGCCCCCTCTCTGGCTGATGTCCCCTTTCGACTTCTTTGGGAAGCGAAGGTGTGCGAACTCTTTGAGGTAAGCCCACCACGTGCCGGGTCCCCATATATCCAGGAAGCCGGCTTCAAGCATGTCATAGGCCCTGTAAAGCTCTCGTTTTGTATCGATCAAAAGAGGCCAGCGAAGGCCTGTATCCTCGATATAGGCCCTGGCAAGAAATCCAGCTTCAAAGGTGACAACTACAACCTTTACATCTCGGCTCTCGAGATCGGTTTCGTACTGCTGCAACTGCATCAGATGCCCTCGGCAGGGCAGTCACCCCAAGTGCCGGTGAAAGACCATCAGAAGCCATGAGTCCCGATAATCGTCAAGGCTGTAAGTCTTTTCCTCGATATCCGAGAGAGTAAAAGGGACAGCAGGCTGCCCAACCATACTGCGCATGAAGACTACACCTCCAGGCATCACATCTCGCGATCCATGTTCCGCTTTTACTACCTTCAAACCGAAGTGTCCAGTTATGGAAGGGATTCATCCAAAAATCCAATTCTTCATTCCGCGCAAAAAGCCTTCCTGCTCCCCGGTATTGACATCCGGCTTTTCCCCAAGTATCGTTTTTCTCAATGAAGAGGTCAATTATTGAGTCCAAATTGAAAATAGAATCTTTCGAGCCTCTTGCAAAATGCCTGGGAACCAAGCAGACGGATCCATTCATCTGCCCCGAGAATAGGCAACCTTAGCGATAATAGTTATTTTTCAGTTGCCGTTCTCCCTTTAAGGACAAGGTC
>JBEKQE010000251.1:0-5848 GCA_049520035.1 Syntrophobacteraceae bacterium | reverse complement strand
CCGCATGGGAAAACAACCGGAACAACCGGCAGTCCAAAATCCAATGGCAGTTCTCGAATGCCGATGCACGTATAAAGCTGAAAAGACTTTATCCGAAACTCTAAATGTTACATGGTACTAGACTAAACGATCATTTGGTGAAACGCTCTCGCGGGCATCCCTATGCGACGAGTGATGCATAGCCCGGAAGGCATCCCCTGAAGTGTCTATCGTACAAGGATAATCGCGAGCAGGATGGGAGGAAGAAATGCCCGGAGCCGAAAGAATTCATCGTCTACAGGACATTCTTAAAGGTAATGGGGTGGCAGGAGCGCTTCTCTTTCACTCAAGAGACGTTTGTTATTACACGAATACGGCCCAGCCTTCCTATCTGGTCATCGGTCCTGATGAGTACATGCTGTTCGTCCGCAGAGGTTATGATATTGCTGTTGCGGAATCCTGGCTGGATGCCGGACGAATCGTAAACGAAAGAAGTTTGGAAAAAATCATCCAAACCATGTTTCCCGGTCCGCGTTTTCCTGGAGAAAAAATAGGGACCGAGCTGGATTTGCTGACCATTGTCCAGGCCAGAGCTTTGAATCGAGCTTTTAACGGCAGAAAACTCTGCGACATCTCTCCGCATATTCTTCACCAGCGGATGATAAAAGATGAAAGAGAAGTCCAAAGTATAAGGAAAGCGTGTGCGGCTGTCCATTCAGGTCACCTGGCGGCAGTATCCGCACTGCGCCCCGGCTTAACGGAACTTGAACTCGCAGCGGCTGTAGAGAACGCTCAGCGCATCGCCGGTCATGAGGGCTGCTTTTTCCTCCGCAGCTCCGATTTCGTAATGAGTCGAGGCCCATTAGCTTCAGGTCCCAATCTGCGCCATACGAGCGGAACTCTTTATACTCTTACGGGCACGGGACTCAGCACTGCGGCGCCAACTGGACCTTCCCGCCGTATAATCAATAGCGGGGACATGGTCTTAATCGATATACCGGCTTGTATAGAAGGCTATCATGCCGACCAGAGCAGAATGTATGCAGTTGGTGAAACACCATCGAGGGCGGCGGTCCTTTTCGAGAAACTAAGGGAAGTTGCCGACCATATCATCAGGAACATGCAGCCTGGCATTGTCTTAAAGGATCTGTTCCATGATGCTTTTTCGAAAGCCGGAAACATAGGCATCAACGATTCCTTTATGAGGTTCGACAACGGCTCCAGGGTGCATTTTATTGGACATGGAATCGGTCTGGAAATCAATGAACCGCCGTTGCTGTCCGCAACCAGTGATATTGTGGTTGCACCGGGTATGATAATCGCCCTTGAACTGCACCTTATGGAATCCGACGGATATACGTTAAAATTAGAAGATACACTTCACGTAACCGAGACGGGAGTTAAGATCCTTACCTTGAGCCCAAGACTTCTCATTGAAGTTTAGGCTTCAATTCTGAGTGTGAAAACGGCTAGTGTGCTGTTGGCATTGACAACCTTGCTTACCAGGAGTACTGAAGAGTAACGTGATTTTGGCGCCAACATCTGCTTTGCCCCCCTGCCCTTGATGGTCCATGGAACCGGAGGCCGGCGTCAATGAAGAGAGATGTATCACAAAGGACGGCCGGGTCCTCCCTATCTATGTCAATTATTCCATAGTGACCGACATCGAAGGCAACCCGGTGCACTTCCTGGTCTATATTCGGGATATAACCAAGCGCAGGATGGCGGAGGAGGAACTAAAGCAGACGAACGCCTACCTCGAAAATGTCTTCGAGAATTCACCTGACGCCATTTGCATCGTCGATGAACACGGGAAGTTTATCAAATGGAACAAAATGGCGGCTGAGCTGTACGGGTACAGTTTTGAAGAGCTACGAGGAAAATCGGGCTTTGATTTATACGCAGACCGGGGTGAGATGGAAAGAATGCTTAGGGATCTGCGCCGGCAAGGTTCGGTGAAAAAGCGGGAAATGCTCATGAAAAGAAAGGACGGCGATGTCGCCCCATCTGAGATTTCTATCGGCCTGCTGCAGGACGGGGAAGGCAGAGTGCTTGGCAGCGTCAGTGTGGGAAGGGATTTAAGTGAAATCAAAAACACCCTTATCGAACTTAAAGCTTCTAACGAGCGGCTGTCTAAGGAAATAATCGTACGCAAGCGGGCCGAAGAGGAGGTGCAGTGGCTCAGCCGGCAAAATCAACTGATCCTCGACGCTGCTGGAGAGGGCATTGTTGGATTGGACCTGACGGGCAGAGTCACCTTTATCAATCCGGCAGGGGCGGAGCTTGCCGGGTATCAGATTGAAAAATTGCTCCAAAAAGACTTCCACCAGGTGGTCCATCACTCCAGGCCCGATGGCGCTCCTTACCCCGCAGGCGAGTGTCCGATGTTTGAAAACTTGACTACCGGCGTAGCCCGGCGTGAAAGAGACGAGGTATTCTGGAGGAAGGACGGTACGAGTTTCCCGGTTGCATATTCAAGTACTCCCATTTTTGAAGAGGGTCAAATTCTTGGGGCGGTCCTCACTTTCCGTAAATAGAGGAACGTAAGCGCGCAGAAGAGGCGTTAAAGGTATTCGCTTACTCGGTCGCACACGATCTCAAGAGCCCTGCCATCGGGATATATGGTATGACGAAACGTCTTCATAAGCAGTCCAAAGACGTCCTCGACGAGAAAGGGAGGAATTATTGCGAGCAAATACTAAAAATATCCGAACATATCGCAGCTCTAGTCGAAAAGATCAATGTCTACATAGTGACCAAAGAGGCCCGTCCGCTATTTGAAAAGATAAACATCAAAGAGATTCTTAAGATGCTCAAAGACGAGTTTTCCGCGCAGCTCAATATTCGTCGAATCGAATGGTTCGATCCCGAGTCTGATATCGAGATAAAGGGGGATAGGCTGTCCATTTTGAGGGTGTTCAGAAATATCGTAGATAACGCATTGAAATATGGCGGAGAGCGGCTTAGCAAGATCTGGATCGGACATGAAGAGACGGAGGGTTTCCATATTTTTTCGATTGCCGACGATGGCAAAGGACTAAAAGGGATGGATGCTGAAAAGATTTTCGGACTTTTTCAGAGGCATGAGACATCCAGGGGGGTCGAAGGTGCCGGCTTGGGCCTGGCCATAGTAAAAGAGATAGCTCAACAACATGGGGGGCAGGTGTGGGTGCAACCGGCAGCTAAAAAGGGAACCACGTTTTGCATATCCATTTCAAAGAATTTATGAGCTTCGTTTTCCCCGAGCTTACACCCCAACACACACTGATTTTCAGGGTGTCGGTCAGCCCGCATCACCAGGCGAGGTGTTGGCGGTTTTCCGAATAGGGACAATTTGCGGGATATTGTCAAGTTATTTCATGAAAATAAAGCGCGGCGCGTAATTATCTGCTTGCATATGCTGAAGGTAATATTTATTGTAAGGAGCCTCAGGCTATGTGGTATAGTAGCGCACTATTTTTTCAATTGCTCCAAATTGTTTCGAGACATGATTTCAAAACTGCCGAAGAAGACGGTTCCCGGCCGTAGCGCAAGCTCCGGTCCCTTAAAGCTACTGCGACTGAACCTATTCAGTCGGAGGAATCTCTGGGAATCGTTCAACTCGGTATCAGGCATACAAAATAAGCAATTCGTATCGCAGTTATGTTGAAGGTTCCGCCACTTATAACAGTGCAGCAGAGAGGTGGGAGACCATGACCCCAAGAGACTTCGATGAATTAGTAAGGAAAGTTGGTTTACTCAGGGAGTTATTTTTTGATCTTGCCGCAGTTCAAGGTAAGCGTCGCAAGATACGATTATCCAGGTATATTAAAAAATTAAGGATATCCGAAATAGAGCCTCTTCTTGCTGAAATCAATTCCAATATTCACAAATTTCACCTTTTCAGTCGTTATTTGCATGGGCCACTGTCGGTCCAGATCGGTGAGTGCTTAGATTCGAGTAAACTTTATGAGGCCATCCCTGAGCTGGCAATTTCCATAGGCATTGCTAAAAGAAGGACTTGGAGAGACGCTATTTTTCGACGATACAGCGAACCATCATTGTTTGGCGGAAAAGATATTAACGTACGGTCCGTGTTAAATAGATTAATTGAGTTGAATTCATTAATACTCTCCATCCGAGAGTACGCCAGATACGATTTTGACGTCAGCATCGTTGATGAATATTGTAATACCGACAATATTGACAAGGATGCACTTTTGTCACAAATCGAAACTGCTATAAATGAGATCCAAGATGCAGATGGAGTCAGTAATACAGTTAAAAACTATTTAACAGGCCATTTGGAGGTTGCCAAAAGAGAACTCGGTAAACCATTCATTGCATGGAGAAAGATTGTCGGAGCACTCGTGATTGGATCGACATTAATAAATGAAATAGCCGATATACCTAAACTGGAGCAGAATGTGCAAATTGCAATTCAGTACATAATTGAGCCTTCCGTTAAGCAGAATGTCAGAAGTTCAAGAAGGCCGATTCCGCTCCCAATCCGACCAAGAACCTGAGTTGACACTGAATACCAGTAGCGCCGCCAAGTGGGTCATCCGGCAAATGAGTTGAAAGAAGCATACAAGAAAAAGCTGGTCTCCGTCGAGGATGCGGCCGCTGTCATAAAATCCAACGATCGCATCTGGTATGGTCCTGTGTGCAGCGCACCTTTGGATTTGATCAATGCCATCTGCAAGAGAAAGGATGAATTGAAGAATGTGAGTATGTTTTCGGCCCTGATCTTATATCCATTTGAGTATTTCAAGGCTGAATATAAGGGACATATCAGTCACACGTCGTTATTCCTGGGGCCGATAGAGAGAAAAATGTTCGATCAGGGCAACATCGAGGTACTCTCCTACCAGTTTGCCCATTCAGACTGGGTCACAAAAAATATCATAAAGCCTAACGTGTTCATCTCGGACGTCGCGCCCCCCGATGAGAACGGAAATTTTAGCTTTGGAGCGGTTGGAGTCTTTAACGGCTACACCGCCGCCCAGTGCGCCGACACGATCATCGTGCAGGTCAACAACGAAGCGCCTTTCGTTTACGGAGAGAAGGAAGCTTTCATCAACATTGAGGACGTTGATTATATCTGCGAGCAAGACCATAAAATCGCCGAACTGCCCAAGATCCCGATTACGGATGTAGAAAAAACCATTGCGAATATAATCGTTTCCTTCATCGAGAACGGCTCCACGTTTCAGATCGGCGTTGGCGGCCTGAGCAATGCCATCGGTTTCTTCCTGGAACACCACAAAGACCTGGGAATCCACACGGAAATGCTGGTCGATTCAATGGTCACCCTGGCGGAGAAGGGCGTTGTGACGGGCAGCAAAAAGACGCTTTACCCTGGTGAGATTACGTGCAGTTTCGGTATCGGCGCCCGCAAGCTCTACGATTTCATGCATAAAAATAAATCTCTTAAGGCATACCCTATTTCCTATATTGCCGATGAGAATGTTATCGCCCGGAACAACCAGTTCATCGCCATTAACAACGCCCTCATGTGCGATCTGTCGGGGCAGGTCTGCGCTGAGTCCATCGGCTTCTCGCAGTTCAGTTGTACGGGCGGGCAAGTGAACTTTGTCCGCGGGGCAAGAATGGCCCCGGGCGGAAAATCCTTTCTCGTTCTCGAATCGACGACGAAAAAGGCCGACGGCGCCATGATATCCAAAGTAGTGACAGCCTTTCCGCCGGGCGCAGTCGTTACAACGCCTCGATCCGACGTCGATTACATCGTCACGGAATACGGCGCCGCCCACCTGAGGGGCAAGACGATACCGGCAAGAGTCAAGGAAATGATCAACATTGCCCATCCTGACTTCAGAGAACAACTGATGAAAGAGGCAAAAGAGAATAAATTATTGATTGATTAAAA
>JBEKQE010000250.1:0-4765 GCA_049520035.1 Syntrophobacteraceae bacterium | reverse complement strand
ACGCTTGACCCAGGAGAATCCGGGGTACAAGAAGAATCCCAGGTGAGAGCGCTCTAGGACACGAAAATTCAGGCCTTCAACGAGCGCCGTGAGTCCCATCATAGTATATCTGCGGAAATGCATCAGTGATTTGTCATAGAAATCATACAGGTGAGGCCCTGCCGGCGCCTCGATTACGGCGATCCCCCCCGGTTTTAGTATCCGGTAGACCTGCTGCATTGCCAAACGATCGTTTTCGATGTGCTCCAATACATTCACCATGATAACAGCATCGATGCTGCTGTCCGGGAACGGGCACCTGACAAGGTCGAACCGGAATAGAGGAAGATCGGGGCGACTTGAAGCCAACTGCTCCAGGGGCTTGTGGACAATATCAGAGCCGATGACAACGGAATCCTTGAGGCGTTCCGATATCTGGCGCACCAGAAACCCGGAGGAGCATCCGATCTCCAGAACAACCGGCGGCTTTTCCCCGGCATATTTCAGGAGCTGTTGGAGTGCATGCCGGCGTGAAGCACGATCGATAAAGTGATCCGAACCGGCCGCATCTTCATGCAGAGACGTAAGATCGTCGCTCCATCCCATGTCATTGGAGCTGTACTCCAGAACGCGGCAGATATTGTTCCCGACCTGAAAACCGTTTCCCATCCATTGGGGATTTGGTTTACCGGGTCCCTGAGGTGGTAGAGTAAACGGGAAACTCATAAATTCACTTTTCGATCTACAATGTACATAGGCCTTCGCCTGACCTCATCATAAATCCGCCCGACGTATTCACCCATCACACCGAGTGAGAGAAGCTGTACGCCCGAGAAAAACGTAACGACAAGGACTGTAGTGGACAGACCTGGCGTCAGTTCCACCCCGATGAGCTTCTGCAAAACATACCACGCGCCGAGCAGAAAACTGCACCCGGAGAGAATGAGCCCCGCCAGGGACATAAGCTGCAATGGCCTGCCGCCGAAGCTGATTAGGCCGTTGAGCCCTATTTTCAGAGATCCCGTGAACCGGTTATAGTTGCCGCGGCCATGGGCGCGTTCATCCCGGTCGTACTCGACGAAAGCCTGGCTAAAACCAACATAGGCAACCAGCCCGCGTAAGAATCCGTGACACTCCCGCAAACCCCGAAGCTCTTCGATAACCCTGCGGGTCATAATTCTGAAATCCCCCGTATCACGAGGAATATGCACGTCACTGAGTTTATTGATGGCGTAGTAGCCCAGTTTTGAGACTACTCTCTTCAACAATGTTTCGCCCTTGCGCGAACGGCGCCTGGCGAAGACGACCCCATATCCCTCTCTCAGCTTCGCATACATTTCAACGATCAGTTCCGGAGGATCTTGCAGGTCCACGTCTATAACCACGCAAGACTGCCCGGTGCAAGTCAGGACTCCCGCCATTGTAGCAGCGGGTTGGCCGAAGCGCCTGGAGAAAACCAGCAGCTTGATATTCGGATTGCGATTGATTTCTTCGAGAATCACTTCTTCTGTTCGGTCCGGAGAAGGGTCGAGGCAAAATAGGACCTCGTAGGGAGTGCCCATGGAGTCAAGAACATTCTCCATTCTGGAGAGAAAGGGCCGTATATTGGGTTCTTCCTTATATACGGGAACCACAACGGATAACTCAGGACTCTTTGCTGCCGGTTCGTTTTTCATCATATGTTACACTCAGGTCCTTCATCAGCAAATCGAGGTTATTTCTGCTGGAGTCCCGCTTCCTCCGCTGTCATCAACTTGGCCCAGGCCGGCGCCTGGATCACCAGCTCACGGATATCATCATTGGTGCCAAGCAGCTTTGAGACAAAATAAATATCAAAGGTTAGGCGCACTTGCACGTAATCCTGGTCCGAGGACAAGGCAGAACGGCCATCAATAGAGATCGAGTAACGGACGCCGTCGTGTTTGAACGCAATCGGCAGGGTCTCTACCACTTGTTGGTCATCGTCAAGAAGTTCCGCTTTAGGCTCCGGTAGACGGGGAAACACGCTTAAATCTGCGTTTCCTTCCAGGATAAATATCGGAAAGCGCCTCAAATAGGCCGCATTAGCCTTTAGTGTTATACCTGAGCTTGAAATCCATCCATCGGACATGATACCCACAATTTCTGCGAATGGCCGGACAAATACATAGGCCTTAAAAAAGGAGAATTTGAAAACCTTGTATGGAATTAGATGGCTGTTAGACCATTCCCAGAGGTCGTCCCAGTAATTGCGTATTGACTCATTGATAGGGTAAACCCCTCTTTTGGGCATATCGGTCAAAATGATTATGTGACTGTCCCCAAGTTGTTGGAGAGTAGTGTCGCGATCCGTCTGCAACATCATATTATTATCACAACCCAGCTTCCCCTCAAAATCGATCAGCTTCCCGAAACGTTCATATGCAGCAACTGTCATTGTACCAGGCTGAAATGCCTCACTCACGTTATCTACGGACAAAACAGGCTTCGACAAATTATTGACTGCAGCAATGGAGACCACAGAATCCAGAACTTCATTGACAAGCCTGAGGTCATCGTTTCGGTAAGGGAAAATGGGCCGCCCGTTCAGATGGATTATGAAGCTTCCCAACGCAACAATCAGGATAAGCGCCATCGTGAGCGTCTGTATTATTGATCGTGAGAACGAGCACGCCAATAGGCCGGGGCGCAGGCGAGGGGGCCAGGCATCGAGCGGCACGGAACAGGCCAGCATGAGTAGGAGCAGCAAGGGTACGCAAACAATACTACCGACAACCGGCGATTTGGATATGTCGAGGGTCAGGACGCCTAATGGAACCAAAATGGCAGCCAGCACAGGAACGAAGCTATGAAGCTGAGGGCGCAACCTGGTGTCACCGCGCAGCCTGGCAATGATTGTCAGAAGAAAAGTCGCAGCGAACAAAATAGATACTGCTGACAGGAACAGAGCACCCAGGTGCTCGTTCATGATCGATTTGGGATAATAGGTCAGCAAATCCGCAGTACTCTTGACGCCTGCCTCCAATTCACGGAGGCGCCTATCAGGCCCGGTCACATGCCCCACGACATAGTATGAATAAATTGCGCTTCGCTTGAACCAGTACAGGGGCAGAACGAGGAAACCGGGAATTGCAGCCGCTATGAAAAAGTTAGAAATGCGCAGGGCGGATGCAGCTTTGCGCAAGATGCTCTTTGCGAAGCCATACTGAACAATAAGGAAGAAAAAGATGGCGGCCATAGCCGGCACAAAATAGGCAGCGGTCAGGAACCGCATTGACATAAGCAATGCAGCGGTAAACCCGGCGGCCACCGACCAGCGCCGGTTTTTAAACAAGCCGGAGCGGAGCACGAAGCAAGTCCAGAGCCCGAACGTGCAGTATGTTGCAAAGTCAAGACGGTAATCAAGAATTCCGCCAACCATACTCATAAATGTAGACTGGGAGAGGAGCAGTGCAACGGCTATAAGGGCCAGCCGTGAGTTGCCGGTCTTCCATCGCACCGTTTTAAACAAGACAACCTGCAGAGCGGCAAAATAGAGGAAATTCAATGACAGCAGCCACGCGCGGCCTGCGCCCAGGAGGAGCGCAAGCAGCGCGCCCTGTATCTGAAAAGTAATGCCGGTCGGACGATATATAGGCCCAAAAATCTCAGCGGCAATGGGCGTGAAATTGCCGCTCCGCATGGCTTCAAAAAGGTGATAACTCCATGAAAGATAGATAGTCTGATCGTAGTTGCATGCATAGAATGGCGCGATCTGCGTAGTAACATAACGCCAGAACAGAAGGCCTTCCAAAGCGATAATCAGCCAGACCCAGCGTGATGTGGGGTTTATATTGCTGTCAAATTGCCTATACCGGTTGACGAGCATGTTTGACCTCGATCTGTGAACCGCATCGTCGAAAGCCTACAAGCTGCATTCCATCTATAGCCTGCCCTCCGGCCGCCTGACAAACCGGCGCGACCCCATCGCACGCCCTTTTTTATCGAACTGAATATACCTTCACAGGCACTGGGGCCGCGACACCTATATTGAGGTCCGTGAGTCTTCCAGAGTCAATAAATTTCTTGACAATCAAAGGCTCTATCCTGTGCGAAAAGGTACTTTGGGCTAAATGGACATCGTTAACCTTCTCGGGATCAACTAAGATTATCAGCCCCCCCTTTTTGAAGACTGCTTCCATAACCGTCTCGACGCAACGATCAAGAGTATTTTTGTCCAAATTTGACGTATCTTTTTCCTTGATGCCAAATTCGGATGGATGCGCGCCCATAATTCCATAATCAAAGGGCAATCCTTTTTCTGTTCGCGCCAGGAAAACAAGAGTAGCGGGGTCGACCCCGTCGGAGTGAAAGCCGGATATGTACACAGGCTCAGGAAGATGGAGCCTGGCAATTTCCTCAATCAACTTGTCCTCACTTCTGCGTAAACTATCGTCAGTTGATTGAATCCTGTTGTTTAATTCATAGAGCCTGTTTACAGTTCCGGCAACACTAATAAGTAAAAATATACATAGCGTTGCCTTGCATATTCTACTGCGGCATGCATCTTTTTTAATGACAATAGGTAAAAAACCAAACACTGCCATACAGGGATATATAACAACGCCATCAGCTACTTTATTTAAGATGGGCGGCAATATAGGTCCTACAAAAATCGATATCAGCAACGCTACCAACCAAACACTGGCCATTCTGGCTATTAAAGTAAACGATATCAGCGCCGCCGATAGAATGATTGTAAACCATCCGACTCTAAGTGGTATAAGTGATACATATAGAAGTAAACTGTCATAATATGTAGCAATGA
>JBEKQE010000249.1:0-4823 GCA_049520035.1 Syntrophobacteraceae bacterium | reverse complement strand
GCGATCGGATGATGAGTGCATGCCTCGGCGATCAGCACCCGGTCTCCAGCCCTCAGCTTTTCGACCTCGAGCGCCCCTTCGACTTGAGTGAGCAGATCGCCCTTGAAGCGCGCAAAAAGGATCGAGAAGCTGGTCATCGGTACGCCCGCAGGGGTATCGGCCGCAACTTTCAAGAAGGCCTGCGAGTCCGTGATCACCAGCTTGGGTGGACCCTTTAACTTTTCAAAGGCCATTCGCAACTCACGCTCCTTTACCATCATGCAAAGAGCGTCGCTGTCGAGCAAGTCCCGAATGGTCTGAACCTGGGGCAGAATCAGCCGGCCTTTGGGTGCTTCCTTATCGATCGGGATTACCAGTACGGCCACCTCTGCCGGCCCGACAAGGTCACCGGCAATTGCCGGATCGTCGATGAACTGGGCCGGAGCGCTCTCCAGCAGCGCCTGCCGCAGTGAAGCAACACCTTCGCCGGAAAGAGCGCTGACGCAAACGGCACGTATTTTTCGGCTGGATAGTCCTTTTAGGTTTACCGGGTCAGGGGCGCCAAGATCGCACTTGTTGAAAACGACAAACATCGGGATTCCACGCGCCCCAAGCTCTTCGACAATACCCTCCTCGAAAGCGCTCCAGGTTGAATAATCGGTTGCAAGCACACCGATGTCGGTTCTGTCGAATACCTGGCGCGTTTTTTCCATCCGAAGCCTTCCGAGCGCCCCTTCGTCGTCTATGCCCGCTGTGTCTATGAAGAGCACAGGACCGAGCGGCAGCAGTTCCATCGGTTTTTCGACCGGATCGGTAGTCGTTCCGGCGAATTCAGAGACAATGGCTACGCTTTGGCGCGTGATCGCGTTCAAAAGGCTCGATTTGCCGACATTGCGGCGGCCGAAAATGCCGATATGAATGCGCATGCTCCGGGGGGCTTTCAGCATCCGGCGCCTCCCGGCCTTTTTGCAGCGCCTCCCAGACTGCACACAGCCTCCGCGCTTGTAAACCGGTCAAACTGTTCAGGGGTCAGCAGCTTTTCGTCAAGTACAATCTGCCGGACGCTCTTTTTTTCTTCGCGTGCGCGCCGTGCGATCAGGCACATGAGATCGTAGCCGAGGACCGGCAAGAGGGCTGTTGCCGCCACGGTGGATATCTCAACGTATCTCTTGCACTTTTCCTCGTCGGCTTCGATCCCGGCGACGCAGAGCCGGCACACGATATCGGAGGCGTTGGCAAGCAGGTCGATGCTGTCGAGCAGGCAGGCGGCTACCAGCGGCAGAAAGGGATTGAGTTCAAGGCTCCCCGAAGCGCAGGCGAAAGTGAGCGAGGCGTCCAGACCGAAGACGAGCATGGCCGCCTGGCTTGCTGCCTCCGGGATTACCGGATTGACTTTCCCCGGCATTATTGAAGACCCGACCTGACGCTGGGGCAGGATAATCTCGGCAAACCCACTCTCCGGTCCGCTGGCCATCAGCCGCAGGTCCGCGCAGATTTTCAGCAGACTCGCTGCGCAGGCCTTCAAAATTCCCGATACTTCTACGAATACGTCTGCGTTTTGGGTGTTGTCGATCAGGTTCTCAGCGCGGGCGAAGCCAATAGAGGTATTTGCCCGCAAAACCTCAGTCACTCCGAATATGAAATCCCGCGGCGCAGACAACCCCGTGCCGATAGCAGTGCCGCCAAGATTGATTACACGCAGCCGCTCTTCGCATTTGTAGATCCGCCACCTGTCACGGTTCATGGCTTCTGCGTAAGCGCTCATTTCCCGCCCGAGAGTCGTCAGGACCGCGTCCTGAAGCTGGGTCCGACCAACCTTGACCACGTGCGCGAAGCGCTTCTCGAGATTCTGGAATTCTTCCTGGAGCGATACGATTTTTGATTCCAGCACCCGAAGCCGCCGGATTGCGGCCAGCTTCAGGGCCGTGGGATAGGTATCGTTTGTGGACTGGTGAAGATTGATGTCGTCGAGCGGAGATACCCTGCCGTAGCTGCCGTGCGCTTCGCCAAGAATTTCCAGGGCACGGTTGGCAAGCACCTCATTCACATTCATGTTGCTGCTGGTACCCGCGCCTCCCTGAAGCTGGTCAACCACGATATGTTCGGTAAGCAGCCCTTCGCCCATTTCGAGGCAAGCACGTTCGATGGCCTCGGCTTTTTGGGGATCGCCTTTCCATGACCCCAGTCTTCGATTGGTCTGAGCGCACGCCAGCTTAACCTGTCCGAAGGCACGAACGAGTTCCGTATGAACCGGACGGCCGCTGATGGGAAAATTCTCCAGCGCTCGGGCCGTATGAATGCCGTATAGCCTGCCTTCCGGAATGGCAAGCTCGCCGAGAAAATCGCGCTCTATTCTAAACATCAGACATAAACATCCCGTTCCCCAGCGCGAACCCGCTCCAGCATCCTCGAAGCTCTCGCCCTATGGTGTTCCGCCATGCGATCAAGTTGAGCCTCTATCAGCTTTTCGCCTGCAAGCCCTGTTTCAGGCAACGCGTAATCGATCAGGTACTCAAGGAAGGTCGAAAGCGCGTTCGGGTCGCAACGAAACTTGATGGCGCCCGGTTTTGCAACCGCCATGAAGTCCTGGCCCGTTCGCCCCAACCTGTAGCATGCCGTACAAAATGACGGGATGTACCCAAGCTTGGTGAGATCGCCGACCACTTCATCAAGAGTGCGGTGGTCGCCAAGTGCAAACTGAGCGCCCTTGGCCTGGACTCCATCCGCGTATCCGCCCGGATTGGTCCGGCTGCCCGCTGAAATTTGCGAAACCCCCAAGGCTAAAGTTGACCGCCGCGTCTCAGCATCCTCGCGGGTTGACATGATTATGCCGGTATATGGCACGGCCATTCGCAATATGGCGATTATTTTAAGAAAATCGCTGTCGTTCACCGGGTGTGGAGGATTTGAGGCGATCTGTGAGCCGACCGTGGGTTCCAGCCTGGGCACGCTTATCGTGTGCGGTCCAACTCCAAACACGGCATCCAGATGTTCCACATGCCGGAGCAGGGCCAGGATCTCGAACCTCCAGTCGTACAATCCCAACAGCACTCCCATCCCCACATCGTCGATTCCCGCCTCCATCGCGCGCTCAATTGCCCCGAAGCGCCAGGCGTAATCGCGTTTGCGGCCGGAGGGGTGCATGATGGAATAGGTCTCCGGGTGATAAGTCTCCTGGAAAACCTGGTAGGTACCGATCCCGGCGGCTTTGAGCTCCCTGAATTCATCTATGGACAGTGGGGCCAGATTGACGTTTACGCGCCGGATCTCCCCCCGCCCGCTACGGGTTTTGTAAACCGTTTCGATTGATTGGAGAATATAGGAAAAACCTTCGCCGGCATAGCTTTCGCCGGCAACCATCAGAATGCGCTTGTGGCCCTGCTCTACCAGGATTTTGACTTCAGATGCGATTTCTTCCTGCGACAGAGCGCGCCGCCGTATCTCCCTGTTTTCGGCGCGGAACCCACAGTAGAGGCAGTTGTTTTTGCAGAGGTTGGAAATATAAAGAGGCGCAAAGAGAACGATGCGGGGGCCGTAGATGGATTCTTTCACACTTCGGGCGGTATGAAAAAGTTCTTCGAGCAGATCGGGATCGCTGACGGCAATAAGCGCTTCGACGTCCTCCGAATCGAGTCCTTTGAGTTCCAGCGCCTTGGCCAGGATTTCCCGAAACCGCACTGGATCCACACGTAACTCCAAGGCTTCCATCCGGTGGTAAATGGAGCGGCTGTCAATAATTGCCTCGGTGTCCTCTGGTTGACTCATCCAGTGAGCTTTCAAAATGAGAAGTTGAATAGGAGCGAGATCTGGTAAGTCCAGAGAACCCCTCAGTTCAGTAACGATTACTTTACTCTTTTTTAGTTATTAATTCAATTCATATTTTTGCCTATTTGAAAAGTGTCGATAACTTCTTGAGGCAGCTTACTTGTTACAATCAGCGTTGATACATTTCCACCGATTACTTCTTTGTTGAGTTCATATCCGTCACAGGTATCTTTGGAATAGCGGGCTATCATCTCTCCGATCACACGATCCTCCGGTTCTTTGGGAATGCCTGTCGCCAAAGCTGCCGGTCCTCTGAAATTTGCAGGAGTAAAGAGTGTGAATCCGGGTTTTGTCAAGCAAGAGATCCGCTCATTCTCTGCTTCATTTCTGCCCAGGATGACCTTGAGGGCCGGTAGAACCCTGAAGTGCCTTCCCATTTTCAGAAGGTGGATGTCAGTCATGTCAAAGTCGGGCGTGCAGGCGAAAAGGTCCCGCAGCCTGGACGCTATGATTGGGTCGGTTAGCAGACATCCGCCGGCGGGGCAGGGATAGTCCCTTATCCCGAGTTTTCCCGCCATATCGATCTGGATTTTTCTCGATCTGCCCGTGATGGAGAGAAGTTTTTCCCGGTCCACCATTCCCTCCCGCTCGGGCAGGCTCGGCGGGAAAAGGTGGGCTGAAAGGGGCCTCAAGATGAGTCCCTTGAGACCGCTTTCTCTTTCGATGACTGCTATGGCATTCCTGTGCTGAGACATGGGTCTCTGGCCGAGCACCTCTCCAGTGACCACAAAGGAAGCGCCGAGCGAAGCCATCCTCTCCCTGACTTTCCTGAGCATATAGATCCGGCAGTCGATGCACGGGTTCATGCCCCTGCCGTGACCGTGGGGCGGGTTTCTTACGATTTCCAGGTAATCCATGCCCTTGACCATTACCTGGATATCGACTCCCAGCTCTTCGGCAATGATACGCGCCTGGTTCCTGCACCCAGCCTTTTTGGGCGTGCAGTTGCAGAAAGGACTGGTAAAATGGAAAGCTATTACATCGATACCCTGGTCAATCATGAGCTTGACGGCCAGAGA
>JBEKQE010000248.1:0-4975 GCA_049520035.1 Syntrophobacteraceae bacterium | reverse complement strand
GGGGAGCCTGCGCCCATGAAGTATTGGTTCTCCAATCTGCCTGCTCAAACGGGAATTAGCCGACTTGTCTTTTTTGCCAAGGTAAGGTGGCGGATCGAGCAGAGTTATCAGCAGCTCAAAGAGGACTTGGGGCTCGACCACTATGAAGGAAGAGGCTACCTGGGGTGGCATCACCATGTCACCATGACCATGCTGGCGTACGGGTTTCTCTTGCTTGAAACCTTACGCATTAAAAAAAACTTCTGGGTTGAGCCTCCCGAAAGTGAGCAGGCAGATGCGGGGCCTCATAGCGTGTTGGCTGGGAACATGCCCGATTTGCCATAGAAAGATAAATTATGGCCATTTATCAAGTTCCCCATAGGCACATAACGTAGTAGTGATAAGCGACAGGGTTCGGAAAGAGATCCTCGGCGTTATAACTCGGATTGGCGCACAGGTCGATCGGATTTATGTTGTCGATGACTGTTGTCCTGATGGATCGGGAGGTTTTGTTGAAAGCAACTGCACAGATGAGCGAGTCAAGGTCATTCGAAATTCTGAAAATCAACGAGTCGGCGGTGCAGTGATGACGAGCGACAAAGGTGCAATTGCCGACGGGATAGACATTATCGTCAAGGTTGACGGTGACGGCCAGATGTACCCAGGTTTGATCCCGGATTTTGTGGCCCGAATCCCGGCCGGCGAGGCCGACTATACGAAGGGGAACCACTTCTTAGACCTGGAAGAAATTCGCGCAATGCCAAAGATTCGCTTATTTCGCAATGCAGCCTTGTCGAACATGTTCTCAATATAGAATTTATTTTTCAGTCCTGCTACGAATATTTAAATAAAGATGGCTTATTTGTGCCGAACCTGCCAAGCAGTAGTGGCATATTCTATAAGCTCTCCAAGATCTTGTGTAGATTAGGGTATTTAGGTTTTTTTGTGCGTATGTGGCAAAGCGACATTATATACGTTGTTTCGAAACGACAGTAGCGATAAGGCTTGCGGATGACTGAAAACTCAAATGTTGGGACACTACTTAAAAGGAATTGGCTTTTCATTGCAGGGATCGGATTATCTATTTTCCTCTTATTTAGAAATACCGGTGTCTATCCCGTTGTTTTTGCGGATGAGTACTACTATAGCAAGTTTTCCAGACTGCTACCGATCAAATATTCAATATATCCGGATTACCTGTATCTAGCGATTTATCGTCTAACCAACATTTGCGGAGACGGATTTCTCAATTGTGCAAGAACGCTAAATGTCCTGTTCTTTGTTGCAGCCATGCCATTTATTTATCTAACCACCAGACGGGTCTCCTCCAGGCAGATAGCATCACTTGTTGCATTGCTGGCCGTTTTGAGACCAGTTAACAGTTATACAGCCTGGTACATGCCAGAGGCACTCTATTTTTTCTCGTTCTGGCTCCTCACATGGTTTATCCTGCGGTTAGATAACTCATTCGATTTAAGATCATGGTGTGTTGCCGGAATACTATTAGGCCTCACTGCACTGGTTAAGCCGCACGCCCTCTTTTTACTGCCGGCAGTCGCAATCTATATTTTGTATGTCAGCAGAAAACAAGCAGGCAAATGGGTTCTGCAAGCAATACGAAACGCTAATATTTGTGTTGCCTCTGCATTTGCGGCAAAATTTTCAATTGGTTATCTGCTTGACAGTTCTACAGCCTGGTACATGCCAGAGGCACTCTATTTTTTCTCGTTCTGGCTCCTCGCATGGTTTATCATGAGATTAGATAACTCATTCGCTTTAAGATCATGGTGTGTTGCCGGAATACTATTAGGCCTCACTGCACTGGTTAAGCCGTACGCACTCTTTTTGCTGCCGGCAGTCGCAATCTATATTTTGTATGTCAGCAGAAAACAAGCAGGCAAATGGGTTCTGCAAGCAATACGAAACACTATTATTTGTGCTGCCTCTGCATTCGCGGCAAAATTTTCAATTGGATATTTGCTTGCCGGTAAAGCCGGGGCGACCATTTTTGGCCCAATGTACAATTCAATCGTGAGCCAAACAATATCCAATTCGGACCGTTACTTCGAGCTGCTATGGTTATCCACTAAATGGGCTAAAAGTCATATTGTGGTTATTTGCTTAATGTTTGGGATGCCGATCGCTTTTGCAATCAAAGCTTCATTTGACTCCATACTCTCTAAAGAGGAAACGCGATCCGGCCATAGGATTGCTGTTTATGCGCTTTTGGTTTTAGTTGACCTTGTTTTGGTTGTCAGTGTTCTTACAGCCTCTTTTGGAAAAACTGTGCGTCTTCATATGCGCTACTATGATTTTGCGCTTCCCCTGCTGCTCGTTATCGCTGCTTATCAATTATCTTTAGAGCAAACTACTAACATGCTCAAACGGAGGGCTATCATTGCTTTTCCAATTGGAGCAGCGATTGTGTATGCCGTATATACATTATTGGCTCCTTATCCAAAAACCATTGTTGATTGCCCGGAATTATACGGTTTCACTCGTCACTCGATTGTCTTCTATGTTTTGAGTAGCATATCCTTCTTTGCCCTTGCATTATGGGTATATTCAGCTCGGGCCGGGGCTAAAATCTTCCTTTATCTGCTCATGCCGCTTGCGGTGTGTTTTTCAACTTACAGTGTTAATCGCGTATTCCAGGTGGAGCGTCGGGCGCCGGGCGTCTTTGTCAAGGCGGGGATTATTACAAAACAGTACCTCTCGCATGATGAGCTTTCCAAACTCGTAATTGTCGGCTCAAACACTTACGGCTTGTTCCAATCATTGTTTTACCTGGATAATCCAACAGCATCTTTTGAGACGATTCCACCGGGAGGCACCTATGATTTGTCTAAGCTTCCCGTTGGTAAAGAATGGATTTTAGCTTTTGGAGACCATTCATTGCCTGAAAATATGTGCTACGAATTCTCAAAGGATGGTTTTACACTCGCCCATGCGATTTACACAGGCACCGTAGACTTCAGCAGATCGTCATGGCCTTGCTCTATTTCGACAACACAAGGCTTGTCTTTCGCTGAGCCTTCGGGGACATGGTCTTCAGGTGATGTTGTGACTCTTGAATTTTCTAAACCTCTTCCGGAAAAATTCATTCTTCATCTCTACGCATCCGCTTTTGGTCCAAATGTTGGGAAAGAATTTGCGGCCCACGCAGGGGATAGCGCCATCAGATTTACATTGGCAGCTTCACCTGAGGAGAGAGTTCTCGAATTTAGCAACCTCAAGAGATCGAAAATAATAAAGATTGATGTTCCGTCGCCCTGCTCGCCAAAGGAGTTAGGGCTGAGACCCGATGACAGGAGGCTGGGCATTTTGCTTAGGGCGCTGCGGATTGAACCCCTGTAAACCGATTCTGCCGCAGGTCATTATCAGTTTCCCCAGAAGATCGGAAGGGCGCGCCAAGAAGACCTCTGACCACATTGTGAGACTTAAGGTGATTCACTCTCACGGGGGCTGGGGCTCGCGCGTTGTTGAGGTCCCATTTTCCAAAGATCGTTTGGATATCATGTTTACTTCACCTGGGCCGGCTGTGCAGATGTCAGATTCAGATCCGCGAATGGGAAAATTTATGATCAGGAATCCGGAGGTGATTTCGAACTAGACCGATAGGGAGACTCACCTCCCATCAGCCCAAATAATGCTTGAATCGCCATTTGAATATTTTAATGTTTTTCACCAGTGCGGATCTTGCCCCACTCTATAATCTGAGGTACGTCCTGAACCCGCCAAAACCGGTTAAGTTGACCTTTCTCTTGCGTTTTTCATTAGGATATTGGATGATTCAATGTGCCTTTCGCGTGTCCCAGGAGCTTTTTCAGAAATAATCCGACCCGAAATTGCGTTTCGGATGTATAGCGCGCAACTCGATGCATTATTGCGGTTAAGGATACATTATGAAACGGGCGCTCATCACAGGTATAACCGGTCAAGACGGTTCCTACCTTGCTGAACTTTTATTGAGCCGTGGCTATGAAGTGCATGGAATTATCAGAAGAGTAGCCATGGAAGTTCCGGAGCACAGGCTTTGGCGCATCAGGCACATCCTGGACAGGCTTTTCCTCCATGCAGGGTCTCTCGAAAGCTTTGCGAGCATTTTCAGGGTGTTCAACGTGGTGCAGCCCGACGAGTGCTACCATCTGGCTGGTCAGAGCTTCGTCAGCTACTCTTTCGAGGACGAGTTCTCGACGATCAATACGAACATAAACGGGACACACTTCGTATTGGCTGCAATTAAGGAAGTGTGCCCCAAATGCAGGTTCTATTTTGCCGGCTCGAGCGAAATGTTCGGCAACGCCGAGCAGACCCCTCAAAACGAGCGCACCCCATTCTTCCCTCGTTCTTCTTACGGGATATCGAAGCTCGGCGGGTTCCACCTCACCAGGAACTACCGTGAAGCCTACGGCGTTCATGCAGTCAGCGGGATACTTTTCAACCATGAGTCCCCCAGGAGAGGTCTTGAATTTGTGAGCAGAAAAGTCTGTCATACCGCAGCAAGGATCAAGTTGGGACTGGCGAAAGAGCTGCGGATGGGAAACCTTGAAGCAAAAAGAGACTGGGGGTATGCCGGCGACTATGTTCAGGCCATGTGGCAGATGCTTCAGCAAGACAGGCCGGATGACTACGTAATAGCCACTGGAAAGACTTACAGAGTCAAGGATTTGATCGAATTGGCCTTTTCGCGCCTCCATCTGAACTGGAAGGACTGGGTGGTTGTCGATGAACGGCTCTATCGGCCTTCGGAGATACACGACCTCAGGGGAGACTATTCTAAAGCTGGGAAGGAACTCGGTTGGGGTCCTGGAATGTCCTTCGAAGAACTCATACGCACAATGGTCGATCAGGATCTCGAGCAGTTAAAGAGTGCAAAATCATGACGATGAGGGTTCCAACTGCAGGCTGTTTGAATGGCACAAGAAAATACGCTCGTTTTTGCCCCAACCTATAACGAACAAGGGACCATCGGAACTCTTATCGATGCACTCCT
>JBEKQE010000247.1:0-5122 GCA_049520035.1 Syntrophobacteraceae bacterium | reverse complement strand
ACAAAGCACACGAAACATTTCTCTAACAAGCTTCTCGGCAATGGTTTTCCTTCGTGCGCTTCGTGTATCCTTCGTACTCTTCGTGTCCAAAAAGGCACTCGAATCTAAAGTTAACAGCATTGGGTCTGGCCAAGACAATCATTTGCATCTGTTGCAGAAATTACCAAATTCCTTCTTTCTCCAGGGCTTAAAACGATTTTTTTGGCGAATTGACCAGTTTAAGGCGGTCTTGATTCTAAAAAAGGTACTCCATAACACCATAGTGCCTCCACCTTGGCGCGAAAAGGGAAAACTACGTACAACTCTTCTTTTTTTCGATCTGGCGAGTATCGTCTGGCGTATTCTCACTTCCAAATCATATGTGACCCTTAATCCACGTGGACGATCCCTAAGTCCGGCCGGCTGAAAAGTCCCTGCCCAGTGAAATCGAACTCTTTTGCCGAAGGCCTGTCAGATCAAGGCATGGCTACTGAAGATGAATGAGGAAACATCATAATGTGCTTGCCTCCCCACACCCGAATCCTGGCCTGATGCTGCTCGGGCTGAACTACGGAAGATCAGAATACTCGATCCATGAGGAATTGACCAGAATGGGCCTTCAGAATCATGGATCATGTGAAGCGAATTGTAAGCAAGACACCCTCATGACCGTCTATCCATAGCCCTTAGATGTCCATGAGCGTTCTTCAGACCAATCAATCGTCCAAGCAGAGAGGTTTGAATCCAGAGTGCCCTAAACGGAAATGATTCAGAACCAAGGTCCGGAGGCCAATCTTCATGATTTCAATGGGTAGGCTTTGAATCAGAGGAAAAAGACATGGTAGAGAGAATGGAATGACCGGGCTTCGAGCAGAAGCTGCGACCTGTTTCCGCAATATCTGAAACTCATGCCCACACTCCGCACATCTCTTTTCATAAATGGTCATGGATTGGCATGGAACCGTTGCAGGCAGTGAGAATAAAGGGACCGGGATCACTCCCCTTCCGGCAATGCTCAATCCCTTTACCCGATTAAGAACGAAATCAGTTTTGTGAAATGCATTATCAAAGCGTCTGAGAAAGATTCCTCTGAGATTCAACTATTCTGGTTTGGGCGGCAGCGGCCCGTACTGCGTTGGAATGCATATCCCGAGTGCTCCTGTGTCTGGGTATTTTTTTATTTCCTCTTCTTTGAGAAATACACGCAGGCCTCCTTCGGCCAGGGCCGTCATTTCGTTTTCACCGGGAAAGACGAAAACAGGCGCAAGGAACTCAACCCATTCCTTGATCGCGCCTGTCACCAATTCCGAATTCGCCATGCCGCCAGTCAGAATGATCCCGTCTACCATACCCTTTAAAACGACACACATTGCACCGATGTCCTTGGCGATCTGATAAGCCATTGCTTCGAGGATGACCTTTGCTTGCTCATCTCCGCCCCTGATCATCTCTTCAGCCCTCTGAATGTCCTTGGTCTGAAGGTAAGCATACAGCCCTCCTTCTCCCACGAGCTGCTTTTGAAGCTGTTTTTTGTCCATCCCCCCGGCAAAGACCAGGTCAATCAGATCCAGTGTCGGAAGAGATCCGGCTCTCTCCGGAGTGAAAGGCCCTTCGGAAAGCCCGTGGGTGCAGTCAATGACCCGGCCCTTCTGATGCGCGCCAATGGTAATGCCGCCCCCCAGATGGGCCACTACGACGTTCATCTGCTCGTACTTTACCTCAAGCTTTGCCGCAAGGCGTCTTGCCACCATTTTCTGGTTCAGGCTGTGAAAAGCGCTCTTGCGCTCAATTTGCGGAAGACCGGAGATCCTGGCCAGGGGGTGAAATTCATCAGTGCTCGGCGGGTCGACCACTATGGCCTGAGCGCCGTACCTCCTCGAGAAGTTCAAGGCGATTGCGGGACCGAGAGCCGAAGGATGCTTGCCGTATTTTCCCTCGAGCAGATCCTCGCACATGGCGTCATCGACTTCATATGCACCGGCCGGAGCCGGCTTTCCCAGGCCTCCGCGGCTGACAATCATGTCGATTCCTTCCGGGTCGATCCCATTCTTTTGCAAAAAATCTAGAACACCCACTTGCCGGTTAGGGATCTGGTGTCTCATGGAAGAGTAGAGAGCCTGCTCTTCACTGGGGTAGGGAATCGTTTCGAGAACCACGGGTTCGTCGCCATTGAACCAGGCGAGCTTTGTCGAAGTGGAGCCCACGTTGATTACAAGCATGCTACACTGCCTGTCCATCCCCTTCTCCTCTCCTAAGAGCCAAAGATGCCAATGCGATTTCCACCAACCTGCATTCATCAGAGACAAAGGGCACATCCAGTATTACAGGATTTGTCGTCCCCATGACTATACCGGCTGTGTGGATTCTTCCAAAACAAACAAGAGATTCCGCCAGCAGGTAGCCCGTATCGATTTCAGGAACTAAATAGATATCCACATTGCCGGTGACATTACTATTTATCCCTTTTCTTTTTGCGGCAAGGTGACTCAGAGAGCAGTCTATATCGAGGGGACCCTCGACAAGTGCTTTTCCGAACTGCCCTCTTTCAGACATCTTGGAGAGGATTGCGGCATCCAGAGTTGAAGGAATACCGGGATTCACCTGTTCTACAGCGGCAAGAACCGAGAC
Organism: Syntrophobacteraceae bacterium; assembly: GCA_049520035.1. Taxonomy (GTDB): domain Bacteria; phylum Desulfobacterota; class Syntrophobacteria; order Syntrophobacterales; family Syntrophobacteraceae; genus SbD1. The sequence continues at coordinate 2,515 of JBEKQE010000247.1, read as the reverse complement.
TTTAGGAGTGTCGATTCCCAGAATCGCCGACAAGGACAGGGCGTTTTCGAGAATCAACCGCTTCTCGGTAAGTCCTGGATAGTTATTCAGGAAGGTATCGGTAACAAGGATCAGTTTGCCGCTTTCGCTCAGTTCGAAGACGGAGACATAACTGGCCACCTTTCCCTTCAGCAGCCCTGTCTTGGCGTCGAGGACCGCAGAAAGGAAGGCGTTCTGATCGAAGCCCCCCTGCATCAATATGTCAGCCCGGTTTTCGCGAATCAGGGAGATTGCTCTCTGGAGCACGCCGCCTGGATATCTTTCATCCACGATCTCGTGTTCCAGCGACGCCAGTGGACTCATCTCAGTCATCTTCTCTATTACTTTGCGGTTGCCGATAAGGCAGGGAATAATAAAGCCGGCTGCGGCCGCACGGCAGATTAGATCCAGATCCGGCTCTCTGAAAGAAGTCACCAGTCTTGCAGGTCCCGCACCCTTCGCCGCTTCAAGAATATCCTTAAAAGATTTCACCATCTCATTTTCCGCCTTTCATCCGCTCGGCTACCACAACACACATCGCCAGTTGTTGCACTATGGAATCGGTGAAATCGGAGCGCGCGGGGATACAGACCGGCCCTCTGGAGGTTGCAACGAGGGAGCACCGGGATACATTCAGGAGAAAATCAAGCTTACATAAGATGTTGCCCGTATCCAGGCAGGGGACCAGCAGGATGTGGGGCATCTGTTCCAGCTTCAACCTGTCCCAATTTACGATACGGTTTCCCTTGCCGGCAAAAATCTCTGTAAAGGAAGTCGCATCGACGATCTCGCATTCCCCCAGGTCCCCGGAATCTGCCGCTCTCCTGATCAACTCGTAGTCCCGGTAAGATGTAAGGGCGCCACCGATTTGGCGCTGTCCGGAAAGGATAGCCATCGCGGGTTTCGAATATCCGAGAAGGCGATAAACAAAAAGAGCATTTTTGCAGATCTCCAGTTTCGCCTTTGCATCCGGTATGATATTGACTCCTGTATCCGTAAAGGCGACCAGGTGATCGAGTCCGGGAACCTCCCAGAAAGAGATGACGCTGACGTTAGTTCCGGAACCGGCTTTCGCTTCCTCCCTGATTATCGAACGGTAGATATAAGAAGTAGGAATCTGGCCTTTGCTTGCGATCGGCAGTTCTCCCGAGAAAATCATGCCTATTCCAAGGTTTGAGATGGCTTGGCGATCATCATTGCTGATGGTTTCAAATCCGCTGATATCAAATTCAACTTTCTCCGATACCTGCTCTATCTTTTCCTTGTTGCCAATGAGGACGGGCTCGATATAGCCTCTTTGCCAGCTCTTTTTTACAGCCAGCATGAACTCCTCGTCTTCCGGGGCAAGGACGGCCAGCCTCATGGGCCCTTTTTCGGAAGCCAGGTCTGCAAAATCTCTCAAGGACCTGATCATTGAAAGCACCCTTTCAGTTTTCAGTGTGAAAAGATCGGTATGAGATCGAGACTCTGGGTTTGTCGCCGGACCCATAAAGCCGATGAGCGGGAGAAGCTAATTATAGAAACCCCGAATCGAAATGAACCGGCAGCTAAGGGGTCCTATTCGGCCTCACTTTTCGGGTAAATTGGGTCAAGCCCGGGAATCCCGTTTGGGTCCTGAAAAAGCTCTCTTTTTGGGAGATTTTCAACACTGAGATCAAACCGACGATCTGTTTTCCATATGCTCAACTCGCTCCAACCTCTTCAGAAAGGATTGGAACAGGACCCATTCGTCCGGTGAAAAGCGTCCGAGAAACTGGCCGTTTGTCTCTTCAAAAATGGAAAGAATAACCTCGCGCACCTGCATTGCCTTGGCGGTGATATGAATACGAAGGACCCTCCTATCATTTTGATCCGGTCGGCGCTCGGTCCATCCGTCCCTCTCCAGCCGGTCCAGCAGCCCGGTGATTGTGGCACGATCCAGGGCTGTCTTATCTGCAAGCTGGCTGGGCAATAGCCCATCTTCATCGTAGAGGGCCACCAGCAAAAAGAACTGACCGTGAGTCAGTCCCATGGAGGTGACCTTTTCCTTGTAATAGCGAGTGATTTTGCGGCTGACTGCGCCGAGTTGAAAGCAGATGCAATCATTAAAAACCATGGAGCAAAACTCCCCAATCGAAAGTTAACGGGTATTTCCGGATCACCCGTGAATCAGCTCCGGGAAAAAAGATTAGCACACTGATAATTCGTATGTCAATGGTTACCTTGCAAACCGTAATATGTCGGGTCAAAAAGGGCTCATCGGGCTTCCAGCAGTGTTCTAACTTTGCCGTGTCCGTGATCGGGGGATGATCGGCCGGGAAAGCACAGAGAAACTGGAAGGGCCGGCCGATAGAGTTACGGCAAGAAAGTTATTGACGCGAAGTCGATTAGGTGTATATACTCTCATTGTAATTTCGGCTCCTCCCGTTCGCACTATATTCAAGTTGAAGGGAATATCCGATCGCAGATTATCTCCCTTTATCGAGAGTCGCAGGCTTATTTTTTTAGTTAAGTACGT
>JBEKQE010000246.1:0-5199 GCA_049520035.1 Syntrophobacteraceae bacterium | reverse complement strand
AAACCACCCTTCCCAGAATTGAAAGCTATTTTATCGGGGATCACTCACAACTTTGGTTTTCAGGTACATGGTTCCTTTCTCAGTTTCCCATGCGTCATGAGCATCAGATGTTTATATGCTTCGGTTCGTTTATTGCCCTGATCTATTGCCTTTTCCCGAAGAATTTGCTTCAGCACAATAGAATAGCCCTTTCATTTGCCATTGCGGTTTCGATTGTTATTTTAGTTACCTTAATTATCGGGGATTTTTCGCTGTACCGTCTATTATTCATAATTCCCGGTGTCTCTGCAGTAAGCGTTGTGTCTGGAATAATTCTGGTATTACTTTTTCCTATTGGATTTATCGTAGGCTATGTTATTGATACAATTGCGCTAAATGACTTTAAGCTTATCTCATTTTCGCCGGCGATTACTGGAATACTTTGTATTTGTATCATATCGGATAGCATTTTGGCGCACAAGTCCACTACATCAGTTGTCGACTGGAGCAATAGATTACAGCGTCTCGAATCAAAAATTGTCAAGCCGATCGAGAAAGACAGCATCCTTGTGGTAGCAACCCAAGATCCCAAGATCCTTGGTATGCAACCGAAATCGATGCGATGCTATTTGCCCAGTCGAAAGGGATTAAAACGCTCAACGGTTATTCTTCGGCTAATCCACCAGGCTGGATGCCCATGAAGACCTGCGATGATGTCGATAATGTCATCGCGTCAGCCGATAAATTCACAAGGACATATTTTTCCAAAGATTTTAAAGTGGATCGCAACTACACTAATTCTTAATTCATTCTGTCTAATGTTTGAGCGTCGCGCCGGGGCACAATTCCTCCCACTGCCTCAAGCTGCTGGGTGTAAGCAGTTCATCAAAATAAACCGATAGTAGTACTGGAAATCATTTCACCAGATATACTATACCATTCAAATATTTGTAAATTGCCAGATAAAACATTAATGCTAAAAGCTGTATAACAGAGTGATGCAATAACGGTTTATATGATCTACTAAACGTATTAGGATAAATGATTGAATTTATAAGCATACCATGAGGATACACTTTAGAATTGGAGAAACCTGCCTTGCGTGCAAGTGATTTTAGTTGTATTGGTAGTATACTTCTCTCCGTAACATTAAAGGCGTCTGTATGTTGGATTGCTACTTTATTAGATGCGTGAAATATCCCAGGTTCTGACGCAATGCATACCCCACCACTCTTCAGAGCTGAATAGGCTGACGATAGAGCTTCTAGTACGTTTTCGGCATGATGTAGACAGTCATAGAATATGACACACTCAAACGCATCATGTGTAACTACTGATTCGAAATCACCTACAATAAAATTGACATTACTTAGGCATTCCTTTTCCTTATTTAAGTTAGCATAGTGGATCATGTCGACCGATATGTCAACGCCTGTGACCTCATATCCTCGTTTGGCAAAGAAACAGCTTGTCCATCCTGTTCCACATCCAAAGTCAAGGAGTCTAGCTGGAGGCGGTGGGAGAAGAGACATAATGGCGCCAATTTCGGCAAGGTATTGACCGCAATCAATGTCAGAGAATGGCTTGTTGGCAGCATGTATAATACCTTCTTCACCCAAACGCCTCAGGTAGTTTATCTCTCCCTGTTTGGACATCCCTTTGAACACCTCCAATTACACTTAATTAGTATAACGGTAGAGCAAGAAGCATGCTTCGCTGAACTTATCCTGCTTCTTCGATTAGTCACATTTTTTGTCTAATCGACCGCCTCCTGGTGCCGCCTCGTTGTGACAGGACAATAAAATGTCCAGTTTTTTACCGCATTTTATTGCTTTCTACCCTGCAAGGGGATTTCGGGACTTGTGGTTGTTGTTTCGTCTTTCCGGGGCTGCCTCCTGAACGCACCCGGATACGCTCTGGCTGCGGCCTATATAACTCAAAGGGAATCGCTTGTGAATTACTTAATTTTGCATTTCCATCTTTATAGCCATATTTTCACCAGTTTAGAAGAAATCTATTAAAAATCTCCAGTGCGTTCTTCTCATTTGACAGCCCGGATCTCCCTGTCTAATATAGCACCCACTCTCGCGGCAGGACAGTGAAGTCAGATGGATGGAATAGAGATCAGCATGTGAACATGGTTTGACATGAGGCGCCCTTCTTCTATTTTACTCTCTTGTTGTATGGCCGGCGTCCTGAAGACCGGCCCCATATGCCTTTCGAGCTGTTCAGAGAGGGCTTTCCTCCTGCATTTTGAAAACCATAACACATGATACTTGCAATCCCGGACTGTGTGGCTTAGACTTTATCTTTAAACATTCATCCATACGGAGTCTTTTTGTCCCTGTAACTCCATGGAAGTGTTTCGATGGCAGCCGGTCGGACGGCGAGATGAAGCGCAAATCGATCCGGATCGTACGCTTATTTCCAGGTTGGGGGTATATCCGATCAAGACTGGCAAAAGTGCATGAAAATCTTACTAATCAACGAACCCTACATCAAGGGTTTCAATAGGACCCAACGCTGGGCGGGGCGCACGCGGGGCCGCGTGCTCCGGGCTCCCGACTGGCTGGCCTATGCTACCGCGGTCCTTGAAAGAGCCAGAATCGGTGCAAAACTCTACGATTTCCCGGCTGAGGGCCTGGACAAGCAAGATTTAAGGCGCCTTGTCAGGAATGAAAACCCTGATTTCGTGGTGCTGGATTCCACCACTCCATCTATTTTTTCGGATATCGAATGTGCCCGCATCTGCAAGGAAGAGAGCCGAGCGAAGGTAATCATGGTCGGCCCCCACGCCTCGGCACTTCCCGAAGAAACGATGGAGATCTCGGACGGGATGGTTGATGTAATCTGCATAGGGGAATATGACCATACGGTTTTAGAGGTAGTCTCCAATTATCCCGATCTAAAAGAAATAAAGGGCATATGCAGCCTCGAGGACGGCCGGCCCCGGAGAACTCAGCCTCGTCCTCTGATAGACGACCTCGATTCCCTGCCTTTTCCGGCATGGCATCAACTTGATCTGATGAAGTATTTCGACGGGTCGAAGTTATACCCGTACATCGATATATTTTCTGGCCGGGGGTGCCCGCACAAATGCGTTTTTTGCCTCTGGCCTCAGGTTATGCACGGACACAAGGTGAGGCTGCGTTCAGCGCGAAACGTCGTAGACGAAATCGAGTACGATATCCGACAGTGTCCTCAAGTCGTCCGCGGGGGCGAATTCTTTTTCGAGGACGATACCTTTACACTGAACAAAGCCAATGCAATGGAGATTTGTCAAGAGGTCCTGGGGCGGGATTTGAAAATCACATTCTCCGTTAATGCACGAGCCGATACGGCGGATGAAGAACTCTTCCGGCTTTTGAAAAGAGCGGGATGCAGACAACTGCTGGTGGGATTCGAATCCGGCGACCATGAGATGCTTGTCCGCATGAAAAAAAGGAAGGGCCTCGATGACAGCCTCCGGTTCATGGAGCTTGCAAAAAAGTCGGGGCTGAATGTGCATGGGTGCTTTGTCCTGGGGCTTCCCGGAGAAACGCGCGAGAGCATGGACAGGACCATACGGTTCGCTCTCGGGCTTGGGTTGCATACGGTCCAGTTCTCAGCGGCCGTTCCTTTCCCCGGGACCGCCTATTTTGATCAGTGCCGTGAAGCTGGGCTTTTTAAAGACCTGAGCTGGGACAAGTGGCTCGATAATGGCGAGCAGGCGCCGGTAGTCGAATACCCCGGGCTGAGCAAACGGGCAGTAGCAGATGCAGTCGACAGAGGGCTCAAAAGCTTCTATTTGCGTCCGGGCTTCATGATAAGGTTTCTGCTTGCGAGTCGAAGTGCAACTGATCTTTATCGCAAGATGCGAGGCGCCAGGAATTTCTTTTCGTATCTCTGCACGGAGCACCGCGGAAAGTGAACAGCTCAGAGCCTCTGATATCGGTCATTGTTGCAGCATACAATTGTCGGGACACAATCTCAAAGTGCCTTGAATCCCTGAGCAGCCTGGATCATCCCAGCCATGAGATCATTGTAGTCGATGACGGATCAACCGATGGGACCGCAGAGATCTGCCAGACATTCAGCGGCGTAAAAGTGATCAGGCTTGACAGAGGAGGACCCTCACGGGCCCGGAACACCGGTGTAAGGAAGGCCAGGGGAAAGTTCGTCGCGTTTACCGACAGCGATTGTTTTGTGGATAGCCAATGGCTTAAGGAACTTGAGAAGGGTTTTATCGGCCCGGATGTGGCCGGAGTTGGGGGAGATCAGGTAAGTCCGGCTGATGAATCAGAAATGGGAAAAAGGATACAGGAATTTCTTAAAATCAGCGGCTTCGTAACCCGATATATCCAAACAGAGGGCGCTTTTGGTGAAACAACGCACAATGCGAGCTGCAATTCGGCCTACCGGAAGGTCATTTTTGAGGAAATCGGGGGATTTGACGAGGCACAGTTTCCAGGGGAAGACCTGGAACTGGACCTCAAGATTTTGCGGAAAGGATACAGGCTGGTTTACAACCCGGCGGCGCTCGTAGGTCATTACCGCCCCGGGACATACCGGGAATTCTGCAGAATGATGAGAAGGTACGGGGCCGGAGAATGGCATCTTGTGAGGAAGCATGGCTTCTTCAGGCTGCCCGATTTCGAACCTGTCGTAATGGCCGCCGGCCTGGTTTCTCTTTTTGCCTTGCTTGTTGTTTATCCCCTTACATGGTTTTTGTTTCTGCTCCCCTGGCCGGTTCTGAGTTTGTGGTTCTTCCTCAAAACAGGCAGTCTTGGCAGGACTATTCAGTTTATCCTCTTCTTTCTGATCGTATTGACCAACTGGAACTGGGGCTTCTTTACGGGCTCCTGGTATCGACCGGTGAAGCGAACAACTTGAGGGGAACATGGATAATCCGGGTAATTCTTCTTTGATGGCAATTCCCAAGGAGGGCATTTTGAGTTTGAGTACCCAGCCGAGGGAGCTGGAGGGATGTTCTGTCCCGAAAAGTCTGACCATTGTGATTCCGGCATTGAATGAAGAGAATGCTATCGGGGATACAATAGAGCGATGCCTGGCTGCCAGGGAAAGTATCATCAGGAATACGCCCATCCGCGAGGTTGCGATCATAGTGGTCAGTGACGGAAGCACGGATCGTACCGCTGAGATCGCTCTTTCCTACGAGTCTGTGGATGTAATCGCTTACGAAAAGAACCTGGGCTATGGGGCTGCCATCAAACGCGGGTT
>JBEKQE010000245.1:0-5209 GCA_049520035.1 Syntrophobacteraceae bacterium | reverse complement strand
GGCCTGATCAATAAAATCAAGACCCTCAAAAGGCAGGCTTACGGATTTCGGGATTCTGAGTACTTTAAACTACGGCTCTACCATCTTCATACACAGAGGTACTCGTTAGCCGGATGAACCTTCTTTTCCTTAATTGCACACTTCTTCAGTCCTGGTGCAGTACTTTTCCACGTCCACGCAAACGGTCTCGTAGTGATATGTCGTATAGGAGTCCATAATCTTTACCTTCTGGCATTTTTGCTCAACCCCGCACACATACCTGACCGTTATGGTTTTACAGTTATTTCCCGCGTTAGAATGACCGGCCATAAAAAATACTATTGATATCACCATATCCAACAGCAACACCAATTTCGTCTTTTTAATAAGTTCCTCCTTTTCTTTTTTTTATTCAATTGTTAAACAACATTGGCCTAGCTTTTTGACCCTATGCCAAGAAGCTCGCCTTTTAGCCTTATGCTTCTGCCGGATCCCTGCTTATTTATCCGGACACGAAGCCATGCATGATTTGTTTTCAGATAAGCACCTTTCCGTACAGCTAGAGTCGGCTTCACAGCTCGTAAGACAGGCAATTACGCATGTTTGACTAATCCTGTTGTCCCCCGCTGTACACTTTGAATCACAGCTCCTTTTACAGCTATTTATGGCGCTGTTGCATCCGCTCTGGCAAGAATTTATCTCCATGCCACATGAACGAACGCATTGCGGATTTTTTTTCGCCAATGCAATGCCGTAAAACAATGACAGAACGAACACCACGCTTATTACCAACATGATTTATTTCATAAGTTCCTCCATTTTTTATTACGGACAGTTACCATTAGTGCAGCTTTGATGTCCGCAACAATGCGATGTTGAATCGCAAGGAACATCATGATCGGTGCAACAGCTTCCACCTTCACAAACACCTATGCATTCATCATTACTGGAACATGCTGCGCCATCACGACCTTTTGAACTTGAAGCTGTAGTTCTCCTAGACTTATTTACATCGTAATTGCCGGCAATTATTGATGATGTCGCTACAGTAAGCCCATTTGGTTCCGGCACCTTAGCACACTGCATTTCTTCGCCTGTTGTATTCTCATGTTGATTAAGAGCAACACCTTGTTCTACAACCGTTTGTGTTTTGGAAGTGTCCACCGCATAGGAAATATTGACCATGTAGACTACAGCAAGGAGTGTTGACAGTACCAGAGATCTCTTAGCTAATGACGTTTTCATTTTATCCTCCCGGATCTTGTTTCTGTTAAAGGTTAATCTTAGCAGAATCATCCAAGCATTCCGCTGAATCTTAAAGACACAATTCAGCATTCAATATGCACCGCTTCCTTTTGCTCTTAGACATTAGACAAAACTTGAAACAATAATGTTCTCCTTTTGTCCATTTAAACTACTCTTTTCTGTATTTGCATAGCGGCCTGAATCGCCCTGTCCTTAAAGTCCTCCAGAATTTCAAAACCCTTTACTCCCTTACAAACACACAGGAGTAATGGCGTGCTGGGTCCGTACAACGGCTCCAGCCTTTCACATCGACACCAATTCCATTTACCGTCTGCGTCATCTTTACCTTGTCACGGGAAAGTACTTCTATTTCATAGTCTAATATAGTAGGGCACGAGCAGACATCACCAGGCTCAACTATAGCCGCATCTCCAGGACCACATGTAGAATAAGTATGCGTAAATCTAAAGATAGGCCCGTCAACTTTCATGGTCTGCAAGTAGTCACCAGAGAGACAGTGCCTAGGCCCTTCGTAAATAGCCGTGCATACCTCTAATGAATCATCCCCCACCCTTTTAATTATATAAGGCATCTTATAATTCAACTTTTTATAACTCAACCAGCAATCACCAGTCATTTTCCAATCCCAAAATGAACTCAAAACGCTGGTAATATCAGCTACTGTCAAAACACTCTCAGCCTTATACTCCAGCTTGTTGATAAGGCTTTTTACTGTTTTAGCGTCACTCGCATTCGGAGCGAGCCGGAGGTATTGTTGGAGATTTGTTACCGCCTCCCTGAATTTACCTGCCTTTTCCTGAGCAATTCCCAGATTGTAATAGGGGGCAGGCCATGTGGGAGCAAGTCTTATCGCCTGTTCGAACTCCTTGATTGCGGGGGCATACTCATCCGGAGACTTTGCCATCTCTATGGCGGCCTGACCGCGATCCATGTGACGGCGGGCCTCTTCAGATACCGCCCGGGCATTTACAGCGGACAACAGCAAGGCACTAACCGCAAAAATGACGACCAGATAAAACGCTTTCGTCTTTTTCATAAGTTCCTCCTTTTTTTTCTTGATATTATTCAACCGGAATAATGCATCAACTTCTGCGCTATGCATGCAATCTGCATGTTGGGATGGGGTTTTGCCCGAGAAAACTTCAGTTGCGCGCCTGAGACAGAAAAAAGTATACAATCCTCGATTGGAATGCGCAAGTTATACGTCGATGATCCCGCCAATTGGGATTTAAAAATTACACCAGCCCAGCTCAGCGCTCAAAAGGCCAACTCATCAAGGTCCAGTTCCGAAGCATTGCCAGAATCTGTGTGGCTTTCCGGTTCGTAGTCTGGATCGAATAGGTCTGGATCAAGTCCAAGCGATTTCAGAAATGGTTTTGAATACATGGACGTTTCTCCTTTCTTTCTTTTGTCACCACTGTCACCACTCCGTTTTTCCGATTTTTTCGAGTGGTGACACCTTTTTATAGAATGAAAATAACAGCTTGGACGCTTTGTCACCACTGTCACCACTGTCACCACTAAAAATACACCATGTGTATATAATGAATATTTTCATTTTCATTCCGCCTTATACTCACGTAAGAACCCATTTCCAATTCGATCTGAAAATACAATCATATGTTTTTAGTGGTGACAATGGTGACAATGGTGACAAACCATATAATATATTGATCTGATTACATTTATTTGTCACCACTGGTGTCACCACTCCATTTTCCAGTGGTGACAAAATTTTAATCTTCCTCGGTTTCATAGGGAATACCCTGCTCCTCTTCTATAGCCGACCGATTTAGGCAGTAGAAACGAACCCTCTCACCGGTAGATTTAGACCGAATCATTTTCTTCCATCGGCCCTGTTCATGTTCAAGCCATCCACGATCATACCAAGCTCCGATGGTCGCTTTTGCTTCCCAGCCATTCTCACTCAAAACCGTTTCGAGCTTCTGTGGATAGAAAGCGATGTTTTCCCAATCACGATCTACGGTCCATTCTCCAGCCCAGCCATTATGTGGCGGACGATCTGCCTGACCTCTTCCCCAGAAGCTCGCCGCATTCGAAATAGCCCAGCTGTAAACAAACTGAAGCGCCGCCTTTGCCTGGTCCAGATCCTCCATGCTCCGTTGTCGGACTGCGACATCCCACAAGGGATCAACAATGGCTTTCGGCGGGAAATCTCTTCGTAATTCCGGCAAAGCTGCATGAACGATCGGAATCAGGGTTGCGAGCACAGCAAAAAAATCTCCGATCCTGCCAGCCACTGGATTATTCCCCACCTTATTGCCAAAGTACCCTATCAACCGGTGATACTCAGTTTCCCATAACGGCCAGTCATTTTTCTTTCTCAGTATGAAATCAATCAGCATGGGACCTGCATGACCAAAGTTGGTCTTCATCCTTAGATTGGCTTCCCTTACAACTGCGGCCGTCTTTGCATCTGCTGTCTTGAAAGGGGCTGCCCACAAACTGATCACTCTTCCGCGACTTCCTCCATCTCTTGTGAAATCGACTATAGGCTGCTCTCCGGATGAAAGTAAAATCGTCTTCCATGAACCCGTACTGCGTAATCCATCATTCTTGCTGCCTCTGCCTCTTCCCCTGCCATTCGTGACCATATAGACGACATGGCTGATCACTTCGGCGGCTTTTTCATTCCGCCTCTCAGTTCCGGCAAGCTTCGTGTCATCGAGGATAAGCGGCAGTCCGTTTAGCATCATGGCGGTTCTTTCAATCGCCACTTTGGTGTTGTCCCATGAAAACAGTGTTGCCGACTCTGACCTTTCATCTGGATTTCCCCAGCACGATCCACCAATTCTCAAAGTGGTGGTCTTTCCCGTAGATGTTGGATTCGACCAGTCCACAATGAAATTTGGAGCGCCAAGGATTTCGAGAAGTGGGGCCGCCAAAGAAAAGTAGAGGCTGGATAAGGCAATCGGATATTCGAAGAGCTTATTGACTCCAGCGACCCAAGCTGGATAGGAACCCCGTCTCGTAAACCCCCTGGCTATTTGTTGATTTCCAGCTTCATAGCCCCGAAATGTGACTTGCACGACCGATTCTTTCTCTGAAGTCAGAAAAGCGTTGTCAATAAGGAATCCGTCCTGCCCCGACTGCCATCCCAAATGTCCGCTCACCCTGGTCCTTGGAATGATGCCTATATTCGCCTCTTCTGAGCGGGTAGGGGTCAGACCAAGCTAATAGCCTGATATGTAAAGATAAAGTTTCCAGAAACATGCCTTTTTTCAGCTTAAAAGTCTATTTTAGGCATTAAAATCACCGATGTAAGGTGCCTGGGGTTCGCACATGCTTGATTTGCCATCCATTCCGGAGATGCTCCGGCCCTTCGCCCTGATCCCTGGTTTGGCCTTTACGGCCTCCACAAAATCCCTGCTCCCGACGGCGACGCTCTCTGTCTACCTGGCTTGCCGGATGTGTTCGGGGCGGACAAGGGCTTCTTCCACCCCCACGCGCCGTGCGACTGCCACAGTGCCTCGATTGAGGGTATACCCAGCAGCCCCATCAGTGCTCGATGATCGATGATGGAATACCTTTGCCGTGGCGCCTGGATTTCCGCGTATCGAACGTATCGAACGGGAACGGGTAGATTCGGGTAGGGGTCGGAGCTAATGCCGTTAAGTTAAAACAAATAACCCTTCTTTCGCATACTTACGTTCCCTAGTTTGAGTGCCTATTGGCTCAGTTTTCTGCCCTATGTTGGTCTGGTCGAGAGTTAGGTAAAAGGATCGATACTAAAAACCCTTTTAATTAAGCAACTTATTTAAGTTAACGGCATTGGGCCCGACCCCAAACCACAAACCTGCGACCCCAAACCACTAAATCTGAGAGAGGCCCTCGTGGAAAACGTCATGGCCGGAGGAGATTCCGCCGCACGGGGATTGGTGGTGGGAATGATTCTGGGGGCTCACCTCGGCTTTGAGGCCATTCCGAGTGAGTGGCTTTCCGG
>JBEKQE010000244.1:0-5343 GCA_049520035.1 Syntrophobacteraceae bacterium | reverse complement strand
GTGATCTTGATCAGAGGGATTGCCGTCCAGCACTTTGTATTGTGTGATCAAACCCCGGGCACTTTCAGCCAGAAAGATCTTGTGACCGAACTCGATCCGATAGCGCTCAACTAAATTGAAGGGCCTCTGCTCAGCGAAATTGAAGTGGTCAGAACAGGTTCCCCACCTGACGTTCATTTTTCCAAGGAGAAAAGGAAAGCGGCGGGCTGCAGAAAAAAGCCTCGTCTTACCTCTCGACACACGGCGTGCCGCTCGTGTAAGACGAGGTATGCATAAACACATAAGTATCATAAGCGATGCCCTGGGTTTTTGATAATACAAATCCGGGACCATTTTAAGTTCGGGCCGGGCTGGTACCGCGGCGATGGAGTCCGGGATCTGGTGCTGCAGTACTACTTCGCGCTCCGGTTCGTGCTGAAGACCAAGCCATGTCTGCGGCGGTGTCTGACCCGTTGTCGGCATTGCCATATTTTCTTCCTGACACATCCCTGTAACGCTGGCCGCAAGGACCTCGGGTGTCCGTTTGGGTGTCAGGAGGGACACGGCAAGCGCTGTTCTACCAATCGCAGTGTGGAGTACTACCGAACGCCGGAAGGCAAGCTCAAAAAGAGAATCCAGAACAAAAAGCGGGGCATGGGTGAAGCGAAAGCAGTTATCAACGACTGCGGGCAATGCAGGAGCAACCTGGTGCTGCTCCCGTACAGATTGGGCGGGCCAATGATGGGTTATCTGCGGATGGTCATAAGCTTGATCGAGGGCCGGCGGGTAAGCGCGGCGGAGATTCTGGAGATGCTGGCCAGGGTGCTGAGGCAACGCAGCCTCGTTGGCCGCCGGAGGATTGATTATATTTTACAGTATCTCAACGGACGCGCTCCGTAAAGGCCCGCTATGGTACGAGAGGTGGAACTTTCGGCCCTGGATTTGCGATATGAGAGCTACCGGATGAAGAATCCGGCACTTGAGGCGCGATTGCTCGTCTCGATGGCACAACGCGGCATCGAGGAGCCTCTTGAGGGAGTGGACACAAAGGAGCCGATCATACTGCTCAACGGCTTCAAGCGATATCGTTGTGCGCTCAAGCTTGGCATAGGCAAGGTGCCGTACGCCTCACTGGGACAGGACGAAATCCTGGGCATCATGAATCTGCTGCGGGTTTCCAACAATCGATCACTCGGTATTCTGGAGCAGGCCCGATTTATCGACGAGCTGCGGAGATTGCACAAGATGACCGTCGCGGAGATTGCGGCAGAGTTATCGAGGAGCAAAGCCTGGGTGAGCATGCGCCTTGGGCTGATCGGCGAGATAAGCGAAAAAGTACAGCAGGAACTCTTCAGCGGACGGTTTCCGATTTATGCGTATATGTACACCCTGCGGCAGTTCATGCGTATGAACGGCGTAAAAAAGCAGGAGATCGAAGATTTTATTGTGGCGGTGAGCGGAAAGAAACTGAGCATGCGGGAAATCGAACGGCTTGCCCACGGATACTTCCGTGGCCCGGAGTCGTTCCGGGAGGCGATTCAAAGCGGCCATATTGGTCTGCCCTTGAAGTGGATGAATGAGGTCCCTGAGGATCCGGACGGCTGCAACGAGTTTGAAGGGGCGCTGTTAAGGGATCTCGAGATTACGCAGAAGTACATGCAGCGGGTCATGGGCAAGAGTAATGACCGGCGGCTGAAGACACGGGCATTTTATGCGCAGGCGAATCTGTTGACAGCGGGGATTTTGAGTAAGACCCATGCATTTATCGAGATATTGAGAAACCTCTATGATCGAAGCGGACAAGCGCAAGGCGTTGTTTCTGATGCATCAGGAAGGCATGAGCATCAACGAGATTGCCCGCCGGTTTCACGTCAGCCCCAACACGGTTCGGGTCATTATCCGGCAGCAGGGGGAGATGCTGATTCGGGACACGAGAAGCAAAATCCAGATTGATCCGGAACTTCTCCGGCGGCTTTATGCGGATTGTGACGGATGGATTCAGCGGGTACACGAGAAACTGGTGGAAGAAGAACGTATCCCGGTCAAATACTCCACATTAACGCGGATCATACGCAATCTCGGCATTGGCAAGACTGCCAAGACTCGATGTCAAAAAGTGCCCGATGTGCCAGGGGCAGAGTGGCAGCACGATACGTCTGATTACGACGTAATGATCAGGGACATCCTGACCAAGGTCACCGCGAGCCTCATGTACTTGCGATATTCGAAAAGACGTTATCTAAAGTTCTATCGCAAGTTCAACCGATTCAAGATGAAATGCTTCTTGCATGAAGGGCTGATGTTTTGGGGATACTCCGCGCCTGAATGCATTATCGACAATACGAGTCTTGCCCGCTGGTACGGGACGGGCAAAAACGCCGTGATGGTGCCGGAGATGGCAGCCTTTGCCGATCAATACGGATTTAAGTTCGTTTGCCATGAGGTGAAACATTCCGACCGGAAGGGGGGCGTTGAAAAGGGTATTTGCACAGTGGAAACCAACTTCCTCCCCGGTCGTAAGTTCGAAAGCCTGGAAGACATGAACCGGCAAGCATTCGAATGGGCCACGGTCCGCATGAACAACCGGCCGACCGATACAGGCCTGATTCCGGCCAAAGCCTTCGAGTATGAGCGCAGCTACCTGAAAAAGCTTTCTCCCTTTATTCCGGCTCCCTATCAGATTGACTTCCGGGATACGGACCAGTACGGCTACGCCCCTTTTGACGGGAACTACTTCTGGGTGCCGGGAACGGATCGCCCTGAGGTGGAGGTGCTCGAATATAGCGACCAATTAAAGATCTATCAGAACAGAAAATGTCTGGCTGAATATCTGCTGCCGGCCGATGGCGTGAAAAACCAGCGGTTCAGTCCGGAGGGAATGCCCTTACCTCCGTATCAGCCGAAAAACCGCAAGCACCCCACGACAGAAGAAGAGAAGAGGTTGCGGGCAATGTCCCCGACCGTCAACGCCTACCTGGATTTTGCCCTGAAAAGTCAAAGCGCCAACGGGCGGCATCGCTTCTTACGAGAGCTATTCGTGTTGTCCGGCCGGACGACGACATCCCTGTTTCAGAAGAGCGTGGAACGCGCGCTGCATTATCAGATTACCAGCTTCAAAACGCTCGAGCGCATTGCGCGGCTGTATCTGGACGAAGACGCCCAGATCCTGCCCCACGTGGAGGTGGATGAGAGCTTTCGCGAAAGAGAGGCTTATCGGGAAGGGAGTCTGACCGATGCCCCCGATTTTAGCCGCTACGACAAAATGCTGGAGGATGACAACGAGGCCACGGAGGACGCAGAAGGGGAAAAAAATGAGAAAGATCACGAATGATGAGCTTACAGGGCGCTGCTTAGAGAGTCTGGAAGATTTAAACCGGCAGATTGTTAAGTGGCTCACGCTGACTCCCGACGCACCGGGTCGTACCTAAAAGGAGGAAGAATGGATGAAGAGATGGCCAAGAAATTAAGATATCTCCGGCTTCCGGGCTTGCTTAATCATTGGGACGAGTACCTCGCCTTGGCCCAAAGGCAGAAGTTCTCCCCGGTTCACCTGCTGCAATACGTGGTGGAACAGGAATGCAAATACAAGAACGAAAATGCTCGCAGGCTCAGGCTCGCGCGCGCCAAGATTCCCGAGACCCTCGTCATGGAGACCTATCCCTTTGACCGGCAACCGAAGCTGGATAAGAAAAGAGTCCTATCGTTGTACGACGCCTTCGAGTACATAGCCCAAAAACAGAATATCATCTGGGTGGGGCCGACCGGAGTCGGTAAATCCGGGCTGGCCACCAGTTTCCTTATCGATGTAATCCACCGCGGATATACGGGCTACTTTGTCAGGTTTCCCAAACTTATCAAGGACCTCTTTGAAGCCACGGCAGACCATTCCGAACAGCAGGTGCTCAAACGATACGCCTCTTACGATTGCCTTCTATGCGACGAGGTAGGGTATGTTGAGGTCGAACAGGCTCAAGTCGGCCAGTTTTTTACCTTGATGCAGATAAGGCATAAGAAAAAAACCACGCTGATCACTTCAAACTTGGGCTTCAGCGAATGGCGCGGGTTTCTGAAGAATGACCATCTGACCGCCGCCCTGATTGACCGGTTAACGGAAAACAGCCACGTGATCAACATGAAAAACTGTAAGAGCCTCAGAACCACGCTAGGTCCACCGGAGACACCGGATCATGACCTTCCAGAAGCTTCGTGACCGTGCCAATCGTGTCCGGGGTATTCCCCTACAAGACGTGCTGCTGCTGAGCGGCGCGACGCGGGATCGCTATGATTCGGCCAAGTGGCACACTGAAAAAGGAACGATCTCCTGCACCGGCATGAAGTTTATGAACTGGAATCACGTGAGAGGCGGCGGAGGAGCTATAGACCTCACGATGCACTTGAACGACATGGACTTCAAGTCGGCCATCCAGTGGCTCTGTCATCATTTTCCCCATGTGGATTGCCCGGAACAAAACCAGCCGCCCTATGCAATCCCCCTAACGATGCCAGAGCGAGAAAACAGCAATCTCCCAGCTATAAGGCGTTACCTGGTCCAAGAGCGCGCCCTCCCTGCATCCCTCATCCAAATTCTGATCGAATCCGGAGCGCTCTATGCCGACTGCAGATGTAATGCCGTCTTTGTACTTCTTGGAAAAGAAAATGCCCCCGTCGGCGCCGAACTTCGCGGTACGACTCCGGAACGCTGGCGCGGCATGGCGGCCGGTTCCCAAAAAGACCTCGGATTCTTCTCAGTACCGGCTCCCCGCGTCTCGACTGTCGTCCTGTGTGAATCCGCTATCGACGCTATCAGTTGCAGTGCGCTCCGTCCCGGGAATCTCTGCATATCCACATCAGGCGCGAGGCCACGTCCCCGCTGGCTCCCTCTTCTTATCACTCAAGGCTACGAGATCTACTGCGGATTCGATTCCGACTCGACCGGTGACTCCATGGCTGCCCTTCTGATGGCTCACCACCCGACCATCAAACGTCTACGCCCTCTCCACCATGACTGGAATGATGCCCTTAAGGCATCCACTACCGCTTGCCATTAGCATAATGACTTCAAGACGTAGCTTCCGAGAGAGGATTCTCTACTTGGGAAATATCTCTCCTTGGAAAAGAACCCTTGGAACATACCAGCTACTTGGAAGAGAAGCACCTCTACCTGCTTTTAACAAACACTTCAATTTAATTGAGCAGAGCCCCTTCAATTCCTCTGAGCGCTATCGCGGATTGGCCTGCTCCCAAAAATAGAGAAAAACGGCCTTTTCCAGCTCTCCCAGGAACTCGCGATCACTTTCCGAAAGCTCGCCCGGCGGCGCAGTGCTTCCCGGATCGGCGCTTGGCTTTTCCGACCGTCCCCCCGCA
>JBEKQE010000243.1:0-5375 GCA_049520035.1 Syntrophobacteraceae bacterium | reverse complement strand
CGGGTGGATTACGGATGAATGGTCCTGGCGATGGGTTTTCTACATAAACCTGCCGGCCGGAGTACTCGCCGTCTTTCTCACGACTCTTTTCATCCACGATCCGGCCTACATAAAGCGGGAAGTGTTCCGCATCGACAGATGGGGCCTTTTCTTGCTTACCCTTGGCCTTGGCGCGCTTCAAATCGTCCTGGATAAAGGGGAGCGTGAGGACTGGCTTCAGTCTAATTTCATTCTTATCCTCTCAATCACGGCTGCGCTGGCTTTGACTCTTTTCATTATCGTGGAGCTGCACACCGAACATCCAGTTGTCGATCTCAGGATTTTCAAGGACAGGAGTTTCAGCGCCGGAACTACAATTATGTTTCTGGGCTTTTTCTGTTTATTTGGGAGCTTCGTTCTGCTGCCCCTCTATGCCCAGCAGTTGATGGGATATACGGCGTTTTGGGCCGGACTGATTCTGGGTCCGGGAGGTATATCGAGCTTTGTTATAATGCCCATTGCAGGCATTTTGATGAGAAAGGGAATCAAACCATGGCTCCTGCTGATCGCGGGTCTCGGCATCACGTCTTATGCATTATTCATGATGTCGAATTTCAACCTCGAAGGGGATTTTTACTCGATAGCCTTGCCTCGGCTGATCCAGGGGCTTGGCCTTGGGCTGTTTTTTGTTCCCCTTTCAGCGGCAGCCTACTTTAACGTCCCGGTGGAGCAGATGGGCAACGCATCCGGAGTTTTCAACCTCGTGAGAAACCTCGGGGGCAGTTTCGGGGTCGCCTTCAGCGCCACGCTCCTCTCGCAGCGCAATCAAGTCCACCAGACCTTTCTTTCTGAAAGAATCACTCCTTACAATCCCGCCTTCCGGGAGGCCTATCAGCGGGCGCAGGATTTTCTCCAGATGAATCATTCGGCGGCCGCTCCATCAACGGGAGGACTTGCATTCCTCTACCAGGAGGTTTTGCGTCAGGCGAGCATGCTTTCGTTCAACGACGTTTTTTATGTACTTTCCATCGGGACGGCCATTCTCATTCCGCTCACTTTATTACTGAGAAAGGGGCGCTCCGGGGCTGCTTCATCTGGAGCAGGCATGCACTGACCCGGACGCGAATTGTTTGTCTGAACAGATTTGGAGGAAACCAGTTGCAGATGGTACCCGCAAACGAGATTGCAAACAGGATTGTGGCGCTGCAGGCGCTGCTGAGGCAAAAGAGAGTCGATGCCGCAGTAATACGGCAAAATGCCGATCTGTTTTACTTCACAGGCACCGTTCAGGATTCTCACCTCATTGTGCCCTCCTCAGGGAACCCGGTCTTCGTTGTGCGGCGAAGCCTTGCGCGGGCTGAGGCGGAATCGCCTCTGCGTCCCATAATCCAGATGAAGAGCCTGGTTGACGTACGCGAAGCCACCTTTGAAGCATGCGGGACCAGCGAACCCAAAACGATCGGTTTTGAACTGGACGTACTCCCGGCCAACGCATTTTTCACCTACGACGAAAAGATCTTTCCCAAACAGCAGATCGTTGACATAAGCGGCCCCATACGTCAGGTACGTACGATAAAATCATCCTGGGAAATCCGGATAATGCGGGATGCGGCCGCCATATCGAAACTTGTAGCTGAATCGGTCCCGCATCTTCTCACCCCGGGAATGACCGAACTCGAACTGTGCGCCGAGTTGGAGGCTGTCTCACGCAAGGCCGGCAATTCAGGAATGACTCGCTTAAGGGCCTTTAACCTGGAGATGGTTTTCGGACATATTCTCTCGGGACCCAATGCCGCAGTTCCTTCCTATACCGATGCGCCTACGGGAGGTCCGGGCATTTCGCCGGCATTCGGACAAGGCGCCGGAGACAGAAAAATAATCGCTGGTGAAATTGTGAGCGTCGATACGATGATTATGTGGAACGGGTATGCAAACGACCAAACCAGGAATTTCTGCATCGGCCCGCCTCCCCCCAGACTCGCCAGCGCTTACGAATTCGTTCAGTCGGTGCATGCCCGCTTCAGGAATCTGGCGCGCCCGGGCGCCGTCACGGGCGAACTCTATGAAACCGTATGGCGGTGGGCTCGAGAAGCTGGATGGGCCACGTGGTTCATGGGCTGCTCAGATCCAAAGATTACCTTTGTCGCACACGGCATAGGCGTTGAGGTAGACGAATTTCCTTTTATCGCCCAGGGGCAGAAATTGGCGCTTCAGCAAGGGATGGTTTTCGCATTCGAACCCAAAGTCATCATTCCGGACGAAGGAATGGCCGGATTCGAAAATACCTACCTTGTCACAAGTGATGGCATTGAATCTCTGAATACAGCCACCGAAGAACTGGTGATAATCTGAGCGGAGGGTGAAATGAACGAGGATCTGGACCGTAATCTGGATTTATGGAAAAGCCAACTCGAAAAAGCGTGGCGCAGAATTCCCAAACCCTTTCGCAGCGAACGGGCCGTTCACAGAACGCTTCAATGCCATCTATACAGAATGCTGCAGGAACTCGGCTGCAGTACTGTGGCCGACTACATGCCTCCGCGAATCGCTGACCGGCCCGTTGACATTATAGCCGTGAACGAGGATAACGAAATAGCTTACGCCCTATGCCTGGACACTCTGGTTACCCTGGCGGCGGTCAAAAGCCTCAGCAGTTTCGCAGCATTGAACAAAATTATCTTCACAACGGGTATGCTTGAGAAGAAAGTAAAGGAAAGCAGGTTTTTTCTCAATGAAGAGATAAAGCACATTCATCTGAAACCGTTTGACCATTAAGGATTAATTCTTTAAATCAGACGACAAGTACTGTATAAAGGCTTGCCCATAATGTGAAATTGATTCCAGTTCGCGAAGGTTGTGCGATGACCAAAAAGGCCGTTCTTCAAAGCCGTTCTTTACTGGTGCTGCTTTGTTTTTTTATCATCATGTTGCACTTTGAAGCTTCTCAAGCCGCCGAACCAAGGGTCTTCAGTCTGGATCAACTTATCGAAATGGCACTGGAGACCAGCCCTGAGTTAAAAATGGCCGAGCAGGACATACTGGCGGCCAAGAGCGAATATAAAGAGGCGAAGGGCGGCCAGCGGCCACAGCTTGATCTTATAGCAACAGGCGGTCCGGCCGAAAACGCTCAATTCCCCACGGTCGTATTGACTGGTAAAAACACCGGCATTCTTCTTTCGCATGATGAAGGATGGGGGCATGTCGGTGTTTTCGGAAGGCTCGATTTTGTTATCACACAGCCCCTCTATACCTTCGGGAAGATATCAAACCGCAAAGATGCCGCCGCATTAGGGGTCGAAGCTCACACAGCGGCCAGGGAAGAGCGGCGAAACAAGATCGTTCTTAACGTCAAGGAGCTTTACTACGCTTATCTAATAGCCTTACAGGGCAAGAACGCCGCAAGGGATGCCGACGCGTATATAGATGACGCCGGCAGACGCATCAAACGGTTAATTGAACTGAAAGCAAAAAATGTTGACCCCAGCGATCTTTACCGGATGGACGCTTTTGCAGCCGAGGTTAAGGCTTTTGCCGCCAAGGCCGAGTCAGGGTCTCGGACCGCCTACACCGCTCTAAAAACAGCAGTCGGATTGCCCGAACACGCAGAATGGAGGATCAAAGAGACCGAACTGCCCAAAAATCCGGCGAACCTTGAACCTGAAGAGGAATACATCCAGCGTGCCCTCACAAGTAGACCTGAGCTCCTGGAAGTGAAAAAAGGGGTTGAAGCTAAGGGGAAACTGACTGACGCCGCCAAAGCCGACCTGTATCCCTCCATTTTTGCCGCCGCTCAAGGATCGTTTGCCGGCGCGCCCGACCGTGAAAAGTTCGATAACACATACATTGCCGATGCATTCAATCATTCTTACGCCGGAGTGTTTGCCGGGGCTCAATGGCACCTGGATTTCGGTATCGGAAATGGAAAGCTCGACAAAGCCAGGGCCGAGTATCAGAAGATGCGCAATACTCAGGAATTCGCCGAAAAAAATATCCCCGTCGAGGTGGTAAAATATTACCAGGACGCTGTTGAAGCCAGCAAATCCTTCACGGCTTATGAGCAGGCAGCCGTTGGTTCACGCAGGTGGATTGTTACGGCTTTTTCCAATTTCGATCTGGGAATCGGCACAGCCCGAGATATGTTCGATGCCATAGACCGTTATGGAAAAAACCAGGGTGAATATCTCCGCTCGTTGTACAATTACCACGTATCGCTTGCGCGTTTAGATTACGCGATAGGTAAAAGAACCGATATGCCTTGAAAGACCCCCCAGGGGGGCGCATATTTGATTTTTATATGAAAATTGTTGCAGGTTTCCGCCCAGGACAAGAATGAATCTGCTCAGGAGATTTACGAAAGACCTCGTGGCTTGGGTCCTTCCCAGGCCACGTTTTATTCTGGTGGCCGCATTGCTGAGCGCAATCGCCTCGCTCTGGCTTGCGGCTGTCCGGCTTGAAGTGCGAACCGCCCAGCTTGAGCTCATCTCCCCCATACATCCCCTTATAGCCAAATCGGAGATGTTGGACGAATTCAATTTCCACGGCAAAACCACCTTCGCGCTCGTCGTTCGAGGCCCTACACAGGACAGGGCCATCGAATTCATGAACGCCATAGTTTCAAAAATCCACGCGGACCCCGAACATTTTCAAGACGTATTTTACAGAATAAATCCGGATGAGTTCAAGAAATGGCTACTGTATTACCTCAATAAACCCGAACTCGTCAGTATCAGGGACACACTCGAAAAGAACTCCGTGCTCGTCCACAAGATGGCCGATAACCCCGACCTGCTCAATTTTTTCAAACTGGTAAACCAGGATATGGCCTCCAGGATGGTCGGCGAGTTTTTTACCGGCTTTCTCGACGAGGAGGTGACCCCGGAAGGCCCCGGTAAAGACAACAAGCCGTTGGATCTCGAATTTCTCATAAAGGTCCTCGATGGGTTTTCACGATATCTTTCCGGCACACAAAAGTATGTTTCCCCCTGGTCCTCATTTTTCAAAAGCGGGGCGTGGGCTCTCGAAAAGGAGGGCTACCTTTGGGAAGGCAAAAAGAAGTTGCTGATAGCTGAGGTGATGCCCAGCAAAGTTTCCGGACAGGTTAGCAAGACTCTGGGATCGCTTAGCCAACTTCGAAATTATATACATGAACTCAAGACATCCGGCTTCAGTGACTGTGAAGCCGGGGTCACCGGGCAGGAAGCGCTTAACAACGATGAAATGCTGACGGCAATGGCGGATATGACCAATGCGACCTGGCTATCGATGCTGGGAGTCATGCTGGTAATGGTCTTGTTTCTGCGAGGGTTTCGCCATCCGTTGATAATCACCCTGTCTCTTGCCGTGGGTCTGTGCTGGACATTCGGCTGGACGGCGGTTTTCATAGGTCATTTGAATAT
>JBEKQE010000242.1:0-5439 GCA_049520035.1 Syntrophobacteraceae bacterium | reverse complement strand
CCGCATGGGAAAACAACCGGAACAACCGGCAGTCCAAAATCCAATGGCAGTTCTCGAATGCCGATGCACGTATAAAGCTGAAAAGACTTTATCCGAAACTCTAAATGTTACATGGTACTAGAGTGGTTTAAATCCCTTACCCTGAAGTGGGAAGGGTGAAATCTTCACGCTTCACCCTTCACACTGCACCTTTCACACTTCACCTTTCACTTTTCACTCTTCACCTTATCCCCCGGCCCTCTTGTAAATTTCTCCGAAATGCAAATCTTTATGGAAAGTTCTGTGATTCGGGAGGAAAAAAATGACCAAGATTGCAGTATTGATCGGGAAGGATTTCGAAGATTCCGAATATACCCAACCTGCTGAAGCCTTTAAAAAGGCCGGCTATGAGCTTGTGCACCTTGGGTTGAAAAAGGGTGACACCGTCACCGGCAAAAAGCAGAATACCCCCGTTCAGATAGATATGGAAGCAAATGAGGCCAATGCACGGGAATTCGACGCTTTGCTTATTCCGGGAGGTTACTCCCCGGACAATCTCAGGGCGCACGAGGGGCCCGTCCGGTTCGTAAGGGAATTCATGGAGAGCGGCAAGCCCGTTTTTGCGATATGCCATGGGCCTCAGCTTCTGATATCGGCCAGGAAGCTCGAAGGCCGCAAAGCCACCGGATGGAAGTCGCTCACCGAGGACATAAAATACGCAGGCGCCCATTACATTGATAATGAGGTGGTAGTTGACGGCAACCTGGTTACAAGCAGACAGCCTTCGGATATTCCGGCGTTTATCAAAGCCAGTTTGAAAATGCTGGAAAGCCGGCAAGCCAAGGCGGCCTGAGCGGCTGGGCCGCAGCCAGGATCGGCACTAAAACCTTAGGCATGACCATGCCCTGAAGTTTGCGCCAACGGGCAGGTTTGTGTGAACTGCCTCGTGGAGCGCTGCGATTGCGGAAACGCCGTCAACGGGAAGCTCGGCGCCTTACTGTTCTTTCAGCAATGGCGAGTTAACATATTCAAATCATTTTCGTTATGCACTCCGGCCACATCAGGATTTCTCACATTGGCGAGCCACATGGACTTTCATTTGGCGGTGGGGATGGCTGCCTTAGAGGCTAGTTCTGTACAGAGAAGGAGAAATGACATTCATGAGCCATTACTCCGTGTGTTCTTCGTGTCTCCATCCTTTTTGTCCTCCAGCCCATAACTACAGCATACTATTCGCCTGCCTCCTCAATGCCGACAGGCAGGGAGCGGGCTATAAACTCTGCCGATAGAGGTGTGTCCAGAGATTTGCCCAAATTCGTCTGATCGGCATTTCCACTTGCGCATTTTGATGGGGATATCGTATCATGAACTGGTTATGCGTTCTACAACCTCTTTCGCGCTCAAGCCAGTCGTGAAAAGGTTCGATTCGGGTGCGACAGACATCTGATAAACGCTTAACAGCCCAATTCTGCTACGAGAAGGTTATTTCGGTGAAGTGTCTCAAATGCGGGACAGAGCAGCCGGATAGCGCGAAGTTCTGTAACGAATGCGGCAATAAGCTGCAACCTTCAGGGTATCCCGATACTTATTTAGAACAGTCGAGAACTCATCCCACCATTGCGCCCGAGCGAAAACACGTAACCGTCCTGTTTTCGGATATCACCGGGTACACATCCATTACTGAAAGACTTGATCCCGAGCAAGTGAAACAGCTTACTGGAAGCATTTTTGCCGGAGTCAAAAAGATCGTGACCAGGTATGAAGGCTTTATCGAGCGGGTGATGGGTGACTGCGTGGTGGCTTTCTTCGGCGTACCTCAAGTCCACGAGGACGACCCGATCCGTGCCGTCAACACCGCAATAGAGATCCACGATCTGGTCAAAGGGCTTAGCTCCCGCTATGAAGGCTGGGTCGGATCTCCCCTTTCCATGCACACTGGGATCAATACGGGGCTTGTGGTTACAGCGGACGTAGACCTTGAACGAGGGACCCACGGAATAGCGGGCGATGCCGTAACTGTGGCCGCCCGCCTTAGCCTCCTGGCAGGTCCGGGAGAAATATTGGTTGGTGAAGAAACCCTACGGCGAACCAGGGAGCGTTTCAACTTTCACGATTTGGGCCTCAAGCAGGTGAAGGGCAAAGCCGCTCCAATTTTAGTGTTCAAGGTGATCGCCCCTAAAAGCTCGGTATCGCGAGCCGGCGCGGATCGGCAGGTCTTCTCGGAGATGGTGGGAAGGGACAGGGAATTAGACCGGATCGAACTGCAGGTCATGAAGGTGGTTAACGGCGACGGCTCGGTCGTAAACGTTTTCGGCGAAGCAGGAATCGGAAAATCCCGCCTCATTGAGGAGCTTCGCAAACGCGAAGTGATGAAGAGGGTCATGTTTCTTGAATGTCGAGCCGTATCCATCGGGAAAAACCTCAGCTTTCATCCCCTTATCGACCTGATGAAACAGTGGTCGGGGATAGCCGAAGGCGATTCGGGGTCTGCGGGATTTGATAAGCTGGAGAGAGCCATCCGCGCAATCCATCCAGATGAAGCGAATGAAATCCTACCCTTCCTTGCTACGTTGATGGGAATGAAATTGAAGGGAAGACATGCCGAGCGGGTCAAAAGAATCGAGGGGGAGGCACTGGAGAAGCTTATATTCAAGAATGTCCGTGACCTGCTCGTCAGATGGAGTGACCTTAGGCCGACGGTTATTGTGATCGAGGACCTTCACTGGGCGGATGAGAGTTCCCTGGGACTTCTTGAGTCACTCTACCCTCTCGTGGAAAAGAGCCGCCTTCTTTTTATCAACGTATTCCGCCCAGGTTATTGGCAGGGGAAAAAACTGGCAGTGGAGCGGATCGGCGCAGTCCTCCCACAGCAATATGTCGAGATAGCCCCTCAACCTCTCGACAAACAGATGAGCGAGGTCCTCATCGGGAACATGCTGAATATAAAAGGTCTTCCCTACTCCATGTGTTCGAAGATCAGTGAGCGGGCCGGAGGGAATCCTTTTTTCATTGAAGAAGTTGTCCGTTCCCTGATCGACCAAGGAGCCGTCGTCAAGCAGAACGGTTCGTTTGAGGTCACTGAAAAAATATATTCCATAATCGTTCCTGACACCATAAACGATGTGCTGATGGCGAGAATCGACCGGCTGGAAGAGCGAACCCGCGAGTTGGTGAAGTGTGCCTCGGTTATAGGACGCAGTTTTTTTGATCGAATTCTAAAGGACGTCGCCACCGCCATTGAGGACATCGATTCCAAACTCACGTACCTAAAGGATCTCCAGCTCATTCGAGACCGGGTCAGAATGCAGGAGCTTGAATACCTTTTCAAACATGCCCTTGCTCAGGAGGTAGCCTACGAATCGACCCTTCTTCAGCAGCGAAAAGAGATCCATCGCCTGGTAGCCGGGTCTATAGAGAAGCTTTTTAAGGATCGTTTGCACGAGTTCTACGGCACGCTCGCCTATCACTACAGCAAGGCTGAGGATGCGGAGAAGGCCGAAGAATGGATGGTGAAAGCAGGTGAGGAGGCGCTGCGCACTTCCGCATCCAGCGAAGCTCTGCACTACTACAAAGAAGCCCTGAGGCTATATCTCGATAAATGCGGCGATATGGCAAATCCTGAAAAGGTTGCGGAATTCGAGAAGAACATCGCCATAGCCTATTACAATAAGGGACACTGGGGCAATGCAGCAAATTACTTCGACAGGGTCTTTTCCAGAGGGGGAATTCGAAGGCCAAAAAGCCGGGTGGCTGTCATGGCCCAGCTGGCATACGACCTGTTGGCCATATCGTTGAGGCTTTATTTGCCGTCGATAAAGAGAAAGAACATTGCAGATAAGCGTGTAAGCGAGTTTTTCGATCTGTCATTGAAGAAGGATTTTTGTCTTCACTTCACTGCTCCGAAAAGATGTCTGACTGAATCGATTAACGATCTCAGAAAGAGTTACAAATACGATCTCACAAAGCTGCACATTGCAGCAGCACTGCATACGGGAACCAGCACAGTGCTTGCGTTGGCAGGGTTTCAGAGGATGACTGAGAGAGTCCTGCTGCAGGCGGGAAAGCTAGTGGACCCCCAAAAAGTCCAGGATGTCGTCGTATACAACGGCATTACCTCCCTGATCTATTACAATTGTGGGAAATGGTCTGAAATGCCCGTATACAACAGGTCGCTGTTTAAAACCGCATTAAGAAATGGGGTCCTTACCTGGGCTGCAGCCTATGCATACTATCAAGGACTGGCAAAGGCATACAAGGGACAATTCAGTGAGGCGAGCGAACTGCTCCAAGATTATAAAATCCTAGAGGAAGAATACCAATACGGTTCCGTGGCCCTCAATGTTTTGTCTACTATAATGATCCTAGTCCGTCGCAGTTTACACAAAGTGGTCATTGCAGCCAATGATGTTGTCTCGAATGCAATTGAGAAGGGAGCTAATATTTATGAGTTGGAGGGTCTGGGATTGAGAGCCATAGCCCAGGTACTTATGAGAGACATTGCCGGCGCAAAGGACTCCCTAGCAAGTGCGGAAGAATTTGAACGAAGACAGGCTTACTGGCCTCCGCACATTCTGTACGCGACCCAGACGGCACAATTTATGCTTGATCTGCAAATGCTGGAAGAAGCAACCGCTGCCGATTCGAGACAGCTCGTTTCGGAATATGCCAAAGCGGCCCTCAAGAGCGGAAAGAAGGCCGTGCGAAACTCCGCGAGATTCGCAGCTCAGCGCACCGAAAGCTACCGTTTAATGGGCGTGTACTACTGGCTAATCGGAAGACATGGGAAGGCCCTCAAGTGGTTCGATAAATCCATCTGGGAAGGCGAGCGGCTCGGAGCACGCCCCGACATTGCACGTACCTGCATGGAAATAGGGAAGCGCCTGATTGGATCCGGAAGCAAATACAAAGAGCTAAAAGGCGTCAGCGCCAGGGAGTACTTGAAGAAAGCAGGCAACATGTTTGAGGAAATGGATCTGCAGTGGGACCTGGAGGAACTGGAAAAGGTCGAAAATGGGCCATAGCCGAATTCTGGGTTCTACCAATCCGGGCGACTTGTCCAGGATCTTACGTCCCACGAATTCGATGCCAACAGCCTTCTTTCACCAAATCACCGATCGATCTTAGAGGCAGCTTACGCGTGGACCGCTTCATCCCCACTGCGTGCGCGGCTTAATTAATGGCATTGACCTCTGTTATGGTCATTTCGTTTGCGGCAACGATCTTTTCAGGCATACTATCTGTTTTCGCCCCACGCGACCCGGTTCAACATTCGGCTTAGCACGCAAACATGTAGTGAGGGTACGATGAGACTGAATGACAAGCCGAGAATTGCCTTAGTTAGTGTCCATCCGGAAACCCCGGTTTTGATATTTGTGCGACTAGCTCAAGCGTTGACATTATGAGCAGATTATGACCGGATTGTGCATAAAATTCTTGTACTTTGGGGCTGTGTCAATGATT
>JBEKQE010000241.1:0-5448 GCA_049520035.1 Syntrophobacteraceae bacterium | reverse complement strand
GGAGCAGGTCCATAAAGGATTGGGCGAAATGCAGGCGCTGGCGACGGGGGTTGGCGACCTCAAGCGGGTGCTGACCAATGTGAAAACCAGGGGCGTATGGGGGGAGATCCAGCTTGAAACGCTCCTTGAACAAATCCTGACGCCGGATCAATTCGAACGAAATGTCCAGACCAGGGAGAATTCCGGGGAAGTGGTGGAATTTGCAGTCCGGTTGCCGGGGCGGGGCGATGTAGACGGTATGGAGGTCGTGTGGCTTCCGATTGACGCAAAATTCCCGATCGAAGATTACCAGAGGCTGGTTGACGCCCAGGAGAATTGCGACCTCGCAGCCGCCGAACAGGCAACAAAGATGCTGTCGGCCACAATAAAGAATTGCGCAAAAACGATTTGCGACAAATACATCAACCCGCCCGCAACGACTGATTTTGGGATCATGTTTCTTCCTACAGAGGGTCTTTATGCCGAGGTAATCCGGAGGACCTGGCTGGTTGAAAGCCTGCAGCGCGAATGCCGCGTGATCGTGGCGGGACCGACTACTCTGGCCGCTCTTCTGAACAGCCTTCAGATGGGGTTTCGAACGCTTGCCATTCAGAAGCGGTCGAGCGAGGTCTGGAAGCTTCTCGGGGCGGTCAAGGCCGAATTTGGGAAATTCGGAACCACCCTCGATGGGGTCAAGAAAAAATTGGATCAGGCGGCCAATACTATGGATGACGCCGCAAAGAGGTCTCGTGCAATAGAGCGGAAGCTTCGCAGCGTGCAGGAGCTTCCATCCGAAGAAGCCCAGGCGCTTCTGGGCCCAAACGATTCGGAGCCTGAGCCGGAGGAGATTAATTAATACCAAAAATATTGACATCGGCTGAATTTAGCTATATAGATGCACGGTTTAATGAATGTCGGACTGCAAGGATTGCCTGTTCGGGAAAAATGAGGTAGGGTAACAGATTTGCGTTACAAGCTGGGTGTAGTTCTCCGGAAATCGCTTCCTGCTTTCTCACTGTAAATCCTGCAACTGCGTTGAGCTACCGGGAAAATTGGTCCACCATAGCTGGATAATGTGTGGTTTTATGTGGTTTCAACTCGCTTTGCGACGGCTCGGGAAACCTTAATTTCTCAATGATTTACAATAATAAGCTCTTGATGGCCCCGAGCTGTCCATTTCTTTGGTTTTCATCGAACTTAGTATCGTTTGGGATACACGGGCGCTGCGAGCACGGTTTGCCGGTTTGCAATCCCGCTGAGTAATCGAATTGCCTCAGGGGGGTTGCGCCCAATTGCTCGCCGGGTTCTCTATATTTGTTTTACTAATCAGCTTAGGAGGATAAGCATGGTTGACGTAGAAACGCAGAGTATTCTGGTGGTCGGGGGCGGCATGAGCGGGCTGACAGCCGCCATCGAAGCAGCAGAAACGGGCCGCGAGGTCTATCTCGTGGAGAAAAATCCTTATCTGGGAGGTCGAGTAGCTCAGCTTCACCAATATTTTCCGAAGCTGTGCCCCCCATACTGCGGCCTCGAACTCAATTTCCGCAGGATAAAAAACAACAGCAGGATTCACTTCTTCACCATGGCCGAAGTGGAATCGGTTTCGGGCCAAAAAGGCGCCTGGGATGTCAGGATTAAAATCAATCCCCGCTATGTGAATGAGAAGTGCACCGGATGCGGCAAATGCTACGATGCATGCACAATGGAGATCGACAATCCGTTCAATTATGGAATGGATAAGATCAAGGCCGCATACCTGCCGCACGAGATGGCCTTCCCTCAGCGCTTCGTGATCGACCCGGCGCTTGCCAAAAGTCCGGAAGCACAGAAGGTGAAGCAGGCGTGCGAGTATGATGCAATCGAGCTGGACATGCAGGCCAAAACGGTTGAACTAAAGGCCGGGGCCGTGGTCTGGGCGACGGGCTGGAGCCCCTATGACGCCAAGAAGCTTGATACGCTCGGTTTCGGGACCTATCCGAATGTCATAACCAACGTTATGATGGAGCGCCTCGCGGCGGGCAACGGCCCCACAAAGGGCAAGATCGTTCGCCCTTCGGACGGCAAGGAGCCGCAGACGGTTGGTTTCGTACAATGCGCCGGTTCGCGCGATGAGAACAACCTCCCGTTCTGCTCCTCCATCTGCTGCATGGCTTCCATGAAGCAGGCCACCTATGTGCGCGAACAATATCCCGATGCGAAGATATACATCTTCTTCATCGATATTCGCGCGATTGACCGGCTGGAGTCCTTCTACGCCAAGCTGAAGGAAGACGGCAACATTACTTTTTTCAAAGGTAAAGTCGCCAAAATCGAAGAGGACGCCGCAACGAAGAACCCCATCCTCAAGGTCGAGGATACCACTGCGGGCAGCCTGAACCAGATCAGCGTCGACCTGGCGGTGCTTGCCACCGGCATGCAGCCCAACACTTCCCTTTCGCCCCTGCCTGCTTTCGCCCAGCGCGATGACTACGGATTCATCTCCTCCCTGGAAGTGACCCCGGGGTTTTTCGCCGCAGGCTGTTCAAAGACCCCGGCGGGCGTTTCCGAATCAGTTCAGGACGGCACAGCCGCAGCGCTCAAAGCCATCCAATCCGTTGGCAGGAGGTAGACTCGATGGACAAAAAAATCGCGGTATATATTTGTACGGGCTGCGGTATCGGGGAGGCCCTCGACATAGGACAGCTCAGCAAGGTTGCAACATCCGAATGCAAAGCGGCGGTGTGCAAAACCCATCAGAACCTTTGCAGCTCCGAGGGCGCACAGACGATCAGGGATGACATCGCAAACGATGGCGTAAACACGCTGATTGTCGCCGCCTGTTCGCAGCGCGTGATGTACGATGTTTTTAACTTCGAGGGGACCATCCTGGATCGTGTGAACCTGCGCGAGCAGGTGGTATGGAGCCATCCGGCAAACGATGAAGACACGCAAATGATGGCCGAGGACTACCTTCGGATGAGCGCCGGCAGAATGAAGCAAATGGAGGCTCCCGAGCGGTTCATACCCGAGCAGGAAATGTCTAAGGACATCCTGGTCGTGGGCGGCGGGACTACCGGTATGACGGCGGCCCTCGAGGTGGCCAGGGCGGGATACAACGCCGTGCTGGTCGAGAAGGAAAACGAGCTTGGCGGTTTTCAGAAAAACGTCTCTAAAAATGTCACCTTCCCGTTCAAGGACGTGCAGGCCAACGAAATCAACAAGCTGATAGCAGCGGTCAATAACAATGACAAGATCAAAGTCCTGACCGGGTCCAAAATTGAAAAGCTCTCGGGAGGCCCCTGTGTTTTCAACGCACAGATCAAGCAGAACGGGTCCACGAGCGATCATAGTATCGGCGCGGTCGTCCTTGCTGCGGGCTGGAAGCCCTACGACCCCGAAAAGCTGGACAAAAGGCTTGGGTACGGCGCATCCGCGAACGTCATCACAAACGTTCAGTTCGAGGAACGCGCAAAGTCGGGCAAAATTACAAGGCCGGCGGACGGCAAGGTTCTGAAGACGGTCGCCTTTATTCAGTGTGCCGGTCAGCGCGATCCGAAACACCTCGCTTACTGCTCTTCGATCTGCTGTTTCACCGCCCTTAAGCAGGCCATCCAGGTCAAGCAGCAGGACCCGAAGGCGAACGTATTCGTCTTCTACCAGGAGATGCGCACCCCCGGCCAGGGTGAGGATTTCTTCAGAAAGGCCCAGCAGGAGGGCGTAATTTTCGTCAGGACCCAGGCGCCCGAAGTTGTCGCCAGCGGAGGCAAACTTGCCGTGGAAGCTTTTGACGAGCTTCTCGGGGACACGATTCTTTTAGACGACCTGGACATGGTTGTGCTCGCTACCGGGATGGTGCCGGCGACGGCGTTCGGGGAAGACTACAAGCTGAAGAAGGAAGAAGACGAAGAGAAAAAAGACGCAATGGTTGCCTCTGTGGACTCCATTTTTGTCTCGGACATCCTGAACCTCGAGTACCGCCAGGGCCCGGAGCTTCCGGAACTCAATTTCGGGTTCCCCGATTCCCACTTCATTTGCTTCCCGTATGAGAGCCGCCGGACCGGTATTTATGCGGCCGGCCCGGTGCGTCGTCCAATGGGTATTGCAAACGCCATTGAAGACGCTGCCGGCGCGGCGTTGAAGGCCATCCAGTGCGTCGAGCTCACCAGCGAGGGCAAGGCCGTTCATCCCAGGGTTGGTGACTTGACCTACCCGGAATTCTTCATGCAGCGCTGTACGCAGTGCAAGCGGTGTACGGAAGAATGTCCGTTCGGAGCGATCAACGAGGACGAAAAGGGCAATCCTCTTCCCCAGCCGACCCGGTGCCGCCGCTGCTCGGTGTGCATGGGCGCCTGCCCCGAGCGCATCATTTCCTTCAAGAACTATTCGGTGGGAATGATCGGCGATATCATCAAGTCGATCAATGTTCCGGACGAATACGAGGAGAAGCCCCGCATCCTCCTGCTCTGCTGCGAAAACGACGCCTATCCCGCGTTGGATATGACCGGGCTTCGCAGAATGAACTACAACGCGTGGGTTCGCGTAATTCCCCTTCGCTGCCTCGGCTCGCTCAACCTGGTGTGGGTCGCCGACACTCTTTCCAAGGGTATCGATGGAATCATGCTTCTGGGGTGCCGCCACGGCGATAATTATCAGTGCCATATGATCAAAGGCAGCGAACTGGCAAATATTCGACTCAGCAAAGTCAAGGAAACTCTTGACCGGCTCGTGCTGGAGTCGGATCGCGTCCTGTTCGAGACAGTGGCCATTACCGATTACGATAAGCTTCCCGCTCTGCTTGATAAATTCGCCGAAAGACTTATCGAAATCGGCCCGAACCCATACAAGGGATATTAATACCTGGAGGCTAAACGGATGAGCAACAAAGTCGATCCTAATTTGATCAGGGAACTGGAGGAATTCGGGCTAAAGGATGCGTGCAAGTGTTACAACTGCGGGACCTGCACCGCTATCTGCGACCTGGCGACCCCTGAGAACCCTTTTCCGAGGAAACTGGTAAGGTACATTCAACTGGGGCAAAGAGAAAAAATCCTGAGATCGCCCGAACCCTGGCTGTGCTATTACTGCGGTGACTGCTCGACCAGGTGCCCCCGCGGGGCGGACCCCGGCGAGACGATGATGGTCTTGCGCAGATATCTCACCTCGCTATACGACTGGACTGGTTTTGCGCGCAAGTTCTATACTTCCGAGACATTCGAGATCATTGCCGTCGCAATAGTGGGTATTCTCGTCGGTATTGGACTTCTGGTTTTCCACAGCGGCGCGATAAACTGGACGCACACGGACCTTAACTCCGTATGGCCGTCGGATGGAATTGAAAAGGCGGACCTGGTAATGGCCGCCATATTGCTGTTTTTCCTGCTGACCAATGTGTACCGCTGCATCAAGATCGTCATGGGGGATTATTTTACGAAAGTGCCCGTGGGGATGTATTTGAACGAACTGAAGCTCTTTTTCATCAACCTTTTCACT
>JBEKQE010000240.1:0-5480 GCA_049520035.1 Syntrophobacteraceae bacterium | reverse complement strand
ACGACCACAACCGCCCTGATCGGCCAAATGCTGAAGCAGGCCGGAAGGCATCCCTTCGTTGGGGGAAATATTGGAACACCCCTCAGCCAGTGGATACTTTCGGGTGAGCATGCCGACATTCTGGTGCTGGAGCTAAGCAGCTTCCAACTGGATACCGCTTCCACCTTCCGCCCGGACATAGGGGTGTTGCTGAACGTAACCGAAGATCACCTGGACCGCTACGAAAGCTTCAAAGCTTACACAGATTCCAAGCTCTCCATTTTTCGACGGCAAAACAGCGCAAATTTCGCCATAATCAACGGCGACGACCCGATTTGCAGAAAGCGCATCGAGGAGATTCCGGGTAAGGTCCTGTCCTTTAGCAGTTCGGACTCAGCCGCAAACGCCCGGGTTGAAGGCGGCGCCATCAAGGTGGCCGTCCCGGGCAAAGGGAAGTGTGAGATTGGCCTGGAAAAAACCAGGCTGCAGGGTTCGCATAACCGTGAAAACATAATGGCTGCGGCCCTGGCCGCCATGTGCATGGAAGTCTGTGCCGGAGCAATTCAGGCGGCGGTTGATGGCTTCGGCGGTTTTGCCCACAGGGTAGAGTGGGTGCGCAACTGGAAGGGGATCGATTTCTACGACGACTCCAAGGGGACCAACGTCGGTGCGGTGGTCAAAGCACTGGAGGGGTTCGACCGGCCCGTGCTGCTCCTGCTTGGTGGAAGGGATAAACTCGGCGCCTACGAACCGTTGCTCGCGCCGCTCCTCGCCAGGGGCAAGGGGATTTTCGCCTTTGGGGAAGCCGGTCCGAGAATTTACGGCCAATTATGCGGGAAAGTCCCGGCCGGAATTTATCCGGATTTGGGATCAGCCTTCAGGGATGCGATCAGCCGGGCTTCGCCGGGAGACGTTGTGCTGCTCTCACCCGCGTGCGCCTCTTTTGACCAGTATGAGAGCTACGCGCACAGGGGGGACCATTTCAAAAAGCTGGTGGCGGAGCTTGGGGATTAACAGGGTGCTGAATCCGTGGGGGATGCAAGCAATGACACTTGCTGACGAATTTCACAAAGCCATGATCCAGGATGTCTATGAGGCGGCCCTTAAAGAATGTGGTTATCACGCTACGGTCTTCAAGGGTATGCTCGCCAGGAAAGGCGGATTAGAAACTGCCATCGAACTGCTTAACCCAGCCTCTGTCCAATACGGATTTACGGAGTTGTGGAAGCGGGGCAGGCTTGACCTGACGATGGAGCATCTAGTAATTCAAGAGCGCTGGAGTGGGCTTTTTACGCCAGATCAAATCTCCATTGCGAGAGATCGGCTCTCGGAGCATTCCTCGCCTCCGAAAGGAACCGATCCATACAGCACACACAACTGCGGCGCGAAGAGTTGTCCATTGCGCCGCAGTTTAACACGCCCCCTAAGGACTGGGACGTAAGACAGCCGGCACCAGTGAAACATCACAACGTCATTCCCGCGAAGGCGGGAATCCAGGAAGGGCCTGGCTTGGCGAAACACTTCTTTATCTACATCATGGCAAGCAGACGCAACGGTACGCTGTACATCGGTGTAACATCAAATCTGGTGCAAAGGGTATGGCATCACAAACAGGGTATGGTTGAAGGATTCACCCGGAAATATGGCGTCAAAATGCTCGTTTATTTCGAACCACACGAAACTGCTGAGTCTGCCATAACCAGGGAAAAGCAGCTCAAGAAATGGGAAAGAGTCTGGAAGATAAGATTGATCGAGCAAAACAACCCCGAGTGGAGGGACCTTTACAGCACGATCTGTATTTAGACTGGATTCCCGCCTTCGCGGGAATGACGGCCCTGGGATATTCATACTAACCGGACAGTATTGATTGGGGAATAGATTGCATAGAAAGGCGATAGACGCACCCTCGGCTATAACAGCCGACTCGAAGGAAAAGCAGCGCCTCGCATGGAAGCCTCTCCCCCTGGAGGTCCAGCTCTGGGTCGAAGTGTCCCTGCTGATTGCCTTCGGATTAATAATGATCTACAGCGCCAGCTCCATTCCAGCCTTGACGAGATTTTCCGACCCGAATCATTACCTCAAGCGCCAGCTTTTTTACGTTGCGCTGGGGCTCCCGATCATTTACATAGTGAGCCGCACGTCCTACCGCTCGTACAAAGAATATTGCGGCCTCATGCTGCTCGGTATGATTGCGCTGCTCGTTATGGTCCTGATTCCGGGACTTGGGGAGAAGTACAACAACGCCCGGCGCTGGTTTGGCGCCGGCAGCCTGCACCTCCAGCCGGCCGAGTACGCCAAAGTTGTCTGGGTTTTATTCCTCAGCAACGCTCTGGTCAAAAAGCAGGACCGCATCAGGGAATCGCGCGTAAGCTTCTGGCCCTTCATAGTCCTTTGCGCCATTTTCAGCGCCCTTCTGCTCAAAGAGCCCGACTTCGGCACTGCCTTCATGTTCGTGATCCTTATGCTCGTCATGCTGGTGACTGCCGGGGTCCCGTGCCGCTATTTCCTGCTCATGGCCCCTTTTGCCGCCTTTGGACTCTATAAGTTCGTTTATCTCGTCCCGTACCGCCGCAGTCGGTGGGAGGCTTTCCTCAACCCCTGGCTCGATCCCCTTTATTCGGGATATCAGCTCATTCAGGCATGGATAGCGGTAGGCTCGGGCGGTTTTTTCGGAAAGGGCCTGGGAGCGGGACAGCAAAAACTCCTCTATTTGCCGGAATCCTACACTGATTTCATCCTGGCCGTAATCGGAGAGGAACTGGGATTTGTCGGCATTGTGCTGACCTGTCTGCTCTTCTTTCTTCTTTTCCGCACCGGCCTTCAAATTTCCAGGCAAGCTCCCGACTTTCTCGGAAACCTGCTTGCGCTCGGACTCACGATGCTGCTCTCCATCCAGGCTTTGCTCAATATGGGAGTCGTACTGGGCCTGGTCCCGACAAAGGGCATGCCGCTTCCCTTTATCTCTTACGGGGGCAGCGCATATACCGCGAACTGCTTCATTGTCGGTCTGCTGCTGAGCATAGCCAGGAGCTGTGAAAAAAGAACGGACAAATATTCCGGCTAACGCCGGTAAGCGGAATGAACAGATTATGTTTAAACGTTATCAACATATACATTTCATTGGGATTGGCGGGATAGGGATGAGCGGGATAGCCGAGCTTCTGCTCAACCTAGGCTACAAGGTGAGCGGCTCGGACCAGAAAGTTTCGGATTTGACGAAACGCCTCGAGACATTAGGTGCTGCCGTCTATTCAGGTCACGATCCCCATAACCTCATGGGTGCGGATGTCGTGGTGGTCTCATCGGCTATTTCCCAGGATAATCCCGAGTTCCAGGCAGCACGAAAGCTCCCCAAGGTCCCTCTGATCCGCCGAGCTGAGATGCTGGCCGAACTGATGCGCCTCAAATACTCCGTGCTGGTGGCCGGAGCGCACGGAAAAACCACAACTACCTCGATGGTTTCCACGGTGCTCGCGCGCGGCGGTCTTGACCCTACGGTGGTCATCGGCGGAAGGTTAAATGCGTGGGGCACCAATGCCAAACTGGGCAGCGGCGAATTTATGGTGGCCGAAGCAGATGAGAGTGACGGCACTTTTCTGCTGTTGCCCCCGACCATAGCTGTCGTCACCAATATAGACCTTGAACACCTCGACTACTACCGGGACATCGACCACATACGCGATACTTTCCTTCAGTTCATAAACAAAGTCCCTTTTTACGGGCAGGCGATTCTGTGCCTCGAAGACGAAAACATCCAGGCCATTTTGCCTTACGTCGAAAAGCGGTTCGCAACCTACGGGTTTTCTTCGCAGGCGGATTTCCAGGCTAGACAGGTGAAGACCGGCGGACTTTGCACCGCTTACCGGGTCTTTCATGGCGCAGAGGAACTGGGCGAAATGGAAATCCAAATTCCGGGCCGCCATAACGTGCTCAATTCGCTCGCAGCCGTCGCGGTGGCCTACGAGTTGGAAATTCCATGGCCCGCCGTCCAGGCGGGGCTGCATGACATGACGGGCGTCCAGCGCCGATTTCAAATAAGGGGAGAAGCCCGGGGCGTGCTGGTCCTGGACGACTACGGTCACCACCCGACCGAAATCAGGGCGGTCCTGGAAACCCTCGCGGGCTGCTACCCCGATCGCCGCCGGATAATAGCGTTCCAGCCACATCGCTTTACCCGGACTCAGGCCCTCCTGGAGCAGTTTTCGAGGTGTTTCTATCATTGCGACGCACTGCTCATATCAGAGATTTACGCGGCGAGCGAAAAACCCATACCCGGCGTCACGGGGCGCGCGCTTGTCGAAGAAATAGCGGCGCACGGGCTCCACGATCTGCATTTTTGCCCGACCTTGGAAGAGATGCACGATAAACTGCTCTCGATCGTGCAGCCGGGAGACGTGGTTATGACGCTTGGGGCCGGCAACATCTATCAGGTTGGCGAAGCGCTTCTCAAAAGCCTCGATCAGCGAGGTCCGAGTGAGTAAAATGAACATCAGCTCCGCATTTAAAGCGGTCCCCGATGTTGAATTTCGGCTGGATGAGCCGCTCGCCCGGCATACCACCTTCCGGGTCGGAGGGCCGGTGCGGCTGTTTGCGCGCCCTCGCAGCGAGAAGGCGCTTTTCGCACTTCTGGAGCCAATCCGGGAAATGGACATCCCGTTCATCGTTCTTGGCGAAGGGAGTAACGTCCTGGCGCCGGACGGACCATGGGCGATGTCGGTCATTCAGCTTCACCTTGCGTGCAACAGGTTGCTCCTCAGCGAGCAGAGGGCAGAAGGCCAAAAAGTTCTCTACGCCGGGGCGGGAACGAAGCTCCAACAGCTTATCCTATACTGTATCGAAAATGGCATGGAAGGGCTTGAATCGCTTGCCGGGATTCCCGCAACGGTGGGTGGAGCGATCGTGATGAACGCATCAACATCTTTCGGCGCCATCTCAGACTCCCTTGTTTACGCCGATCTGGTGGAACCCGGTGGCCAAAGGCGCTCAATCCGCAGGGATCAACTTACCCCCGGCTACCGCACAATGGGTATTCCGGAAAGCAGCATCGTGCTGGGCGCCTGCTTCAAACTCAGACCTTGCTCAAGCGGCATCGTGAAGGCGCGCGTGGAGCAGATTCTTAAAAACCGCAGACTGACTCAGCCTCTGCGCTTCCACTCCGCAGGATCGATCTTCAAAAATCCTGTGGGCCGGCTCGCCGGATCTCTTATAGAAAAGGCCGGGCTCAAGGGCTATCGAATAGGAGATGCCCAGGTCTCAAGGAAACACGCGAACTGGATCATCAATCGAGGCAACGCCCTAGCCAGGGACATTATCGAGCTGATAGAAAAGATTGAAAATGAAGTTTATGGAACTTTTGGCGTGCGTTTGGAGCGAGAAATTCGTATACTGAAATAACTTTTTAGAAACCCGGCCCCATGATAAAACCCAGGAAAAAGAGAAAGAACAAGTATCAAGAAAGCACGCTCAGGCGTGTCAAGGGGAATTTGCGCACTTTTCGTGGT
>JBEKQE010000239.1:0-5484 GCA_049520035.1 Syntrophobacteraceae bacterium | reverse complement strand
CGGTCTGGGAGTTGATTACGCGATCCACTGGTTTGCCAGATTTGAGGAGGAAAGAGATCTCTATGACGGGAGTCGTTCCGCTGTTATCAAAAGGGTCATGGATAAGTCAGGCCCAGGGATAATGCTGGCGGGTCTGAGCACCGCATTTTCTTTCCTTCCATTTATTCTTACCGGCTTTCGGGGACTGATGGAACTCGGTATGATAACCGGGGTTGGAATTCTTTTCATCGTGTTGGCCGACTTCACGGTACTGCCCGCACTAAGTCACTATCTGGCCGCCCAAAAGCCTCTTTCCGGACCATCTGCCGTTAATGGAAATAACAGGTATCTTCTGCGGCTCGGCCCGTGGGGCGTACGAACAATCCTCGCCGCAGCTCTGGTCCTCAGCATAGCGGGTTCGATCGGCGCTTCCCGCGTGAAGTTCGATCTTAATCCTCTGCGCCTCCAGCCCAAGAACTCGGAATCGGTCTATTGGGAAAAAGTCCTGGTCGAGAATTCCGACCGCTCGATAATTTCGGCGGCGGTCCTCACCGACTCGCCTGAAGAAGTAGAAACCGTGTCCGCAAAATTCAGAGCGTTGCCCACCGTTATAGATGTGGACGACGTCTTCTCACTGCTTCCCGAGAACCAGGAAGAAAAAATACCGGTTTTGAGGTCTATTGCTCTCCTGGTTCCCGAGCTGAAACCGTCTGTTGCACTCTTGGCCACGGAGCACGGCCCCGACAATCCCGATGGGATAGCAGAGGCGAGCGACGGTTCATCCTATAAGGCCGGGTTGATCGAGGTCCTTCAGAGGATCAGGTTCAAGATGCAGGCTGAACAGGCTGAGAAGTGGGGAGCCTCCAAGCCCCTGGTAGGACAAATGGTTAACGTCAAGGAATCGATAGACGGGATCGTCCAATCTCTTGGCAATGCACCCACAGTGCTCGACAGCCTTTTAGAATACCGCCGGCATTTTAACAAAGACGTCGTGGAGCAGTGGACCCTGATCAAAGAATGCTCTTGCGGTTCTACGATGAGTATTCGGGACATTCCATCGCAACTGAGGGACCAGTTTTTTCAGGGAGGCAAATATCTTATCAGGATTTATCCCAGGGAGTCGATCTTTGAGGAAGGAGCATTGACGCGCTTTGTTAACGACCTGCAGTCGGTGAACCCTGACGTCTTGGGCGACCCCATTAATCTGTATGTTTTTGCCTCGGCTTTCAAGAAAGCGTCAATCAACGCTTCCATTTACGCACTGGCCGCCATCGCGCTGCTTCTTACATTTACATTCCGAAGTTTGCGGCTTATGCTTATAGCCATTATCCCACTCGTGGTAGGGACGATCTGGACAGTGGGCATAATGGGAGCAGCACACTTCGATTTCAATCTTGCAAACAGCATTTTCATGCCGCTCGTGGTCGGGGCCGGCGTAGAATATGGGGTGATCATTCTTTATAGATGGAAAGAGGGCCCGACCGTGTGTGGACGCCTTCCTTTCAGTACGGGCAAAGGGGTCATCCTGGCAGCCTTGACCACTACTATTGGCTTTGGCACGTTGATGATATCGAACCATAGGGGCATTTTCAGCCTGGGTTTTGTGGCGTGGGCTGGAAGCCTCTGTGTCCTTTTCGCTGCGCTGTTCATCATGCCCGCAATTCTGTGTTTTATGAAGGAGCCGGCCCCGGTTGCCGACAAGGAGGCTATAAATGCCCGGCGTTAGGGTATGGAATTTTCTTTTCGCATTCTTTTTGGTCGTCATCGGGACCGCCGCGCCTCTGAGAGCGCAATCGGGTGCTGCCGACCAGGTGCGCTCGGTGCTCGAAAAAGCCATGGACATCCAGACTAAGCCCGAACTCCAGGGGCCTGAACACCGCAAAGAGAGGGCTGCACAGATTCGGAAACTGATTGCTGAAAATTTCCTGTCCGGGGAAATGGCCAGGGAATCGTTGGCGGGCTATTGGGAGAAGCTTTCAGCAAAGCAGCGCGAGCAGTACCAGGCGCTTTTCACAGCTATTTTCACGGATTCATATTCCAGGCGCGTTTTGGATTTCCTCAAAAGGGAGACAATTGAATACCCTGGTGAAACTCCCGAAGGCATATACACAAAAGTGAGCACTATAATAATGCGAACAAACGAGCACATTCCGGTCGACTATATACTGGAGCGCAAAGAAAAGAAGTGGATGATCAGAGATGTGATAATTGATGGAGTAGGTACAGTCGAAACCTATCGTAATGGTTTCGGCGCATTCTTAAGGAATAATGCTTTCGATGCTCTTATTCAGAGGATGGCAACTCAGAAAAGGGCCGGAGAGGAACTTTGATCACTCAAAAGCCACACCCTGCGCCTTCCTGTCACATGCTGGATCACAGGATGAGCAAGCCATCAAGAATCACCTCCAGGCAGGTGCGCCCTGCCGGGCGCACAAATAAAAAGGGCCGGCTTTGGGCCGGCCCTTTCGTTTTGCCGAACGTCCCCAGCCGGATTTGAACCGGCGTCGCCGGCGTGAAAGGCCGGTGTCCTGGACCGGACTAGACGATGGGGACATTGAAAAACCGGGGCCTATCTAACGGAGCCTCCGGGCCATGTCAACAGGATTATGGGCCGTACCTGCCGGCAGACGCCCCGGAGGGCTTGAGCTCCGAAGCGCTACTTCTAGCACTCAAGCAGGTTGCTGTCAAGCTGCAGCACGCACAGCCGCCGCGCACAGTGTGGTAAGCTGTAGCAAGCAAATGAAATTCCACTCCGAAAAGCAGGCGAAATGTCTGATTCTGGCATTCCGGATGCGCTTAAACCCGCAAAATAAAAAAAAGCCCGAGACCTCTCAGGCTTCAAAACACTCCGATATGATGGGCCGTGCAAGATTCGAACTTGCGACTCTCTGCTTAAAAGGCAGATACTCTACCTCCTGAGTTAACGGCCCCCACTTCTTTGTTCAGAGTGCTCTTAGTAGCATTCTTCCTCGTTTCGTGTCAACATAAAGAGTTTGTCCAGGGCTACTCGATTCAGGTCAGGGGTGGGGAGCGCCCCATGATTTATCGGCTCCTGCCGTTAATTGCCGCTGAGGTCTCTGCCAACTTTCGGTCTTTGTTCCAGCCGCAGCAACAGCAGTCCCTGCAGTCATTAATCGGACCTTGACAATTCATGGGGTCGTATTAATAGCGTTGGAATCACATGGACATGGCTTCTAAGTAATTCGAACGCCCTGGAACTCTGATGCCAACCGTCACTTTGGGAGAAAGCAAAATGAAAAAGATCGCTCTGGGACCGCAGACCCTGATTTATCCGATGCCGGCCTTTCTAATAGGCGCCACTGTAAGCGAAAAACCCAACTTCATGACTGCCGCCTGGAGCGGGATAGCGGCCAGCACGCCTCCCATGATCACGCTGGCCCTTCAGCATCACCGCTACACCCTGAAAGGAATAAGGGAAAATGGTGTATTCTCCGTGAACGTG
Source organism: Syntrophobacteraceae bacterium (assembly GCA_049520035.1). GTDB lineage: Bacteria > Desulfobacterota > Syntrophobacteria > Syntrophobacterales > Syntrophobacteraceae > SbD1. The sequence goes on along the minus strand of JBEKQE010000239.1, from coordinate 2,042 downwards.
CCAAGCGCGGCACTGGTCAGGGAAACGGACTATTGCGGCCTGATTTCGGGGACCACAAAGGCGGACAAGGTGAAAGACTGCAATTTCACTATATTCTATGGGAAACTGAGAAACGCTCCCCTGATCGAACAGTGCCCGGTCAACCTGGAATGCAAGGTTGTCCATATTCTCACCCTTGGCTCGCATACCCTCGTGATCGGTCAGATCGAGGAGGTCCACGTATCCGAAGATTGCATGACGGATGGCGAGCCCGATCCGGCAAAAATCGATCCGCTCATGTACGTAACAGGCGCGAACAAAGCCTACTTCAGGATCGGTGAAAAAATCGGACCTGCCTTCAAAATCGGAATGGAGCTCAAGAAATCGAAGCGCTGATTACAGGCCAAAATGTAATAAGACATTTCCGGCGAGCCGGCCATGCTTTCCAGCCCTGCCATATATTTGCCGGAATGTAATTTTTGTAATATGCGCAATAGATCAAAAAAGAGTGTTTTGTTGTCTTGCGATTCCGGAGGTGTGCAATATAATCTGATCAGCTTGACATTGTCGAACTGGGAGATCGTGAACTAATGCCGAAAGGCGGCGTGCTGCAAAGTAATCGATTCACGGAGATGACCGGGTGCTCGGGCGGGGCAGGCGGAACAGGTTGAGTCGATTCCAAGAATGCCGGCGAGACACAAGTCCCTCCCGGCCCCGGTCTGAGAGATTACCACTCCAGAGTTCATTTGCTCGTTTTACTGGGTCTCTTTCTGCAGAATTACGACTTCGATCTGGCCCTCCAGGGCCTTTTTGAATTTCGTGGCATCGTCCTCCGAGCCGACTATTGCGCCATAGTGCATCGGGATGGCGATCTTCGGGTTGATCGCCTTTGCCGCCTGTACAGCTTCATCAGCGGTCATGACATAAGTTCCTGATACGGGCAGAAACGCGATATCCACGTCAAGCTGCTTCATCTCAGGAATAAAATCGGTGTCGCCCGCGTGATAATAGCGGACACCATCCAGTTTGAAGACAAAAGAGAGCATACCTGCGGCTTTGGGATGGAAGTCTTTGTTGGTGTTGTAGGCCGGCCCGACTTCTATCTCAACGCCTTTGACGCTCAGCGTTGCGCCGGGGGCCACTACCTTTATGTCGCCCTTGAGTTTCTTGGCCGAAGCCGCATCGGTTACTATGACGGAATCCTTTTTCTGGATTTTGGCCACGTCTTCGGGTGAGTTGTGATCGAAATGATCATGGCTGACCATGATAAGGTCGGCGGGCTTTGTGACCGTAATCTGGAATGGATCGACCAGAACCACCGTACTTCCGTCGATGCGGATCCCATCATGGCCAAGCCAGTGTATTTTTTTCACCGCTTCCTTCAGATCCATGCTTTCCTCCTTTTGCAGTTTTGTATAGTCAGTTGCGCACCCTTGAACTCGAACCGGGCAAGGACTCTCCCTAAAAGATTTTGCTTATAATATATGAGTTCTGTCCTGGAATCCAGATGGTGGATTTCTCTCTCCGAGTTCCGGCTTGCACCCTGTTTCCTTTTTGGGTTAAAGTGGCCACGCGAGGTATCCAGTGATCCAACATCAAGCATCCTGAACCTTTTAGCCGGATTTCGCAGTGATTCAGCGCTTTTTGAACAGGCTTTTGAACGATCGACTAAGGGATTTCGAAATTGCCCATCATGCCGAATTCCCTGCTCAGCCGCCGATTTTCGGGAAACTCTCATCTCCGCTTCCGGAAGCCGTCGAAGACGCGCTGCTCAAGCTCGGAATATCGGCTCTTTACAGTCACCAGGCACTGGCCCTCGAGCACATCCGGTCAGGCCGGCATACCGTTGTGTCCACGCCGACATCGAGCGGAAAATCCCTCATATACAACCTGGCCGTTGCCGAGGCGCTGATCTGTAACCCAGACCGGCGCGCGCTCTACCCCAACTTCCGCAGTTGTGAAGGTTAAGTTGTTGATATTTCACAATCTGAGGTCAAAAGTCGTCACTACAAATTGTGTTTTTCAAATCTTCGCGGCAAGCTCAGTTTGAGCCTCTGCAAAAG
>JBEKQE010000238.1:0-5545 GCA_049520035.1 Syntrophobacteraceae bacterium | reverse complement strand
GACCGTCGCGTCTGATCCTGTGCTGTTTATATAACCGTATTTCCCCGAATTTATAATGATATGACCCTTAAATTGCGGGATGGACATGGCTATGGCTGTAGTGGCCCATATATCTGAGTCCGAAGGTGTTGGATTTCCATTCGGGTGGTTGTGGACCATGTAGAGCCTGTCAGCACCCAGCGCCTTGATGCGGTCTTGCAGGTGCTCGATATATTGGTCGAGGTCACCCAGATAAACTGTGGAGTATCCAGGGTGCATACAGGTGACGCCCTCGTGGTCAACTATTACTCCACGCTTAACAAAGACATAACGCAGCTCTTCATAATTTGGATTTCTCCAACCTTGGGCAAGCTCAGCCAGATCAGCATAACTCTTGATAGGCTGACCGATTATATGGACCGGTTCTTTTTCGATATCCTGGAACGCTTTTCCAATGGTCGTAAAAGGTCCGGCGACAGCAGGAACTGGTTGCGATCCGCTAGTCTCTCCAATTTCTCTTTCGGTGGCAGATGCTGGTTGAATTGAGCCTGATTGTTCCTCTTCCCGGCCTTGTGTTTCAAGTTCTTTTTTGACCCTCTTTGATTCTTCGAGATATGATCGCTCAGGTTCGCTGAGAATATCAGCTTGGCGTGCACTAACCGCACTGCCATCTAACGTGGATTATCTGAGCAGTACTTGGGGCCAGCGATGTTTTGCTGCCCTCATCTGTTTCAGACGGTGTCCCTGCTATCCTTGCCGGTTCCTGAGCACCTTGTATTATCCATATTCGCAGATGTCTTTGCAGGGTATTCAACAACCCCTGGTCGTGGATTTTCGTTTTGCGTTACAGTAGCTTCCTGTGGAGGCCCTTTCGCCAATTCCTCTTTCAGCTCTTGCGCAAGAGGTGTTTTCTCATCCTTTACCGCCGATTCCACAAGTTCTCTAATCTGAGTCTCGGAAGGCGTGATTCCCTTGCGCTTCAAAAACGATGCGCCGAACGGGTAAACTCCTGCGAATGATTCCACCGGATGATTCACCATGCATCTTTAAAATTCTCCCAGGTCCAGGTTTGGTTTTCGGTATCAATGCCCAGGGGTTTTCCGATGAATACCGCCGCCCCTTTGGCCGCCATTTCCGCCGTCTTGAGGGTTCCTTCCACCGCGCCTATCCCGGCAAGTGCTTGCAGGCTCTCACCGGTCGGGTCTTCTCGAACGATCTGCTCATATTCGGGGTGTTCCTGGAGAAACTTTTCAATTGCGGCCCGAGACTCGCCGCTAAAGGTCTGGGCAAGGTCAAAAGGCGTCCTCGCCAAACCGACGCCCAACTGAGCCGCCGACTTCGGAACGGTGCTCGTCAGCCAATCCCAGGCCCCTTTGGTGTCGGTAGGGCTTTCAACGTATTCTCTCACTTTCTGGGCGTAAGGTTTCAGTGTGTCGCTGGATTCCAAGCTCTGCCAGAACCAGGAATCTTCGGGTTTTGCTTTCTGCGCTATCGTTTCGTCAACGTATCTGGCGGCGCCGGCTTTAGGAAGATCGGACAAGTCAAGTTGCAGTGGTGCGCTTTGCTGCTTCGGCAGATCGGAAAGGTCAAGTGTGAGTGGCGCTGCCTGTTGCTTGGGCAAGTCTGAAAGATCGAGTTGAAGCGCTTCTGGCATTAGGCACGGGAATGTCCCAGATCAAGGTATCAGATTTAATAAAGTAAGCCTAAGAGGAAGCTTGGAACCCCTACGCTGGTACAACCGAGAATCAAATCCACGACTACCCCAACAAGCACAACGACGATCATCCGCGCGGCTTGATAAGCCACTTTCTAAACCAAGCGGGAAGAAATCGCAAAAATCTGTTCTTACGCTTTACCAGCGTGGCCTATTTTACCTCTGTCACTGTCCCGTGATTTTCAAACAACTCGCGCAGATATAGCGCCATTATGTAGCGATCTTTCCGCGGGTCAACAACATACGCGTGGTAGATATTTTCGTCCAGGTCGTCTCCATGCACAGGCGAAGCGATCACGGAAAGTGCATGGCCAGGTGGAGCTGGGGGACTCCCAAATTTGCGGGCGGTGAGTACCGCCCAACCACGGAATGCCTTAGTACGCCTGAATTTAGTCCCCGCTTTATCAGCTCGGCGCCGCAGGTATCCTACCACGCCTTTGTCGATACCCGTCCGGCCTAGCCGGTCGAGCGACACCTCCCCGTCCTTATCCTCGAAATGCTGAATACTTAGCCGCTCTAAGGGCTTCTGATCCCGCGCCCCTACCAGCGGGGGCTCATCAAAGATGCGGCGACCAATATGTTCATTTGGCCCAACGTCCTCATTATTTTGTGGTCTCCACGTCATGCTGTCCCGTCCGCAGGCTTTCAGTCAACTCTCGTAATTCCCGTCGCAACGCGGTGGGACTATCACTTCCGGGCACTAACCTTTTTTCAATAGGGACGCCGTCCACCACAGCAAACAATATGACAGACGTGGGCGTAATGATGCTCGTCATAGTCCCATGTGTATCCTCAAACTCTGCAACGAGATCACCGATTTGTGACCCATAAATGTGTGGCTCGCTTGGCAACAGATCTGAGGTCATTTGAAAGAATGCGGACGCTATCTCAGCCACGCCATACCTTAACCAGCGTCCATCATTCTCCAATTCCTTGTCCTTAGGCACGATTGAACTGTACATGCGTTCCTGAACAGTTGCGAGCCATTGGGGCTTGATACGGCTTGGGCTCTTTATGGAGTCCTCAGGTTTGGTGTCCGAAAGTACCGGTGGAGAAGCTGGAAAGAACCTCCTGATGTAACGCCCGGTCACTTCGGCGGCATGCGCTGATGACAAGTAATCATCACGAGTTCTAATGCCAAATGACGCTGTAGCTTCTGCAGTCGCGCTGGCGAGCATTCATCCCTCCTTCTTGAGCGAGTCAATAGTCTGATCCGTTAAAAGCCGGAAGAATTGCTCCTTCTCCTTCGTGTGGGCAAACTCAACCCATTTTTTTACTTCGATTTGGTCTTCCGTTCTGAAGGCCTCTTTGGTAAAAACGTCGACATCGACAAAGACAGAAGTGTTCGGCGGCAGCTCGCCTTGAACGAATTCAGACGTGGCAATACGAACAGTGCAGTTAGTATCGTTGCTTATGTCAGTGGTGAAGTTGATGTTCACATTACTGGAGACACTCTCCTCCGCTATTGAAAGTTTCAGATCGAGGTCCAATATCGACCTGATGCCGTGAACATCGGTTTGAAGCGCGTTTATATATCGGAACCCCAGTCGTCGGATGCTCAAACCCTCAGTCGTCGAAAACAACCCGTCAATTGCTTCCCCCAGTTCAGGCTTGAACTTTTCCCAACCCACGTACGGGCGGAGCCGATGGTATGACAACACATGCGGACCAATGCGGATAGTACGCCGCTTATCAGGTGCGGCCAACTCAAAGACAGGTTGAAAGCGAAGGTTCGGATCAGCTTGTCGCAGGGGCGGAGGGACTTGATAAGCCGGCAGTGGCCTTTGCTCGAATCCTTTCCACGGCCCGTGCTCAGCGAGGCGGCCAAACAAAATCTCCGGAATGGTTTCCTTTCGCATGTCGAAACGGATCTCAAGGAGCGCTTCGACGATCGCATCATGCTTAAGCTCCGATGGAATTGCGCGTCCGCGTTTTGCCATACCTACTACCAGCCTTTCTTTATTCCGTCCTCCCTTCCCCACCCTGGAGGCTTGTGGACATTGCGCAGTGTTCATTGTATAATTAAGATTATCAGACTTTGGCGAAATCGCAACACTAAACATTCGATATTTATGCTATAAAGACTCCAAAAGTCTTGCAATTATTATACCATAGAGCATGCAATGAGTAGGCGCCACTACCTTAAAATGGGACAGTCCGAAAATTAAAGATTCCCCGAGGTATTCATGCCGCCTCCTCACGGGTGCTTCACACTCCCGATGCGGTACGTGATCTTGACTCCGCGAGCTTGCCCAAGTTGGCTATGAATGTGACTAACACTATCCACAGCTATCTCTAACTCATTTGCACTCAACCAAGCCACGACCGGATCATGAGTCCCACCCGGTCCAAGATCTGGATCATAGGCAAATATCTTAGTATCCAGACCCCATCCGGTTCTCCAGCGAAGTTTAATCGTCACTTCACACCAGCCACCGAACCCGCTACAACATTCTTCTTCTACTACCGCGTCAAAATTCCCCTGCTGTGGGGTTATCGTCCGGATATCGTGCGCACAAGTGCTGTGATACCCTGCTCGCATACAGATAAGGACTAAATAAAGCACCATCACTATAATCACTGGTATGCGGACCCAACGCCAAGCGTACTGCAAGTGACGAGGCCATCCCTTCATGCTCAACTCCACCCCTGCTATGGAGACCTATCTACTGTAGGATAGCTATGTTATTCGATATCTTGCATCGAATCAGGCTGTTTTGCGAATTCTCCTGAATCTGCCGCATTCCAGCCGTTAGTCCACCAAGTGGACTGTTCCGGTTTGCCGGCATTTGAAGACATTGTATGCGCAAACAGTCCCGCTATAAATTTCGTCTCCTCAAGAGAAAATCCTGCTCCCCTCATGTAAACGCCAACCGCATAATTCGATGCGTCCGTATATTTACTAATGAAAAGGTTTTTATCTTTTTGCCTTTGAAAATCAAACGCCCCGAAGTACCCGAGTGCCCGCCAGGCTGCAATCGGGTCTAGCCCATTCGCCTTACCAGCCTCGTACACGGCCGACCAGTCTGTTTGGGGAGGAGCTAAAAACTTCTGGCGATCCGGAGTGTAGTAAGCAACGGCATCTGAAGGCTCCTCATCAGTTCTCGTCACCCCAGGATGTTTTGGGAAGTCCCAAAGCTCAGGCATCCCTTCGGCCCCTGTTCCCCAGGGATTCCCTTCCTGCGGGGCGTCCCTGCCGGCAATATGCATCCCGTCGGCATCGCGCGATATCCCCTCAGTTTGCCGCTCCGCCCTATCGACCTGATGGGGTTTACCGTCAGATACTAACATACTTGCATCTGCGTTCATATTTATACCGGTATTTGTATGGTCTGGGGGCGGGTTGGTTAACTTGGCGCCCTCGGATGAAACTGACGCGGAAACGGGGGGACTCGGAGATGGAGAGACGGTTTTGGCACCGCGTCCCAGCGTCTCTGTGTCACCGTGCCCTGGGATTTCGGAGCCTGAGGCGGCCTCGGCGCCAAGCTGTGCGTGCTGCGCCGGCGTTCCTTGCGGAAAAAGGATTTGCTGTGCGATCTCCCTTTCCTGCAGCACAGAGGGTATTTTGCCGCCGTTGTTCTGCCTCCAGTCCCCGATCTCCTGCCCGAATCTTCCAACAAACTCGTTCCATTTCTGCTGCTCAAAGACCTGGTCCGAAGCTTGATCCATCTTATAATAGGGCGACTGCGGCGAAACAGCGCCCAAATCCGTCACGTCACTGATGGCCGTAAGAGAAGCGCTCATGTTGGTTTGGCGTGCCGCTTCAGCCGGGTCCTTTTCCTGAATTTTTTGCTGAATATTTCTCAAGTCCTTAAATTGAGATACCGGCATCCCGCCGTAATACTGCATGAG
>JBEKQE010000237.1:0-5559 GCA_049520035.1 Syntrophobacteraceae bacterium | reverse complement strand
TGCAGAGGCTCAAACTGAGCTTGCCGCGAAGATTTGAAAAACACAATTTGTAGTGACGACTTTTGACCTCAGATTGTGAAATATCAACAACTTAACCTTCACAACTGCGGAAGTTGGGTTAAGAAATGCCTGTGCGTAGGCCAGCATGAAGGTCGTGTCGCCGCCGTGGGTCGCGTCGCCGCCGTACGCCACCGGGGTGTTCCAGGCGGCGAGGGAAGTCCGGCCATAAATTATGCACCATATAATGACGATTGCGGCGACTAGAGCGAGAGAAACCGCGGCCTCACGCAAGTGCTTCATCTACCTGGTCTCCTTTTATGGAGAAAATCGCCAGGCGCAAGCTCAGCGGAACTCCAAGATTACGCGTGCGACCGAAAGGGATCGGAAAATAGTTTTATACCTGGATGCCTCAGCAAACCTTGCCACTGGACGAAGAAGGCCCAAAACCTCAGGGACAGCTTTATGTCCGAGAAAGTATACGAAGCAGATCCAAAGAAGTAAAAAGATTTCGCAAGCGAAAAAGGAGATAACTGGTTCCTCTGCGTCCTCGGGCAAATTCCATGCGTTCCTCCGCAGGCAAAAACGGGGCCTATTTATCAAAACCGGAGCCCGTCGTGAATCGAGCCTCTTTTAAACCGCCCATCCAAAAAGTCGCCTGTGGAGGAATGACTTTTCCCAGCACATCAGGAGGCATATCCGTCTCGAATCGCATGATGTTTTTCCCGGGGGCCAGAGTGACGTGTTTGGGCCCAATCAGTCTCACAGCATTCGGCTGAAGATCGAAATCGTCGAACAACCCGGAATTAAAGCTAATCCTGACGTGCCTTGGTTTGAGTGCTACCAAACCAAACTGTATGGATGTTCTTGTGCTCTCCTTTTGAGTATTCCACAATTCGATAGTCGCCTCCCGGGCAACTGCCCATCGACCGGGTCCATGTCCACCTTCCGACCAACCGGGGCCGAAGAATGGCGGAATATCCGGCGAAGACGGGACAGCGGCAGGCGTCAGTCGAATCGCCACCAGGTCGTTCCTGCTGCTAACGATAAAAACCGGCTTGCCGGCATCCCGCAAATCGTCAATCAGCTTCGATCCCCCGTCTTTAAAAGCCTTTGTATTGAGATAAATGGCGCCGAAGCCGTACTCCTCGAGTTTGGCGGCCATCTCCGCGGGCGGCATCTTCTCAACTTCCCGCTGCCAGGCATCTAAAGCTCTTCCTTTATCCGAGCCATAAGAATAGCGGAGGAGCTTCGAATAGAAATATGGTATGAAATGTTCGTAATCGTACATCTTGTTTATGGGAGGAGACTCCGGGAAACCCACCACCGGTAATTGGAAAACCATCGTTCCAGGGGGCAGGCCCGATTCCATGCCGGCTGTAAACTCACGATCCGATCGAATCTGTTGCGCCACTTGCTCAATACTCGCAGTGGTCGTAACGGGCGGCAACTGATCGGCCAGACCGGCCGCCAATAGAACAAAGGTCACGGGCAGGGCGAGCCGGCGGGGGCAATGGCGCGAAAGCTGACGGACCAGGAAAAACAGGGAAATGCATAGAATAATTATGCTGTACCTGTTCGATGCCCTGAAATAATTACACCCTAAAATCCCCAGAATCAAATTTGCGCCGCCAACAATCGAAAAGGCCAATACCCATAAAGTCTGCCATGCTTGAACGGGGATGCAGCGGGGTTTTCCTTGAAACAGCCTGAAAATGCTCATGCCTGCAAGCCAGGCTAAGCCTGCAATACCCACAAAACCAAGATAAGGGCTCCACGATTCCCCCTTGAGAGCGGTTACAATGTAATATTTCGACTGCCCAAAAGAGGCCCACCAATGCCAGCGATGGTAAGGAGGCGGCATGAAGAGATCGGGAACTTTCAATCCATATAGCTCCAGGTCGTTTAAGGAACGGACGCCGGCCACGAGGTTACTGCCATGTTGCAGACTGTAGCCGATCGTGGGGACGTTCATAAGCAGAAATGCGGCCATAGCCAGGCACCCCAGGCCAAAGGCCATGGCGGCTTGTGGCCACTGCTTTCGCACGGAATGAAGAAGAACTCCGAACCCCAGGAACTGCAAATACATACATGTGTAATACGGATTAAATGTTCCCGTAATAAAGGAGACGGCTGCCGCAATCCACCATTTTCGGCCCCATAAAGCGATCCGCCCGGAATAAGTCCACCAGGTTACCAGGAGAAACAGGGGGACATGCCAGCAGCAGGTGACATTAATGTGGCCCAAACTCCGGAAAAGAATGAAGGGAGAGAAAGCGAATAAAACGGCCCCGGCAAGACTGAAAACTGTTTTGTACTTTAGCACTCTGGCAACCCAGAAAAAAGATAACCCGGCAAGAACATGAGCCAGCAAAACAATGGCATTGGCACTCGCAAAAAGCCCTATGCCTCGTCCCAGCCAGCCCATTGCTGCAAATATAAGCTCGTTGATCACCGGGAAATCGTTCCAATTGGCTGTAAAGGGAGCGCCGAGGGATTTCACGAATTTTTGAAGAACAGGAGCGATCTCGCCGTTAAGAAATGCCTGTGCGTGGGCCAGCATCTGGGGCGCGTCACCGCCGTACGCCACCGGGGTGTTCCAGGCGGCGAGGGAAGTCCGGCCGTAAATTATGGACCATATAATGACAATTGCGGTGACTAGAGCGAGAGAAACCGCGGCCTCACGTGTGTGCTTCATTTACCTGGTCTCCTTTTATGTCAGAGAAAGTATACGAAGTAGATCCAAACAAGTAAAAAGATTTCGCAAGCGAAAAATGAGGAAGGGAAAGCGAACTGGTTCACTGAGATCGCATCAGAAATCGTCCAGACTCAGGTATCCTTGACGTCTATGCCGGCAACCGATATTGCGTCCTCTCTCCGGCAGGTCTTCGGCACGCTCGATGCTCATGGCGGTTTTGATTTGCCCAAAAACAGGCTCGACGGTCTGGCTCCTCAGTTTGTATTTCTCTTTGCCCCGTTGAGTGTTAATCTTCGCGATATTCGTGGAATCCGTGGTGGAATCGCTTTTGTTATTTGCTTTTTCTACTCTGCACTGAGACCTTTGTGGTGTGGAACTTTTGCTTGCGACTACGCTGCTCCAAGACCTTCCACTTTCGGCCAATTGGTCTTTTCACTGTTTCGAAAATCTTGCCACATCTTCTCACAGTTGCTATTTAGACGGAAGACGGGGGACGGAGGACGGAGGGATGGGGGGAAGATCTGAGGCGGAGAAGGGGGACGCTGGGACAGAGAGCGGAGGAAGGTACCTGAATAGGATACTCCGGCCGACAGGAGACGGCCATGACGCAAAGAGTTTTTAGTTTTTCTCAAAACCCGAAATCGAGAAGAGTCGATGCTGGAAAGATCAAGACTTACTCCGGAATACTTTAATAATATAGGCGCCGGTTTTTTGCCAGATTACCTCGGCATGATCGTGACGGAGATTGTGGCTGGACAGGTTAAGGCTGAAATTGTTATCACAGGTCACCATCTGGCGGCGCTAAACGGGTTTCTCCATGCGGGAAGCATAATAACCTTAGCCGATACGGCTTGCGGGGTCGGGTGCTTCGCACACCTGCCAGAGAGAGCCGCCGGCTTTACCACTGTCGAGCTTAAGTCCAATTTCCTGGCCTCGGCGCGCGAAGGCACTCTTGAGTGCAGCGCACAGGCGGCTCATCTCGGAAAAAGCACACAGGTGTGGGATGCGGCTGTAATCCACAAGGAAAGCGGCAGGACGATAGCCCTTTTTCGATGCACTCAATTCATTATGTATCCTAAATCTTAAATTTCCCGAAGGACGGAGTGGACGCGCATGAAGTTCGAAGGTACCGAGCGTTATTACCTTAGCCCTGAGCTGGGCGAGATAGTAAATATTTCCATCTCGATGGAAAAACCTCTGCTTCTGATGGGTGAAGCGGGAACAGGGAAGACCCGGCTTGCCTTCGAAATCGCCCGCGCCTTTGGGATCGACATGGAAGAAGCCCGCTGCAAGTCCACATTCAAAGGTGAAGAGCTGTGCTATGTTTATGATACTGTGCTGAGGCTCAACGATTCCAGGTTTGGAAGCGGAGAATCGGGCCGCAACGTTAACGATATCTGGGATTACCTTCGCTTTGGGCCGATAGGCAGAGCGTTTCTTGCCGAGGATAGAAGAGTGCTGCTGCTCGATGAGATCGATAAGACCGATTCGGATACTCAGGACAACCTCCTGGACGTCCTCGAGGATGGTTCCTTTATCATTCGGGAAATCAACCATAAAGTGGCGGCGCGCAATAAGCCCATCCTGATCATTACGAGCAACGCCAAACGAGAGCTGTCCGATCCCTTTCTGCGTCGATGTTTCTGCCACTACATCCCCTTCCCCGGCCCCGAAGAGATCTCGATTATCGTGCGGCTGCATTTCCCCGACATCCCCGGGCAATTCCTGGAAGCATGTCTTACGGAATTTTACCGCCTGCGGGAACAGGGGTTCGAAAAGCCGCCTGCCACTGCGGAACTGCTTGACTGGATCGGCGCCATGCGCTCCAGTGACGCAAACGGGCCGGGCGCCGGGAAGGCGCTCCGGCATATCGGAACCCTTCTCAAACGCTCCCAGGATTTGTTGAAATTCAAAGGAGTAAACCAGAAGACTCAATTCCGATGAAGCTGCCGAGCCTGGTTTCACGCGAAGACGCGAAGCATGAATCTGCACCACAGAGACGGGGCATAGTCCGATCAAGGAGAGGACGCGGAGGCAAAGCTTTTCAGACAGGATTAACTGGGTTAACAGGAAGACATCGTGCCAAAGGCAAAACAGGTAGGGAGTCATGAGCTATTCTTCAATCCAGTAAATCCTGTAAATCCTGTCTTAGCGTGAAACAATTTCCAGGCTTAAGCTCTTTATTCGAGCGCGCCCGAAGGATTCACTGATGCTCTCATTCATCCAACAGTTGCGCGAGGCGGAAATCCCTATAAGTGTTCGATATGTTCTGGAGTTTTACCGGGGTCTCCAAAAAGGCCTGGCGCCTGACCTTGACCGGTTCTTCCTGCTGGCCCGCCTTGTTTTTGTCAAAAACGTCGAACACTATGACGCCTTCGAGCGGGTTTTCGCGCACTTCTTTCTGGGTAAAGGCCCATGGCAAATGCCCGACTGGGAAGAGGTGTTTGCGGGCAAGCCTTTCCAGGAGTGGCTGCGCGGGCAGCTCGCAAAAGGAGTCATTTCTGCCGGGGAGCTGCGAACATACGGGATAGAGGAACTGCTGAGGCGGTTCTGGGAAACTCTTTTGGAGCAAACAGGCCCACACGATGGAGGTCACACCTGGATCGGGGCCGGGGGTCGGTCCCCGTTCGGCCACTCGGGGCATGTTGGTGGAGGAATGCGCGTCTATGGGTGGGGTCTTCATGGTACGGCTCAGAAGGTGATAGATAAAAGGAACTATGTCAACTATAGCGAGAAATCCCCTCTGGCCAGGGAAAATGTGAGCCAGATTCTGGCTTCGCTTAAGAATCTGAAGCGTGCGGGACCGGAAATCGAGCTGGATATCGACGAGACGATAGCCCGGACCGCAAAAAACGGAGGCGAAA
>JBEKQE010000236.1:0-5598 GCA_049520035.1 Syntrophobacteraceae bacterium | reverse complement strand
GCCGGCAGGTTCCTGTGATTCTCGGAGAAATCCAGTCCATAGCCGACCAGAAAACCCTTGGCCACCGTCATTCCAATATAATCGATGGGAACTTCGACCTCACGGCGCTCAAGTTTATCCAAAAGAGCGCATACCTTTACGGATTCAGGGCCCAGGTTTGAGACATAATCAAGGAACCACTTGAGAGTGACACCGGAGTCGACTATATCCTCGACGACCAGCACATGGCTTCCCTGTAAAGGAAGCTCTACGTCCTTTGTGATCCTGACATTTCCACAAGTCTGGCTCTTATCCCCGTAGCTGGCCAGGCGCACGAAGTCCAATTTAACGGGAAGATCAAGACGCCTTGCCAAATCGGCCATAAAAATAAAGGCCCCCTTAAGAATACCGATCAGGACAAGATTTTTGCCTTTGTAGTCACGATTTATCCGCTTCGCCAATTGCTCAACACTCCTGCTGAGCTGCTCGGCTGAAAAGCGCTCCAAAAGTTGATAATTAGCCATACAGTCTGCCTCTCAATGAGTTTGCAAAACGCCCATCTCTTTCAACAATCTCGCATTCTACTGAAAACAATACTAAATTTCAATTCCATTCCCAACGGTTGCATTACGAAAATAATTTTCATTCAGACAGGCCCGAGAATGAACAAGTCTGGAAAAACTACCCTCTTTACAGACAGGATTTTGTTTTCCCTTCTTCCCTTATATGTTATCTTGCGCCGACATGATTCGATGCTGATAATCATCCTGATTGGAGGAAGCAGATGCGTGAGAAAGTCGAGCAAGCGCTTGCCAAGATAAGACCCATGCTGGAAAGAGACGGCGGAAGTGTTGAGTTGATAGAGGTAGATGGTTCGGTCGTCAAAGTGCGGCTGACCGGAGCCTGCCGAGGCTGCCCCATGAGCCAGATGACTTTAAAATCGGGTATCGAACGAATCATTAAGCAGGAAATCCCCGAAGTCACCGAAGTTGTCGCCGTTTAGCGCGCAAGCGGAGCTGAGGCTTTCGAGCATAGTCTCAGCTTTCGCTTTTGGCAGTCTAAGGCACCCTGGCTTACTTATTGTAAGGTTCACCTCTCATAATCGTTAAAGCGCGATAGAGCTGCTCAACGAGCACCAGGCGAGCGAGGTCGTGGGGAAGGGTCATCTTCGACAAAGAGAGCACGTCGTGGGCGCTTTGCAGCAATTGGCAGGATAGCCCGACCGGTCCGCCCACTGCCATCCAGACGTCCGATATTGCCGAGGCGATCAGTTTTTCCATCAGCTTTGACAGCCCGGTGGAATCGAGCTCGCGCCCTCTTTGGTCCCACACGATCAGATGTCCCAGACGTCCTGCCAGTTTCAGGATGCGCTCGCTTTCACGCTCACGGACGAGCCGGTCCCCGACAGCCGCTGTGATCTTCTCCGCCTTTATGAAGTGAATCTGCACCGCACAGTAGTGCCGAAGTCTTTCCAGGTAACGGCCTATGGCAGACTCTATGTCGCGAAAGGCCGTCTTGCCGACGAATACCAGATGAATTCGCATGCCGTTCTTACCGATGTTTGGGCGCAACCGCCGCCATCAGGAATTCCCGGTTTCCCTTCGGCCCCAGTATGGGGGATGGAATTATTCCAACCACCTCAAATCCAAGCCCGGCTGTAAATTGAGCCAGCGCATCGCACACCTGTTCGTGTATGCGGGGGTCCCGAATGACTCCTGCGCCCTTCGATGCCTGCTCACGGCCTGCTTCGAACTGCGGTTTTATGAGTGCGACGAGCACCGCTTCGGCTTCCAGAAAATTGAGCACAGATGGGATCACCAGCTTGAGAGAGATGAAAGATGTGTCGATGGAGGCTATCTGAACAGGATCGGGTATCAGTTCGACAGGCAGGTACCGGATGTTTTTTCTTTCAAGCGGGACCACACGGGGGTCGTCCCTCAGTTTGAGCGCAAGCTGGCCGTATCCGACATCAACTGCATAGACCCTGCGTGCTCCGAATGAGAGCAGACAATCGGTAAAACCTCCCGTTGAAGAGCCGACGTCCATAGCAATCCGGCCGGAAACCTCGATTGAAAACGCACGGATCGCATGTTCGAGCTTCAGACCGCCCCGGCTGACGTACGGGATTGCGTCTGCGATAATACGGATCTCTGAGTCTTCGGGGACTTTTTGTCCGGCCTTGGTCAGAATCCGGCCGTTTACGAGGACTTTTGCGGCCATAACAAGCGACTGGGCACGTTCGCGAGTAGGGGCAAAACCTTTAGCGACGAGCAGTTTGTCCAATCGCTCGGAGGACTTGGCCATGACTGAAATCTAATAATTTAAGGGCAGCGCTCTCAATGGCATCGGCGTCGATTCCACAGAGATTTCTCAATACGGTCTGGCTTCCATGAGGAACAAAAAAATCCGATATTCCCAAGCGCTTTAATGCCCTCGGGAAAAACGATTCTTCCTCGAACATTTCCAGGACCGCGCTTCCAAAGCCACCCTGGAGCGTGTTCTCTTCAACAGTAATAACCCTGCCCGTCTTTTCAGCCCAGGTCATTAACAATTCACGGTCAAGAGGCTTTACAAACCGGGCATTTATGACTGCCGCTTCGATCCCTTCGGAATCGAGCCGCTCAGCGGCTTCAATTGCACTCTGCACCGTGGAACCAATGGCCACTATGGTCAAATCTTTCCCCGGCCGCAGCAGTTCGCCCTTCCCGATCTCCAGTGACCTGAGTTCGTCATCGAGCTTTACGCCGATCACGTTTCCTCTGGGATAACGCACAGCAGCCGGACCGTCGTGATCGACCGCCGTCTTCAACATATGCTGAAGCTCGTTTTCATCCTTTGGGGCCATCACCACCATATTCGGCATAGAGCGCAGATACGACAGGTCGAACAGCCCATGGTGCGTCGGCCCATCTTCGCCCACTATGCCGGAGCGGTCCACCGAAAAGACCACCGGAAGGTTCTGAAGGCAGACATCGTGCAATATCTGGTCATAAGCTCGCTGGAGAAAAGTGGAGTAGACGGCCACCACTGGTTTGAAACCCTCCGTGGCAAGGCCGGCCGCAAAGGTCACAGCATGCTGCTCTGCGATACCGACGTCGAAAAACCGGTCAGGAAAGGTCTGGGCGAAGCAGTCGAGTCCAGTGCCCTCGATCATTGCGGCCGTAATGCCGATCAATTTGGGGTTGGTGTCAGCCAGCTTCTTCATCGCCCTCCCGAAAACTTTGGTGTAGGAGAGGCCGCCGGAGTTAACGCTCCTGCCGGTTGCTATATCAAAGGCCCCCACCCCGTGAAAGCTCGTGGGGTCCTTTTCAGCAGGCGCGTAGCCCTTTCCTTTTTGGGTCAGCACATGAATCAGGACAGGACCGTCCACATTGCGCGCTATTTCGAATGTCTCTATCAACCTGTCGAGACGATGCCCGTTTATAGGCCCGATATACTGAAACTCGAGGGCCTGGAACAGCATTCCAGGGGTAAAAAAGCTGATCAGCGAATCAACGCTGCGCCTCAACACCTGGAGAATATTCGGACCGATTCCCCGGATCGATTTGAGGAAATCCTCCATCTCCCGTTTCAGATACATCAAGGTTTTTCCCGAAAGCTTGCGGCTCAGAAATGAAGAAAGAGCGCCAACATTGGGAGAAATGGACATCTCATTGTCGTTGAGGACCACAATGAGGTTTCTGGCGAGGTCCCCGGCGTTATTTAGTCCCTCGAAAGCCATTCCTCCGGTCATGCTGCCGTCACCAATCACGGCAATCGCCCGAGCCTGGCTTCCCTTAAGATGATTGGCGACCGAAATACCCAGGCTGGCGGAAATCGAAGTGCTGGAGTGGCCTGTCCCGAAAGCGTCATACCTGCTCTCGGAGCGCTTGGGGAAACCACTTATTCCGCCGTACTGACGCAGGGAACCAAATTCCTTTTGGCGCCCGGTCAGAAGCTTGTGTGCATAAGCCTGATGGCCAACGTCCCAGATGAAACGGTCATGTGCGGCATCGAATACGTAATGAAGCGCTATTGTCAGTTCCACTACACCGAGACTGGGAGCAAGGTGCCCGCCGTTTTCGGCAACAGTGCCTATGATTCGGGCGCGGATTTCCTCAGCCAAATTAAGAAGTTGCTGATAAGATAAGCTTTTTATCTGATAGGGGATTTCGATACAGGAAAGGAGCCCTTTGCCCATCGTTTTGTTTTTCAATTTAATCCCTCTAATTAAATTTCTTGAATCGTCAGTCTCAGCCAATTAATGAAAATTCCGTATATAAGTCAAGACATTTTATCCGAATTATCCCCTGCGCACCAACAAGTACCGGGCGATGGCCCGCAACGGCTCAGCCCTTACGTCGAAACCCGCCAGCGACTCAAGGGAACTCTCCACATGCTCCCTCGCTGCATCCCTGGATCGGGCAATGCCCAGCAGGGCGGGATAAGTCATTTTGTTTTTGGCGGCGTCCGATCCCGGTGTTTTGCCCATCAGTGCGGGGTCTCCCTCAACGTCAAGAAGATCGTCAGTAATCTGAAACGCAAGCCCGATGTGATGGCCGTAATTCTTTAGCGCACTTGTCTGCACTTGATCCCCACCGCCAAGAACGGCCCCAATCTCCAGTGAGGCCGAAAGCAAAGCTCCCGTTTTGTGAATGTGCATGTACTCGACTGTCGCCAGATCCACCTTTCGGTCTTCACATTCCAGATCGATTACCTGTCCTCCTATCATTCCCCTGTAGCCGGCAGCCTTGACGGCAATCCGGATAACTTCCGTTACTTTGTCAGTACTCACACCGCCGAGCACGAAATATTCAAAAGCTTCCGTCAAAAGAGCATCTCCTGCCAGAATGGCGATCGCTTCCCCGAATACTTTGTGATTGGTAGGGACCCCTCGCCTGAAATTGTCATTGTCCATGGCGGGCAGGTCATCATGGATGAGAGAATAGGTGTGAATCATCTCAAGGGCGCAAGCAGCCGGAAGGACCGGCTCAATATCGGCGCCTACCACTTCAGCCGACGCCAGACACAGGATCGGACGCAACCGCTTTCCACCAGCAAACAGGCTATAGCGAGCAGCTTCAATTACTCTTTTTTGAAGCCCGGAAGCGACGGGAAAAATCTTCTCCAACACGGCCTCAACAAGCTGCTTTCGCCGGCTTAAATAAGTTTTCAGGTCGAATTCACCCATAGTAACAGGTTAACTTTGCAAAAAAGCAAGAGATTAAGAAATATATCAAATAATACTAACATGGGCAAGTTGCAACTTCCAGCTACCAATAGTAAAGCTTATTCCCGGCGCAACCGGCCCAAGTCCCGGAGTTATCCCTTGTCTGCCGAGTTTGTCTGAACAGCCTCGAAAGGCGCGGATTCCCACCCGCCCTGCTGGTCTTTAAGGAGCATTTGCACCTTGTTTTCGGCCTCTTCGAGTTTCCTGTGGCAAAACTGGGCAGTTCGAATCCCCTCGGAGAAACATTCCATTGCCTCTTCAAGGGGCAAGTCCCCCTTCTCCAGCTTTTCCACGAGATCCTGAAGCTTTTTCAGAGCCTCTTCAAACAGATCGCTTTTTTTCTTAGCCACGAGGTCACCCTTCCTCTTCGGTCTGAACGTTTTCGGCCTTATCGACCGTACACTCCAGCC
>JBEKQE010000235.1:0-5650 GCA_049520035.1 Syntrophobacteraceae bacterium | reverse complement strand
ATTCCTGGCAGCCTTTTGGGCCATAGGCATGAAATGGCGAACCCTCATTCATGAAGATATTCCGATATGGAGATGGATACCGGCCGTCTTAGCCGCCAATTCCATGGCCGTGCTGTGCTATGCCGGCACATGGTTCAGCAATTGGCTTTCGTGGCGGGGCATCTCATACCGGGTGACATGGGGCGGGAAGGTCAAGGAAATCATTCGGAACAGAGTGATTGCGGACCGGTAGATTATGGTACGAAAGTTAATTATCAATGCTGACGATTTCGGATTGACCAGAGGGATCAATCTTGCCATATCCGAATGCGCAGAAGTGGGCGTACTTCAAAGCGCCACCTTGATGCCCAACGGTGAAGCTTTTGATGACGCGGTAAAAACGGCAAAAGGGCGGGAGGGTTTCGAGACGGGAATTCATTTCGCCCTTTCTGATCTTAAGCCGCTGTTGCCAGCAGACAAACTGCAGGGCCTCGTGGGCCCGGACGGTTTTCTGCCTTCGAGCCCCGGCGAGTTGCTGAAGAAAATAGCGGGGCGAAAGAATCTGAGGGATGCAATCAGAAAAGAGCTTTTTTCCCAGGCGGAAAAAGTTTTTGATTGCGGAATCAGCGTAACGCATTTCGATAGCCATAAGCATATTCATATTATCCCGGTTGTTCTCGATATTATTATCGAAATAGCGGAACGTTTTTCGGTCAAGGCAATGCGTGATCCTTTCGAAGCCGAGGGTGCGTGGAGGTTTTTCCATGACCTGGAAAAAGGCGAACGGACCAAATTCGTAAAGCAGTATGCTATGACTCACGGATCTATTATTGCTCGGCCGCATTTCAGGTCGCGAATTCGGAAGGCCGGAATTCAAACGCCTGCCGGTCTATATGGGATTTCCGCCTCCGGGTTCATCAACGAAAAAATAATTCGGCGAATCTGTGGAATGCTCAAGCCAGGAGTAAGCGAGCTTATGACACATCCCGGGATTGTGGACGCGGACCTTGAACGCTGCAAAACACGGCTCCTCGGTTCTCGCGCAAGGGAAAAAGGTCTCCTCATTTCCGCAAGTGTCAAAGAACTGTTCGAAAGACATGACATAATACTCAGCCATTTCGGAGAGTTTAATCAGTGAGCGACTCAGGAGTAAACAGGCCGGACTACATGTCACCTGAACGCAAATTGGTTTCAGATGATGGTTGGTTGCCTGTAGTGAAGCCAGAGCTGCAGATTCAGCAGGGTCCAGATCTCTTTGCGGCGGTCCGCCCTTCCTGACGAATGCTCCTCGATCAGCCGCCTGACCGCGGCCGGCTTAAACAACCCCTGCCGCTTGAGCCAATTTTCTCCGAGGTACTCTTCCAGCAGGGGACGGAGCGGCCCTTGCAGCCATAAGGCGGTCGGGATGAGAAAACCTCTTTTGGGCCGATGGACCACACGACGGGGCAAAATTCCGCTAAAAGCCCGCTTCAGCAAGTATTTCCTTCTTCCATTTCTTATTTTCAGCCGGTAGGGCAACCGCGAGACGAACTCCACCAGGTCGGTATCCAGGAAAGGCGCCCGGACCTCGAGGGAATGCATCATCGAACATCGGTCCACTTTGACGAGAATGTCGTCCAGAAGATACTGCCGGGCGAAAAAATAGAAAAGCCCGCCGATAGGGTCCCTGGCCGAATACCGCTCAAAGACAGCCCTGGTTTCTCCGTAGAGTCCATCCAAATCTGGAGCCGTATATGGCGGGTCCTCCCAGATCGACTCCTGCACCTCCGGCGAAAAAGCGCCGAGCCAGAGCTGGGTGCGCAGCCACCTGGGGGCCGCGATTCCCAGGAGGAATTTCTCCACTACGTTTCTCAGGCTGACATATCCGGTGGACATGGGCAGAAGCCGGCTTACGGGCTCGATAAATCCCTGTCTCAGCAGTCGAGGAAGCCTTTTGTAATATTCTGCCAGCATGAAGCCCGGAAAGTACTCGTAGCCCGCAAAGAGTTCATCTCCGCCATCTCCCCCCAGTGCAACCGTCACAGTTCGGCGTGTGAGCTGCGATAAAAGATATGTTGGCACGACGGAAGGATCGGCCATGGGTTCGTCCTGGCGGCTTATGATGCCGGGCAGAAGATCGACGGCCTGAATTGCGCTCAGGATATGTTCGTGGTGGTCTGTTCCGAAACGCCGCGCAACCAGTCGTGCATAGGGGGATTCATCGTAAGTCGATTCCTTGAAGCCTATGCTGAAGGTTTTGACTTCCCGGGGCAAAACCTGTTTCGACATCAGGGCCACAATGGTAGAGGAATCGATGCCGCCGCTCAGGAATACTCCGAGGGGCACGTCACTGACCAACCGGCGCTTCACTGCCCTGGCGGCGAGATATCTCAGTCGCTCGCAGCACTCATCTATCGAGAGCTTGTGCTCCGCATCGGGCAGAGGAAGATCCCAGTACTGGGTTGTCCTCATCCGGCCCTCTGCAAAAATCAGGTGATGACCCGGCCTGAGTTTGAAAACCTCATGATATATGCTTTCAGGAGTTGGAATATATTCGTAGGCGAGGAACCGTGAGATGCTCTCCCTTTTCGTTTCCAGCTTCAGGAACGGAAGCCGGGAGAAAGCGGATAACTCCGAAGCAAATGCGAAAACCCCCTTTTGCAGCGTGTAATAGAATGGCTTTTTGCCCATTCGGTCACGGGCGGCAAAAAGGGTCCGGGCCTTCCGATCCCAGATTGCAAAAGCAAACATTCCCTCCAGAAGACTTAGACAGGCGGGGCCTGCATCAAGATAGGCACCGAGGAGCACTTCGGTATCCGAATGGGTCCTGAACCGGAAACCCTTTCTTTCCAGCCTCTCACGCACTTCGGCAAAGTTGTAGATTTCTCCGTTAAAGACTATAACCGCCCGCTCATCCCAATCCAGCATGGGCTGGGTCCCGCCTTCGAGGTCGATTATGCTCAGCCGCCTGTGCCCCAATGCCACGGTCCCGTCAATCCAGACTCCGGCCCCGTCGGGACCGCGATGGGAGAGTGTTTCCGCCATGGAGTCGATCCAAGACTGCTGCTGCTCCTCAGATGCAGCCGCATTAACGAATCCGGCTATTCCGCACATTTGATCCCGGCAACCTGTTGTTGTACGTCGATGAAGGCCGTTCCACCGGTCACGACATTACTATAGAGATCGAATACATTCTTGTGGTTTTTTTCCGGATCGAACAGTTCCAGGATCAGGCGTTGCCCTTTTTCGGCCATTTTAAGCGCGGTTTCCCTGTTGCCGAGCACTGTACGGATTGCTTTTGCCAGAGCTGGAGGGTCCCTCTGTTGAACCAGCAGTCCAGTCTCCCCATTACGAATGACCTCGCTTACCCCTGAAACATCGGACGCCACCACGGGCAACCTGTGAAGCAGGGCCTCCATTATCACTGTCGGAATTCCGTCCCGATCTCCTGTGGAATGAACGATACTCGGCATCACAAACACATCCGATGAATAGAACAGATCGGAAATGCGATCGTGTGGAACGAACCCTGGAAAGGTTACCCTGTGAGTGAGGCCAAGCTTTCGCACCAGGTATCTGAGCTGGAATCGCCTCGGACCCGCGCCGGCCAGTGTGAGATGAAAATCGAGGCCCTCCTTTTCCAGCAATTTTGCCGCCCGGAGGAGCACATCAAAGCCTTTTGTTCGCACGAACCGGGCAACCCCCAATATCTTACAGGGAGCACACATGCTGACGGGAGCTTCCCGGTGAGTTTTCAAAAGGAGCCCGTTATAAGTGAGCAGGAATTTGCTCGTATTTCCACCTGCAAAGCCTGCCAGGTAGCCGATATTCGTTTTCGTCTCGGTCCTTACGAAAAGAGCATCATGAATCTTTTCCGCTAGCGCGCCGTCAGGGGGATAAATGTCACCGGCCCGTGCCGTAAAACTGAACGGAATCCCGGTCAGCCTGGAAGCAACCCAGGCGGCTGTGGCCGGTCCGTTGGCCCAGGGCGCATGAATGTGTTCAATACCCGATTTCTCAAACAGTCTAGCAAGTCTGAATCCGCAAAGAAAAGCCCAGAGATTTTCGCCGGTCTGTTCCAGGCAACTCCACCTTCGGAATGGAACCAGGCGAAGAAGCGATCGGGTTGTGGACGGATCTTTCCTGAACCAGTATGCGAAATCTGCCGGGATGCCTTTGAGGGCACTAAGCCCTAGCCTCGCCACATCTGCCGACTCCTCGAGCATTTCGGGTGAGAGCCAGCGGGTAAGTTTTCCGTATAAAGTATAGACTTTCAGGGGAAGTCCCCTTCTCCGTAGATTGATTACCTCGCTGAAGACGAACGTTTCCGAAGGCTCCGGAAACCAGTGGAGAATGTATGCGACTTTCGGAAGATGAAGATCCAAGAAGTTGTTCGCTCCTTATAACTGCGGTTGCCAGGACCCGGGATTTGGAATATATACCGATGCACCCGGCCAACCAAAACAATCCGGCCCACTTCGGGCAACTTGCGGTGACCCCGCAGCCGGAAAGTAAGGGAAAAGGAAATGGCAAGAATTCTCTATGGGGTGCACGGCACCTGCAACGGTCACGCAATTCGAGCCCTGACCATCGCACGCCACTATCCCGAGCACGAATTCATGTTTGTCAGCCACGACAGGGGGGCAGCTCTTCTGAAAGGTGAATTCCCGGTGGCTTGGTTCCCCAATCCGGACACGCGATTTCGTGCGCACCGGGTTGATACCTTTTCCACTGTCGTCAGCAATCTGAGGTTTTTCTATCAGCAAAAAAAACTGATGAGCTCGGTCCTGAGGCTGATCGATGAATTTCAGCCGGACGTGGCCATAAGCGACTATGAATTCCTCTTGCCTAGAGCCAGCCGCCATGTCGGTTTACCGTGCCTGTCCCTTGACCATCAGCACATTATAAGCCTATGCTCTTATCCCATACCATCCAGCCAGATATTCAGTTATTTTGCAACTGGTTCGGCTGTCCGTCATCTCTTCAGCAATGCTTCCGACTACATGGTGATTTCATTTTTCCGTGCGCCGCTCAAGTACAAAAATGTTAAGCTCACACCTCCCCTGCTGCGGGAAAGCGTACTTGAGATAGAGCCCCGGTGCGGGGAGCATATAGTGGCTTACCAGAGCACTTCCACATTCAAACAGTTTTCCCGCTTCCTTCAGATGCTCGGCAGGCCCGTCAAGGTATATGGTTTTAATTCCGACCATACCGAAGGCAAACTCCACTTCAAGAAGCACTCGGAACAGGGTTTTTTGGAAGATCTGGCTTCCTGCAGTTACGTCATTTGCGGTGGCGGCCATACCCTGATCTCTGAGGCGCTTTTTTACGGCAAACCGGTGATTTCTTTTCCTATCGCCAATTTATTCGAACAGTATCTGAATGCATTCTATATCGAAAAATCAGGCTACGGAATGAATGCTAAAGGACTCAAGACCACTCTGGACAGAATGCCGACTTTCGAGAGTCAATTAGACCAGTTCAAGGCCAATATCAAGCTGGGCAAATTCAAGGGCAACGCAGAAATCTATTCGCTGCTGGACCACTTCATCCGCGAAAAAAGCTTACAAAGGATTCAGCCGGGTTAAATTAATTTCCATTTGGAATAACAATACCGCACCACGTCCAATACTGCTGCATCTGTCTTTCACACAAATTCCCTCTTTAAAAGATACTGTCTTGCCGCTGCCAG
>JBEKQE010000234.1:0-5677 GCA_049520035.1 Syntrophobacteraceae bacterium | reverse complement strand
CTGCATGCGCATGGAAAAACTCGAACACTGTGCAAAGACTCTTTTCTACGCCTCCATGCTGGAGGATCGGAAGCCCCTGGTCCCCCTATCGGAGAAAGAAATCGCAAAGCTTGGATCGAGCGGTTGACACGCAGGATCAGTCCAGCTCATAGTGCAGTTTCAGAGCCCGGGCCACCTCTTTCATGATGCTATCAGGCAGACGGCCAAGTTTCTTGATGAGGCGAATTTTGTCCACCGCCCTCGTATGATAGACTTATATAGTATCCTACTGAAAAAAATAACCACTCTGCGTCGTGCGAGCGCGTAGCGGGCAGGCCGGCCGCCGCCATTCTCGACGCTCCGCGAGACGGGGCGTTCGCGAGAGGCCTGGTCTGGTTAACCATCACCATGATGGAGACGTGTGGTATAGCGCATCCGGCGAACGTTTGCCGTCCGCTTCTGCATATTTTATTTGAAACCCCAGGCACAATCCTTTAAATTCTTAGAGCAAACGACTTATTTTTTCGCCAATCCTCCCGTTTAGGCGGAAAGGGAGGATTTTTATTTCTATTTTCGGGGGGATTGCCATGATCGAAAAGGCTAATATACTGGTCGAGGCCCTCCCCTATATTCGCCGGTTTTATCAGAAGACGATCGTCATAAAATACGGCGGTCACGCGATGGTGGCCGAAGAACTCAAGGAGAGCTTCGCAAAGGACGTCGTCCTGATGAAGTACATCGGGATAAATCCAGTGGTGGTCCATGGCGGCGGGCCGCAGATAGGCGAGATGCTGCGGCGGATCGGTAAGAAATCCGACTTTTGCGATGGAATGCGCATAACCGATGCCGATACCATGGAGATAGTGGAAATGGTGCTCTCAGGAAGGATCAACAAAGAGATAGCGGCCCTGATAAACAGGCATGGAGGACGCGCGGTAGGGTTGAGCGGAAAGGACGCTCAACTCATCGAGGCCCGAAAGCTCAGGATCGTTCGAGACTCCGCAGAGGACATGCCTGCCGAGATAATTGACATAGGACTGGTCGGCGAGGTGGTGCGGGTAAACCTCGATGTCCTGCAAACCCTTTCGCAAAGCGATATAATCCCGGTGATCGCCCCGATCGGGGTGGGTGAGAACGGGGAAACCTACAATATAAACGCAGATCTTGTGGCGGGGGCGATTGCGGGCGCTCTTAAGGCTGATAAGTTTTTGCTCATGACCGATGTGCCCGGAGTGCTCGACAGGGACGGAAAGCTTATATCGAGCATGACGGTCGCAGAAGCCGAAACGGCCATGCGCGACCAAACGTTGCGTGGGGGGATGATACCGAAGATCCAATGCGCAATCGACGCCCTGGAGGCAGGGACCGCAAAGGTCCACATAGTTGACGGCCGCCTTCCCCACGCCATTTTGCTGGAGATATTCACCGACGCGGGGATCGGAACCGAGATTCTGAGGAACAGCGAGTGAGAGAAATGAACGCACTTATCGATGGGGTACAGCAGGAGTGCAGCAAGCACATATTCGGCACATACGCCAGGTTTCCGGTGGCTTTTGTCAGGGGGGCAGGGTGCAGGCTCTGGGATGACGCCGGGAAAGAATACCTTGATTTTCTTGCCGGCATTGCCGTGTGCGGCCTCGGGCACTGCCACCCGGAAGTGGCGCTGGCAATCGGCGAGGCGGCGCGAAAACTGGTTCATGTTTCCAACCTCTTTTATACATATCCGCAGGTTGAGCTGGCGGCCCAGTTGACACGACTTTCGTTTGCCGATAAGGTGTTTTTTTGCAACTCCGGCGCTGAGGCCAACGAAGCGGCGATAAAGCTCGCCAGAAAGTACAGCCGTGACACTTTCGGCCCCGGCAGGTTCCACATCATCTCGATGAAGGATTCCTTCCACGGCCGGACCTTGGCGACCCTTTCGGCTACAGGTCAAAGCAAGGTCCATCAAGGTTTCGAGCCGCTGGTGGAAGGTTTTGTCTTTGTCGATTTTAACTCCATTTCGGCTGTTGAAGCGGCCATTACTGACAAAACCTGCGCGGTAATGGTCGAACCGGTCCAGGGGGAAGGCGGGCTCAATTTCCCGGCCCCAGGCTACCTGAGGGACCTTAAGGCGCTCTGCAAAGACAGGAATCTCCTGCTCATTTTTGATGAGATACAGTCGGGACTGGGAAGAACAGGCTCACTTTTTGCCTACGAGCAGGAGGATGTGACCCCTGACATAATGACCCTGGCAAAGGCGCTGGCAAACGGATTGCCAATGGGGGCAATGCTGGCCGTTGATGAAGCCGCCGGGGCTTTTAGCCCGGGCAGCCATGCTTCCACCTTCGGCGGGGGCCCCCTGGTTGCCTCGGCAGCCCTGGCAACCTTGAGGATCATTTCCGAACCCGCTTTTCTGGGCAGGGTGCGCGAGACCGGGGCCTATTTCATCTCGAGGCTTAAGGAACTCAAAGAGCGCTATTCGTTCATCAAAGACGTCCGCGGGCGAGGTCTCATGGTGGCTTTGGAGCTGGCTGTACCAGGCGCGAAATTCGTTTCCAAATGCCTGCAGAGGGGCGCCATAATGAACTGCACGCGCGATACCGTTTTGAGGTTCGTTCCGCCCCTTATCGCCGGCGGCTCCGAAGTCGACGAGATGATCGGCATCCTGGAGGGCGTATTTAAAGAGGAAGCCCTATGAAGCGCGACCTGCTCTCGATCCGGGACCTTTCCGCCCAGGAAATTCTCGGACTCATCGCCAAAGCCGAAAAGATGAAGGCCGAGCTTGCCTCGGGCACCCTGCCCAAGTCGCTTACCGGGAAAATCGTTGGCCTCATTTTTCTGAAACCCTCGACCAGAACGCGGGTTTCCTTCGAGGCCGCCATCTGCCGGCTGGGAGGCCGGCCCATGTTCATGACCGCCCAGGACACGCAGATTTCCCGGCAGGAGCCTCTTGCCGACATGGCGCGCGTTCTGGACCGATATATCGACGCCATAGTCATGAGGACTTTTGCGCAAAGCGACGTTGAGGAACTGGCCGGCTTCTCCTCCATTCCCGTGATAAACGCTTTGACTGACTACTCTCATCCCTGCCAGGTGCTGGCCGATCTTATGACCATACACGAAAAGCGGGGCTCGCTCGAAAATCTCACGGTCGCCTGGGTGGGGGACGGAAACAACGTCGCAAATTCATGGCTAAATGCGGCCGGGCGCCTTGGCTTTTCGCTCAATCTGGCCTGCCCTCCCGGATACGAACCTCACCAGGAGCTTTTAGACTGGGCTGCGCGCCAGGCAAAAGCGAAGGTCAGGCTGCTCACCGATCCCAGAGAAGCCGTATCGGGCGCCGATGTGCTCTATACCGACGTCTGGGCGAGCATGGGGCGTGAGCGCGAGGCCCCCGAGCGAATGGAAGCCTTTCGGCGTTACCAGATAAATTCCCAGCTTCTGGCATGTGCGCCGCCGCACGCGATAGTGCTCCACTGCCTGCCCGCTCACCGGGGGGAGGAGATCACCGAGGAAGTGCTCGAAAGCCGGCGGGCCCCCGTTTTTGACCAGGCTGAAAACCGGCTTCACATGCAAATGGCGCTCCTTGACTGGATGATCGGAAGCCGAAGGCTCTGATAAAATCTTTCTCAACGGCTTTAAGAACGGAGTTTTTTGGTGATGGATGTCAAAAAGGTTATCCTCGCCTATTCCGGCGGACTTGATACCTCGATCATTCTCAAGTGGCTCATCGAGACCTACAGATGCGAAGTTGTCGCCTTCTCTGCCGACCTGGGCCAGGATGAGGAACTCGACGGGATCGAAAAAAAAGCTCTTGCGACCGGCGCGATTAAAGCGCGCATCGAAGATCTGAGGGAGGAGTTCGCAGGCGAGTTCGTTTTTCCGGCATTTCGCGCCAACGCCATCTACGAAGGCCAGTACTTGCTCGGCACATCGATTGCCCGCCCGCTGATCGCCAGGCACCAGATCAGGATAGCCGGGGAGGAAGGGGCGGACGCGGTGAGCCACGGGGCCACCGGGAAGGGAAACGACCAGGTGCGGTTCGAGCTGGCTTACATGGCGCTCAGGCCTGACATAAAGGTGATCGCGCCCTGGCGGGAATGGGACATGAAGTCGCGAAGCGACCTTGTTGCGTTTGCGCAAAAGCACGGCATACCTGTTCCCGTTACCAGGGCCAAACCCTATAGCTGCGACCGCAACATGCTGCATATAAGCTACGAGGGCGGCATTCTCGAAGACCCGTGGACGGAGCCCGACCCGGAGATGTTCATCATGACCGCAGATCCGCAAAATGCTCCCGACGAGCCTGAAATTATCCAAATCGACTATGAAAAAGGAGACCCGGTTGCCGTTGACGGCAGCCGCATGAGCCCGGCCGGCCTCCTGCAGCATCTCAACAAGATCGGCGGAAAGCACGGGATCGGCCGGGTGGACCTGGTGGAAAACCGGTTCATCGGAATGAAATCCCGGGGCGTCTACGAAACCCCGGGCGGCACCATCATGCGAATCGCCCACAGGGCAGTCGAATCCATAACCATGGATAGGGAAGTTATGCATCTGCGCGACAGCCTTGTCCCGGAATACTCGCGTATGATCTACAACGGGTTTTGGTATTCGCCCGAGATGCGCTACCTGCAAAATATGATGGACCTGGCACAGGAAAATGTCTGGGGGACCGCCCGTGTGAAGCTCTACAAGGGAAGCTGCCAGGCGATCGGGCGCAGGTCGGAGCGCTCTCTCTACCAGCCCGGCTTCGCCACTTTTGAAGAAGACGACGTTTACCGGCAGGATGAAGCGAGCGGTTTTATACGGCTGCTCGGACTGAGGCTGAGGATCGAAACGCTTGTAAGAAAACAGTGACTGGTGAATAGTGAATAGTGAATAGAAAAAGCCTGCATAGTAACTAATCACTAATCACTAATCACTAAGAGGAGCGCATGGCCGAAAAGCTGTGGAAGGGACGCTTTGAGCTGCCCACAGACAAACTGGTGGAGGAATACACCGCTTCCATCAATTTCGACAGCCGGCTCTATCGTTACGATATTGAGGGGAGTATCGCGCATTGTCGCATGCTGGCCGAGTGCGGCATAATTTCGCACGAGGAGGCCTCGCGCATCGTGCAGACCCTGGGCGAAATAGTTCGTGACATAGAGCGGGGCCGGGTTGTCCTGGATTCCTCCCAGGAGGACATCCACATGGCAATCGAAAACGAGCTTACCGCGCGGATAGGAGAGACCGGCGGCAAACTCCACACGGCCAGGAGCCGAAATGACCAGGTCGCTCTTGATATGCGGCTCTACATGCGCGATGAGCTTTCGAGCATATTGGACCTTGTGCGTGAAGTTCTGTGGACCCTGGTCACATTGGCCGAAAGGCACATCGAGGTAATCATGCCGGGGTTTACTCACCTCCAGCACGCGCAGCCGATTCTTTTTTCTCATCACCTGATGGCCTACTATGAGATGTTTGGCCGCGACTTCGCAAGATTCAGCGACTGTCTCACCCGCACCGACGTAATGCCGTTGGGAAGCGCGGCGCTTGCGGGCACCACTTTTCCTATCGACATGGAATGGACGGCCCGTCAGCTTGGTTTTTCCAAGGTTGTGGCAAACTCTATGGATGCGGTCGGGGACCGCGATTACCTGATCGAATTTTGCTCGGCTTCGGCTATTTTAATGATGCACGTGAGCCGCATGGCCGAAGAGCTTATCATCTGGTC
>JBEKQE010000233.1:0-5690 GCA_049520035.1 Syntrophobacteraceae bacterium | reverse complement strand
CCGTGTCTGTTGTACGCATTCGATCCAGTCCGCTATTTCCCTCAGGGAAGAGAACCCGGAAAGTCGGATTTTCATTCTTTACAGAGACATAAGGACATACGGTCTCAAGGAGAATCTCTATCGCCGGGCCCGCGAACTCGGGGTCATTTTTATCAACTACGACGAGCGCCGGAAACCCAACGTGGTGGTCAACGAAGACAGAATCGAGGTCATAGCATGGGACCATGTGCTCAATGAACCCTTCGGCATTCCTGCGGATGTGGTCACGCTTGCAACTGCGATTATCCCGAATGCAGACACCAGGGAGATTGCAAAAATATACAAGCTTCCGGTCAATAAGGACGGTTTTCTGCTGGAGGCGCACGTGAAGCTCCGGCCGGTCGATTTCGCGACTGACGGCATTTTCCTTGCCGGATTGGCGCATTACCCCAAACCGGTCGAGGAGTCTATCGCCCAGGCGCAGGCGGCGGTTTCCCGCGCTGTGACGGTGCTCTCAAGCCGCTGGGTGGACCTCGATCAGGCAAAGGCGCGGATCGATGAGATGAGGTGCGATTGCTGCGCCCTTTGCGTTGACGTTTGTCCATACGAGGCCCTGGCTATTGAACGCGAAGAGACGGCAGGTGAGGATGAAACCGGGAAACAGAAACTTGTTGTCCGGCCGGCCAAATGCAAAGGCTGCGGCGCCTGCCAGGCTACATGCCCCAAGGAAGGAATCAGCGTAATGGGCTTTTCGTACAGCCAGCTTGCCGCCCAGGTTAGGGCTGCTCTTGAATGAACCCCTGACTTCAGAGGAACTGAACTTGCCTGACATCTATCCGGGATTCGAACCCAGGATCCTGGCCTTCACTTGTAACTGGTGTTCCTATGCGGCGGCGGACCTTGCGGGTACCGCACGTGTTCAGTACCCGGCCAGTTTGCGGATCATTCGCGTCATGTGCTCCGTGATGGTTCATCCGAGCCTGGTTATAGAAGCCTTTGAGCGTGGCGCCGATGGAGTTTTGGTGATGGGCTGCCATCCCGGGGAGTGTTATTACCAGGATGGCAATCAGAAGGCAAAAGCAAGGTCCGTGGCAATCGAAGAGGTTCTCGCCATCATGGGGATCGAGCCGGAACGCTACAGGCTTGTATGGTGTTCCTCAGCCGAAGCCGAAGGCTTTGCGTGTCTGGTGCGGGAAACCGACGAGGCACTGAGGGTCATCGGGCCTTCCAAGTACCGTAAAGACGCTTCGAAATACTCGAAAAGTGAGTTGATCCAATGTCTCTAACACTATGCTCCGAGGCCCTGAGCGGCTGTTCGGGATGCGAAATGTCCCTCCTGAATGCGGGAGGCTCCTCCCTTAGCCTGCTCGATAGATTTGACATCCTTCACATGCCGATTCTAATGGACCACAAGTATTTCGACAGCAGCGGCGGCACACAGGAAATAGATATTCCAAAAGCCGGCCTGGGACTGATCAGCGGGGGCGTCAGAAATGAGCAGCAGTTGCGTATTGCCGAAAAGATGCGCCGCCAATGCGACACCATCGTGGCATTCGGAACTTGCGCAGCCTACGGCGGCATTCCGGCCATGATGAATCTTTTCGAAGACGAGGACCTTTTCCGGCGTTATTACCGGACCGCCGAAGGCACGGACGCAGCGCCTAATCCTTTGCAGGTAATTCCGCCCTTCCTCGAGAGAACATTCGCACTGGACGAAAAGATTGCCGTGGATTTCATTCTTCCGGGCTGCCCGCCTCATCCTGACGTCATCACCTCGGCCCTCGAATCAATTCTGGAGGGCAAATCCCCACAGTTGTCCCTTTTGAGCGTTTGCGATTCCTGTCCGGCGAAGCGAGAGGGCAAAGGTTCTGCGCAGAGGATTAGAAGATTTGTGAAAAATGCCAGGTACCAGCCTGACAAGCCGATTTCCGAGATGCGCTGCCTACTCGATCAGGGCTTGCTGTGCATGGGGCCGGTCACCCTGGCCGGGTGCGCCGGAATGAATGGAGGGCCGCCTCGCTGCATTGAGGCGAGGGTGCCGTGCCGGGGTTGCCACGGGCCTGTGCGCAAAGGCGGCAATCAGATCTTGGACATCCTCAATGGGCTTGTCAGCAACGGAATTGATACGAAGAACCTCCCGGACAGGCTTTCCCTGCTTCGGTTTTCCGGGGCCCACGGCAGGATTAAAAGGCGCTCTGCGCCAAAGGCTGATTGAAAATTTAAAAGAAAAGGGTCTTTATGCGCCAAACGGTTGCGGAATCAGCGTCTGTCTCCGCCAGAGAGATAACTATCGAGCCCGTGACCAGGATCGAAGGCCACGCCCGGATCGGTCTCAGGCTGGACGAGAGCGGCAATGTAGTTGAGGCCCGCGTCCATATAATGTCGATGCGCGGGTTCGAAAAATTCATCGAGGGCCGTGCAGCCGAAGAGGTGCCGGGCATCGTCACCCGCATCTGCGGAATATGCCCCTGGCAGCATCATCTTGCTTCAAACAAAGCGGTTGACGGGTGCTTCGGGTCCGAAGTTCCACCCGCCGGACGACTGTTGCGCGAGCTTACCCAGGTCCTTGCGCATATAAGCGACAAGGTCCTTCATTTCTTTTTCCTGGCAGGTCCCGATTTTTTCGTCGATTCGCATCAATGTGCAGCCGGAAACATCATGAAAATCGCCGCCCAGGCCCCTGAACTGGCGAAAAGGGTCATCGAGATGCGATATCGGGGACAGATGATGCTCGAAAAATTCGCCGGGAGGGCAATCCATCCCGATGCGATTGTCCCTGGGGGTTTTTCAAAGCCGATGAGCCGTCCGGAAAGGGAGCAGTTGCACGCCGATGCCCTCGATCAGCTCGATTTTGCCAGGTTCGCGCTCGATTTTGCCAAGGAGCGCGTTTTTTCGCGATTCGACGCCGGGCTTATGCAGCTTGGCGAAATTAACACCGGCTTTTTGGGCATGGTCAACCCTGAAGACGGCGGCTTGGAGCTCAGTGATGGAATCCTGCGGCTTATGCGGCCCGACGGGACGTTTCATGAGTTTTTGGGCCGGGAATACACCGACTTCATAGGAGAACATGTCGAACCCTGGTCCTACGCGAAATTTCCGTACGCTCGAGCCTGGGGCGAGGGATTCTCGATGCTGCTCGACGACCCGCGCGGCATTTACAGGACCAACTGCCTGGCCAGGATCAACGTGGCGGATTTTATTCGAACCCCTCTCGCACAGGCCGAGCTCCTCGAGTTTCGCTCGCTTTTCGGCCGGCCGGCCCAGTCAACGATGCTGTACCACTGGGCACGCCTGATCGAACTTTTGTATGCCTGCGAAAAGGTTGTCGAGCTTCTTGACAATCCGGCAATAACCGACCAGCACGTTCGAAACGACGTTGTCCCAAAAGCGGGCCGCGGAGTGGGTTGCGTCGAAGCTCCCCGTGGTACGCTCATTCACGACTATTCCACTGATGAAAACGGGTTCATTACCAGGGCGAACCTGATCGTCGGGACAACCCACAATCTGGCGCCTATCAATATGAGCGTGAACCGTGTGGCGCGGGACCTCATAAAGAACGGCGAAGTAACCGGGGAGGCGCTCAACCGGATCGAAATGGCGGTGCGCGCCTACGACCCCTGAATATCCTGTGCAACTCACCGCCTGGACGGCGGAATGGCAATCGAAGTGAGTGTATCTGACGCAAACGGCAATCTGATTGCCCTGGCTGGAAGCGAACATGAGGCAAGATAAAAGGGAAAACAGGCCGAAAGTGCGGGCCGAGCGGATGGATACCAAGTGCGGTTATATAGGCCATATGACCGTTGACCGGATAAAAGAACGCTCGTTTGGGGAAAATATAAATGTGGCATGCCCGGAATGCGGGAAGATACACCTCACCGTCGAGGACACCGATGAAGCCGAAGCGTGCCGGCTCAGCAAGACGGAAAAATTTGCCCGGATAAAATCCGATTCGGAAATATAAAGCGAGAAGCGGGGAGCGAGAAGCGGGAAGCGGGAAGACGGAAGCGAGAAGCGGGAAGCGAGAAGCAGAGGAGTTTTTAGCAACTCAAAACCCAAAACTCAAAACTCTTCCAAGCGATAAGACGGAAATCTCTCCTGGCGAAGTCCCACTCTCATGGTAGCGCCGCCTTCTACGGCAGCGTTCCGCATTTACCAATTGATGCTTGTACGGATTCAAACGCTCCAGAGGTATTGTTTGGTTGTCTAAAAATAGTTAAACATTGGCCCCTGGATTGATCCTGGGGAACGGTGGGCCGAGGCCGGGGTAAACTTTAAACATTTTTTCGGCGATATCTTCGAAATCCCTGATTCGGAAGAACCTATGACAAAACAGGAATTGCTGGAGATTTTGAAGGAAGTGAAAAAAGGCGTTAGGATCTCAGGCACGGTTGCCGGGAAGTTTTATACGTTCAAAGGCATTGAGAAGTACTCAGGGAAAGGGAGATACCCACATTTTAAGGGGATTGAGGTTGTCGCACTCCAGTCGGATAAACGAAAACGGGGGATGATCATCCTGTTTCCGGAACCCCTGCTTCTGCTGGTGAATGCCGAT
The DNA here is from genome assembly GCA_049520035.1 of Syntrophobacteraceae bacterium. Taxonomy (GTDB): domain Bacteria; phylum Desulfobacterota; class Syntrophobacteria; order Syntrophobacterales; family Syntrophobacteraceae; genus SbD1. The sequence continues at coordinate 1,156 of JBEKQE010000233.1, read as the reverse complement.
CTGCGATGGCTCCGATATGGCAGACTTCCGGAGGACTATATCTACCAGTGTTTGAGTGGTGAAATTCGTGGTATCCCAAACGTGTATGAGTATGAGAGCCATTACAAATCTGTCGCACGGTACATTAAAGGGTTAACCCGCGGCTGAACCTGTGGCCTCAGATGAATCAAGGCCGGTAAAGTCGTTGCATGACGAATCCGGTCTCGGCGTACCGGGCTTCGGATGTGGATGCCGTTTCTTTAGCCGTTTCCCGGCGACGGCACCGGGGACACAAAGTGCCCCTGGGCTGGTGGTTGGCCTCGACGATTTTGTCTACATGAGTCTGCCGTATTATTTCGTGTCGATGTCAGGTATTATTCAAGAGGACTGCGCTTGACAGGATTGCCGGCAACGAAAATATCGACATCTCGCCGGAAACGTTGCCCAATATCTCGAAGAATGCCTGTAGCGATGACAAACCGCGAATTGAGCGTTAAAAGTAAGTTGATCCTTTGTAAAAAGAATTGGGGGTAGACACTGTGAAGAAGCAACTCACAGTGGTTATCGAACGTGAGGGAGACGGGTATGTGTCGCTCTGCCCGGAGCTGGATATTGCGAGTCAGGGCGATACGATCGAGCAGGCCCGAAATAATCTTCGGGAAGCGGTCGAACTATTTTTCGAAACTGTCTCTCCGAATGAGATTCAGACACGGTTGCATGAGGAAGTGTACGTGACCCGAATGGAGGTATCTGTTGTGTAGGCTCCGTGTCTTCTCCGGGAAGCAGGTGTGCAACATCCTCGCTCGTCACGGGTTTTTGGAAATACATCAGCGAGGCAGCCATATTGTGATGCAGAAGCGGCTTTCAGGCACAACAATTACCGTCCCGGTCCCAAACTATGACGAACTCCGTGCCGGTACACTTCAACGATCATCCGCCGGTCAGGTGTGCCCAGGAATGAGTTCGAGTCATGAAAAGCACCCCCCACGCATGAGCGCCGCGAAGAAACGGGTGCACCGGATGGTCGTCGTTAGAAGGGCCATTTCCAGGTCGAAAACAGCATCTTAAGGCCATAAAACTTTTGATTATGATGACTATCGTCTTGGCCGGCAAGCTTTTAGCATGGTCTGACCCCTGATCCACCCCCGACCCCTGATCCACCCCTGATCCCCCTGAC
>JBEKQE010000232.1:0-5763 GCA_049520035.1 Syntrophobacteraceae bacterium | reverse complement strand
GAACTTTGCCCAGCATGAACCAAACCTCGGGCAGGACTTTCGAGTTTAACGGAAACCCGACCAGTGTGAATGCCGTTGCCACAGGCGGGTGCGCGTGCACGATTGCCGAAACGTCAGGCCTCCCGATAGGGAGTTTTTTCAGGCGCCTTCGCCTGCGGCTGAAAGGAACGCGGGAGAAATTCGTCCACCGAATAGATCGGCTGGTTCTCGGCAAAAAGGTCATAGATGAGGACCTGCTCGATGGACTGGAAGAAATTCTCATTACCTCCGACCTGGGGGTGAGAACCACCGGGACGCTGCTCCGCAAAGTCGCCGACAAGGTGAAGCGAAAGGAGTTGAGCGATCCCCCTTTTTAATCTGGATTCTGGGCAGGAGGTGAGCCGCTCATTACCGCTACAGGAAATCATTCTGCTCAAGATATGTCTAAAGAGGTGTGCGGGTACCAGCCAACAGTTGGCCGGGCCACCTGCGGGCACACAAAATCAGAGGAGCAGCATGCCAGGTCGGGAAGCATGCCTTGCAAACCAAGTTTGCAAATCGGTCAAAATCTGGGATCGCAGTCTTGCGTACGGGACCATTTTCCCTGCAGTTTGTAGATCGGTAGTGATAAAGTGGCGCGCACTCAAGCAGATCAGGTAATCACCGGACATTATCGGCGGCTTATCAATAAAAAAAGGACGCTTAGACCAAAGAAACTCGGCGTTTTTCTTAATTTTATTGGCGTTTCCTTCTGGAAGCAGTATGCCAGGGATAAACCGTGCTAACCGGATATTTTGTTGAGCATGATCACAGTTTGGACCAATCTCCACAAGAATCATGAAGGAAGTTCGCTGGAGCGCTTCCTCGTGCCCAGGTTGCGCAATGTCTTCAAAAATGCTTTGAGTGCTTGACATCCACTGGGGAACTTCATGGTTAGCAAATAAGTAAAGGTTGCCAGGACCGAACAGGTGTGAAACACGAAGTGCCAAATGGTACATGCTGTTGATTCTGCCTTTGGCACTTTGGTTAAAGTCTGAAGAAGTGGCCAGTACCTCGCCAGGGTCTATCGAGAATGAGGATGGGTCGGAGACGTAGCTTTCCATTCTATCAGCGTAGAGGGGTCCCATAGCTTCACAAATTGAGCTAAGACAATTTTCGGGAATAAGATTTTTCCCCGCGTGGGTTTGACCGAGTGCATGAAGCAACTGCAGTAACTCCTTCTTCCAATGATCCGCAAACTCTTTGCGGTCTCCGGTTTTCAGTTCGGCTAGCCCCGAAAGGTGGTTTGTGACATCTGTGGCTGCCAGAAAACAATTCCTTTCCCATTGCTGCAAAAAAAACAGGGGACTAAATTCGCTTAGTTTTTGGTTTATCTTTTCAGAAACGGCGCTGAGGGTAATATTTCCTTGCTCATCTTTGCATTGATCTTTGGTGAGGTCCAATGAGAAAATAGGTTTTGGAATTTGGTCGTCTTTGAAAACGTAATCTTCAACCTGTGCGACCACTTCAGGATGCATTGTCCAAGCGAGCAGAATATAAGGCCCATTCTCTGGGCTCAAAATTCCCTTCACACAGCCGAGAACCGCAGAGGCCATGTTCTTGTCAGTACCTCCAGAACCAAGCAGGTCCATATCAAGGATCGCCAGCCTCACTCCGGTTAACTGATTTTGTGGAAAACCATCAGGGTCTGCATCGTAGAATGCAGCTGAGATCCCTTTCTTTGCAAGTGCCTTCAAGACGGGAAGCGCTTCCTCTGATTGATCGTCCAGGACAATCACTCTGACCCCTTGCAGGCCTCTCATTACTTAATCCCTCCAAAAACCAGGGCTACAATCGCCCCATCGAATCCTTCAGGCAGGGACAAATCTCCTCTCTCTGGGAATTCGAGCCTCCCCCCCTGTGTCCTCATAACTTGGTCCGCAATGTGCAGACCAAGTCCCATGCCATCCGGTTTCCTGCTTATAAATGGTTCGACCAAGTACTCGGGGGGATCAGCAAAGCCTGGACCGTTATCAGCAACTATTATGGCTGGCCCTCCGATTAACTCTCGTGTCGTACAGATAAATATCTTTTTTTTATTTTTGGCATCCCCCCACTTCGTATCGAGCCAATAAATAGAATTGTCCATCAGATTCATCAATGTTGCAATTATTAAGCGACGACTACACTTCGCTTTGAATTCAACCTCTTCTGTTTCAACAGTGATTTCTATGCCGTGGATATCCAACCGAAGCTGGCTGTTAAAGACCGCCCGCTTAATCATATAGCTAGCACTTTCCAGGGCTGCACCTGAACTCCTCATGAGAGAGCCAAACCCTTCAACTAAATCGGCAAGGTGCTTTGCCAGCGCCTTGATCCTCGGTCCAGCCTCCTCCTCTCTGACTGCCCTGACCAAGGCCTTGACACCCTTCTCCACTTCATGAATAACAGATGAAAGACTGAGCCCGGCACTTGCGCTGGTAAGGAATCGTTCGCGAATCAGCAGGAAATCAGCCTCCATCCGGTCGAGATAGGGTCCCAATTCTTTGTTAAGACCTTTTTCCCTTACTATTTGACGAATCTCTGAGAGGTCCTCGAGGACAGGTTCCCTGAGTAGCTTGCTGCTATACACATTTCGAATTCGAACCTTGTCTTTATTTCTTTCCGCAACTATATGATTAACTGCTTCACCGACAGCATTATGAAATAACTCATAAGCCGTATTTAGCACGAACCCTTCTCGATTAGTTTTCTCCACCAAACCTGGACTTTTATCAAGTTTCAAGGATACTGCCCCAAGGACCAAGTTATTGCTTATGCGGCGAGTTGGGATATTCACCCTCCGTGTTCCAAGATTCAACCAGTCGTTCCCGGGTTCCCCGTAATCGTAGACTCTGATCCCATCACGATAGACCCGTATCCCTCCATTCTCACGCAAAAAGTCCCGAAGACCTTTCTTGTCGGTAACACCCAAGGCAAGGACTCTAGGTTCAAGATCGAAGATATAAAGGTCAATATGAATAGGGCCGACATCTTTGGTTAAACTTTCAGGGAATATTCTGAGCAGACGCTTATGTTCCTCGCGTGGAGTTATTTTATCCATCGCTGGCAATGGAACGAAACGATACTGGTAATTAATCAGCCCCCCGGTAACGTCGCATTCTGCCCTGAAAAGGGAATATTCCAGCACCTTGTCAACAGTTATGAGACCCTCAAGCCAGTCTTGGTTCTCGGTTAGAACGAGTTCTGCCTTAAAATCGCCCCGTGTTTTGAAAGGGGAGCAGATCGTGCTGATCGCGCGCGCCAGATTTCGTAGCATCCCTCGCGTCCACGCGTCTCGCAGGCTGGATACTCTTATTATTGTACCCGTCCTCTCTTCCGTAAAAATCCGTGGTGACCTTTCGGATACCTCCACGGGAACCTGTTCGAGGTATTTTTCCTTTACAAAACTTTTCCAATTTATTTTCACTACTATCTCAGGGTGACCCTGTTTGCGGGTGATGAGCGTGACATGATGCCCGAGTTTATGGGCAGCAAATCGGCCAACGCCTTTTTCTCCTAGGGGAAGCCGCTTGTACCGTTCTGTCCTCACCCCGGCACCTCGTTGCATCCCCCGGTAGTCAGTTCCAGGCTCAAGCCAAACGTTTGTCACCGTCTCGTAATCCATGCCAGTTCCTGCATCCTCAATTACAATAGAACCGGATTGCTGGTCCGAGATATTCGACATAGTGATACGGGCATAAGGTGAATCCGCATCATAGGCGTTCTTGGCAAGCTCAAATACAGCGATACCCGGATCGCGGATCAACTGGTCTCCTAAAAGGAGCAGCATGCGGGCTCTGGGCTTAAAGGGCAGGTTCTCAGAGCGATATCTATTTAGGGTTATTTTGGGCAATTTCCTCCTCGGGGTCCTGGCTCAACAGTGATCGTACAACTGACTCCATAACAGGTGGACAGACGGCGTTTCCCATGAGTCTGACTTTGTCTCTTCTGGTACCACCCGTCAATTTATAAGTTGTTGGAAAACCCATTGCAAGCTTCAGTTCTTCGGGTTGGAGCATTCTCATCATGAGCCCATCGAATGAGGATTTCACGTATGCGAACCTATCCAGTGTTGTGACGGTGCGCAATGGGCGGTCAATAGGTTGCCAGCCTCCACTCTGATCAGTTCCATAGTAGACTATCAAAAAAGGTTCATCACCTTTTAACTGAGAGATAGCCCGTTGAGCACGTGCAATTGTAGCTTTGGCCCGACCCGGAGAAAAAAGGGGAGTGAATCTGTAATTCCCGTTATTCGCAATGATGGAACTAGCTGGCCTGATCTCTGTTGCGGATACTCCAGTAAAACGTGGCAGGCCCAATCGAGAGCAGAGGATGAAGAGGCGTGTGCGCGATTGAGGAACACCAAAATCTCTTGCATTTAGTTTTGTTTCATTGATTTCGTAGCCGAGCCGCCTGAGACTATTTAGCAACTCGGGGTAAGCATGCCATGAACGGATGTGAACTACATTCTCAATAGCAATCCATTTCGGCCTGAACTTTGCGGCATACCTGATGACTTCGAATGCTGTTAGTCTGCTTTCCTCACTTCTGGCAGCAGCGCCTTTCGCGCATGTATGGCTGGTACACTCGGGGGATGCAAGAATCAGGTCGATATCGCCTATCATCTCGTAAAGGGCATCTGGCTGTAGTGTGCGGATGTCCTCTCTTATCGATGTAGCGCCCGGGAAATTAATTCGAAAACATTGTGTTGCAATATCCCAGAAATCCACCCCAGCTACAATTTCAGCCCCTGCCGCCTGAGCACCCGAACTGCTGCCCCCTGCCCCGTGAAATAAATCCAGCGTCCTCAGTTGCATCCGGCAATCCGCCCAGTTATTCAGGATATATGTTCATTGACAGCGCTGCTCAAAAAGGAGACAAGTCTCTCCTGAACTGCCTGTAAATCGGAAACTTCACACTCCCAGATGACTAAAATCCGCCAGCCCTTTTTTTCGAGAGTTCTACAAGCAATTTCATGGCGGACCACATTCTGAAGGAATTTTCCCTCCCAGAATTCTTGCCTGCTCTTGGGGGAATAAGCGAATTTGCAGCCAGAATGTCGATGCCAAAAGCATCCATGAATGAAAATCACCGCGCCGTATCTGGGAAGAACGATGTCGGGTTTGCCTGGAAGAGTTTTCAGATGCAACCGGAACCGGAAACGCAATTTGTGCAATAGCGAGCGGACTGCCATCTCGGGCTTAGTGTTTGTCCCACGTATTCGGGACATGTTCCAGCTTCGCCTTTCTTTTGTCAGCCGGTCCATGGTCACCAACCTGATTTAAGACATCCGAAATTTTTGTGTGCAAAGTTTTATAGCAGCTTACTCCTCAGCGGTCTATGGATAACTGCTTAGAAGTTCAAAACACCCAAGATTCAAGATAACCCACTACCCACACTATTATACCATGAAAGGACTTGGCCATGCAAAACGGCAAACAGAGGGCAATAGGAACGCCAAAAAGCAGCATGATAAGGAGGGCAGAGCCCTCTCCAACCTGCCTTGGAAGCCATGGAGAAGAAGAGGCCCAATGCAATGGACTAAGAGGCGTAACGTTGTTGGAGCAGGCCATGCCCACGATGAAAACTTTTCGGAGCAAAAACGTCAGCAATTAGCTAAAAGCTAGCCGTCAAAGTTAATCGCTCGATCCAAGCTTTGCGATTTCTTTCTCCGATAGGGGGACCAGGGGCTTCCGATCCTCCAGCATGGAGGCGTAGAAAAGAGTCTTTGCACAGTGTTCGAGTTTTTCCATGCGCATGCAG
>JBEKQE010000231.1:0-5804 GCA_049520035.1 Syntrophobacteraceae bacterium | reverse complement strand
TCCCTGAGAAAAGATCAAGGAGCCTGCCAAGATGGAAAATCAGATAGATAGGAATAAGCCAACAGTTATAGGCAGACTCTCGCTAACACCCTACAGCCACTAGAAAAACTCGCTCTTGTTACGTACAGTGTTGTAAATTGCTCAGTTAGGCTTTCGGCCATCATAGCACTGGAAATCAGTTAATCACTTGGCATAAAACAGAATGAAAACTCGCGACATAATGCGCCGCTACGATGAACAGGAGATCGTCACTCATTTTCGAGGGCTTGTTTTTGACGATGAGTACCAAGAGTACTTGCGTTTTCATTGCCGCAGGTACTCGGTATTGCTTGCGGTTATTGAGAGTTGCGCAAGAATGCTTTCAGATCACATCGGGAGCCCATGCCGGCGTCTTCTCGATGTCGGCCCAAACTTCCTGACGCAATACTTGCGCGATACGTTTCCCACCTTCAGTATTGACAGCCTTGGATTTGAAGATCATCAGTTCAAATGCCGAGACCGTGATATTCACATCGAATATGACCTTACACACACAGATAATGAGGCATCGTGGCCTCAGGCGGAACCCTGCGACGTAATCGTTATGGCGGAAGTCATCGAGCATCTTCCCGTCTCACCATCTCAAGTGCTGAGTTTTTTATCGAGATTGCTGAAGCAGGGCGGATTTCTGGTCATCCAGACACCGAATGCCTGCTCTCTGCCCAAGAGACTAAGGATGCTTTGCGGGCAGAATCCATATGAGATGATTCGCCGCGAGTCAAAACAGGATCCAGGGCATTTCAGGGAATATACACGGCAGGAACTCCAAACAATTGCTGTGGCCTCCGGCTTCACGGTACATTCGTATTTCACGGCGAACTATTTCCAGGGGGAGACATTCGGCTCGGCTGTCTTCGGCAGGCTTCAATGGATGATTCCTGAGAACCTTCGGGACGGCAGCACGATGTGCTTGAGAAAACAAGGCCAACAAGCGGAAACAGTTAAAGTGCACCACTTCAAATGCTTCGATAAGATCGCTTTGGTATAATATTCCATGCAGAACCGCACCAGGATCAGTATTGTCACCCCTTCTTACAACCAGGGAAAGTATATCGAGAGAACCATTCAAAGCATTCTCTCCCAGGATATCGAAGGTCTGTGGTACATGGTCTTCGATGGTGGGAGTTCGGATGAGACCCTATCTGTTTTAAGACGCTACGAAGATCGGGTCCCCTGGGTTTCCGAGCGGGACAGAGGCCCTTCGGATGCAATCAACAAAGGATTTTATCGCTCGCACGGGGATATACTCGGTTGGCTGAGTTCCGACGATATTTATTATCCGGGAGCCCTGCAAACCGCACTCGATTTCTTCGAGAAAAACCCGGATGTGGATGTGATGTACGGCGACACCAACCACATCGATGAAAACGGTGAGTTCATAGGGAAATACCCGACTGAAGACTGGGACTGGGAGCGCCTAAAGAAGACCTGCTTTATCAGCCAGCCGGCCGCGTTCTTTCGCAGAAGGGTCTTCGATCGCTATGGCCCGCTCGAGACAGGCATCCGTTGCATGGATTATGAGTACTGGTTGAGATTGGGGAAAAACAAGGTCCGCTTCGTGCACCTTCCACAGTTGCTGGCAGCAACACGTCTGCACAGGGAGGCCTGCAGTATTGCTTGGCGTGTGGCCTGTCACACCGAGATAAACACTTTCACCAAGAGACATCTCTCAAAGACACCAGATGAGTGGTTATTCAGTTATGCCCATGCTATTGCCGAGTCGAAGGGCTACAATAGAAATCAGCCGGTTCGTTTTATTGCAACATTGATATATTATTCCCTTTACGCAACGCTGCACTGGAACCAGCACGTTTCTAAAGGCGTGGTCAGGGTTTTCTGTGAATGGATCTGGGAGCACGTGGTCTTGGCGCACAAACGTGCTTAGGGATGCATTGATCCAGTTGGATCTGATTTCAGAATCCCCTTTATTCCAGTTCAGCCCCCCGTTTTTCCGGCAGCCCTCTTGAAAATCTCGAGCGTCTCTGATGCCGTTTTTTTCCAGGAAAACAACCGCGCCCTTTGGATCCCTGCAGTGATGAGGCGGTTTCTCAGATCGGAATCATGCAGTACTTTCTCCAATGAGTGAGCGAGTGCTTCCGGGTCGTGCGGATCGACCTGGATGGCGGCATTCCCGGCAACTTCAGGCAGGCTTGCGCGATTGCTGCAGATAACGGGACAACCGCAGGCCATGGCTTCAAGGATCGGGAGCCCGAAACCTTCGTAGAAGCTTGGGTACACGAATGCCGATGCGCCGCCGTACAGGCAAGCCAGAGTAGGCTCATCGACATAGCCCGTCAGGATGATCCGCTTCTCCAGCCCCGTCCTCCTGATCTCATCCCACCAGTCTCTATCGCCCCAACCCGACCAGCCGGTAAGAAGCAGGGGTATGTCCGACCGGAGGAGGGGGAGAGTCTTGACCAGCAGTTGCAGGTTCTTTCGAGGTTCCAGGGTCCCGACGAACAGAATATATTCCTCGGGCCATGTGCGGCGCGCGAGCATCAAACGGATTTCAGATTGTGGCCGCGGATGGAAGACCGCACCCTGCGCATGATATACCGTGGTGACTTTATGCGGTGCAACCCCCAGCTCTTCTATCACTTCACGCCTGGTAAAATCGGAAACCGTTATAACGTGGGCCGCACGCGGGAGTCTGCGCTTGAAGAAAATATCGGCGAACCATACCCTTTCGCGCGGGTGTTTTTCACGGTGCTTGATTAACGAGAGATCGTGGATGGTATAGATTGTCGGGATGCCGTCGAGCACCGGTGGGAAAAATGCGGGTTCGTGATAGACATCATATGGGATTTTGCTGCTCAACTCACGCAGGCGCCGCTCGAAGTTGATTCTGTCCAGAATCCTGCCGCCAACTATCACGGGATCGGGGAATTTATGAATTATTCCTATTCTTTTGGACCAGGCGCCGGGAAGGGCTTCCCGCGGCATTTCGGCGCTGCATCCGTATCTTCCGAAATACAAAACCGAAACTTCCGGGAAAGACTGCAGTTCGGTATAGAGGCTCCGAACGTAGCGCTGAATGCCCGTGGTCAGTTCAGTTAATGGAATTGCATTCAACACTATTTTCATCTAAAGGGAATACATTCCTGATTCAGATCTCGCGCTCAAAAATCCGAAAGGTCTTATAGCGTTCGGCACCGTATTTTTGCAGTGTTCGCAGATAGAATGTCAGTTGCTCGGGAATTAAGGAACAGTCGCATAGCTCGACCGCGGGCAAGCGCGCAATGCGCATATAGCTGCTCAGGATCAGCGCATGGTGGAGTTGCCTGCGCTGGTAGGATTTTCTCACTCCGAGCAGGAGTGTTCGGACCTTGCGGGCTGGCTTGAACTTAGCCTCATAGAAAAGCCGCAGTTTACTCCAGACCGAGAGATGACCATTCAGCTTCTGTATGGAAGGGTTCAGATCTGGAATAGTGATAATGAATGCGGCTATGCGGTCTCCGTCCATTATGAGATCGATCAGTTCGGGGCGAAGCAGCGGCCTCAATTCCTTGAATACGTCCTGAAACTGGCGCTTTGTCAAGGGTATATGGCCCCAATTATCATCCCAGGATTCGTTAAATATGTCGAGCACCTCCTCGGCGCGTCCGACAAGCTCATGCGGCTTGGGGGAAGTCAAAACCAGGCCCTGTCCAGTCATGATCTCATCGAGCCGGCGCTTCATTCCGCTAAAGTCGACATCAGGGTTCGTGATGCGCAGCGCATACCAGTCTATTGCTTTGCGAAATCCCCATGCGGTGATCAGGTCCTGGTAATAAGGGGGATTGTGTGATTGCAGAAAGGCTGGGAGAGAGTCAAAACCTTCCACCAGGAGGCCCACTTCATCGTAGATGGTAAAACTGAGCGGGCCTTGAATCCGCTTTTTTCCTTTTTCTCTGAGCCATTCAGCAGCCGCATCGAAGAGCGAGGCCGCAACACGCCGGTCATCCACGGATTCAAAAAATCCGAAAAAACCGGTCTCCCTGTCATGGCGCGCTTCGTAGCGCCTGCTGACGTGGGCCGATAACCTTCCGGCCGGTTGGCCCTGGTGAAATGCAAGAAAATACCGTGCTTCCCCAAACTCGAAAAAAGCTCCCTTTCGAGGGTCGAGGATTTTTTTTTGCTCGGAGAGGATCGGCGGTACCCAACAGGGATCGTTTCTCTGCATCCGCCATGGCAAGTTCAAAAAATCAGTCTTGTCCTTTTCTGAATCGACAGGAACAACAATAACATCCTGAACAGAACTCATACCGTTCCACTCCTGATAGGAGAACCGGGGGCAACACTCAACCGTTCGCAAAAATCCGCGCGTGAGGCAGCATCTGATCTTGCACACCACGCATGGAAGAACCGAAGCTGCTAAATCTCCGGCGCAAAGTTGAAAGACAAGTGCTCCCGGGATTCATTCTAATTGGCCGCACTCACGGCAAGTCCCCGGACCCCTATGACAAAGGAGATGGTGTCGCCGTTGGGCGGTTGAGTCAGAATTGGTTCATCCAGAGCACTGACGGTGATGCGGTTAGGTCCCGATGACACAGGGACGGTAATCCGGCACCAACCGTCTTTCGGGTGTGCCAGTTGTCTTTCGCGGCAGTTCTCAAAGGACAGGAGAAGGCGGCGTTGTGGATTGCCCGGAAGACCTGGGCTCGCCGAAAAGCAGCCCGTCGTGACCACTTTCCCATTTTATGCGAGGTAATCCAGATTTCTGTTTCTCTCCTGCCGCCCATCCAGAAGAACGGCTGATCTCCCAATCTCCCCAATCCGAGGGTATTGATGATTTTCGGTGAACTCTATCCGGCTGTCCTCGATGGTTCAAATACGATCTCGCCCTTGAAGCCTTCCTTTAAAACATAATCGGGATTCGGTATAGTAAATTCTATGTCGTAGTAGGAAGGATCTCCCACCCCGGGGGCAAGAGGGGTCAGCGAAAAGCGGCTCACCGTGGCCTCGAAAGTGCGGTTCGGAACGGATTCCATTGTAAACTTGGCCTTGTCACCCATGTGAACTTTGATAATGTCGCTTTCATGAATCTGTGCATGGATCACCATGGGGTCCATAACGCCGATTATGAATGTGGGCGCTCCGGGCCCGAGTTCCAATCCCTCGCGCAGGTCTGACTGAATCGATACGACCTGCCCTGCGATCGGGGCCGTTATGGATGCATCCTCAGAACCGGCCACGGGATTGAGCGATCCTCCGAGCAAATCCTTCAAATAAGCTTTGAACTCAACCAGTGATTGGCGCTCGAACTGCAACCGCTCTTCAGCAGCTTTCCGGCCTCGTTTTTGAAGCTGAATTTCCTTTTCGATCTTAACCAGGCTCTGCGATGGGGCCATATTGTCCTTCACCAGGCTTTTAGTCTCGGCACACTTTGCTTCGAGGGGGATCAGGGTCTTATCCAGATTTGCCAATGCCAGTTCCATCTCCTGGATCTGGGGGGCCGCGAGTTGCCTTTGCATTTGCTGAGCAACATCGGACCACAGCTTATAGCGCGCCAGAACTTGTCCTTTCTTTACGGTTTGGCCGGGCCGGAGATCCAGGCTGGTTATGACTCCTCTAAAGGGCATAACCACTTGCCGCCTGAGGGAGCACTGGAGTTTCCCCTGAAGCACGATATCCGGACGCGTGGTCAGGACTTCCCGTGCAGGCGCTCCGGCCTGTGGATGTGAATCATTCGATTGAGCACGGGCAGGAGTGTACGCTGCCGGTAAAAAGAGGCAAAGGGTAATCAGTACGGATACAAGAATGTCATTCGAAAAGGACTTGCCCAT
>JBEKQE010000230.1:0-5892 GCA_049520035.1 Syntrophobacteraceae bacterium | reverse complement strand
TGAGAATCTGGGCAAGATCTACAACCTGGTGATCGACGCCGAACATCTCCGCCTGGTTACGAGGTTCTCTTCATCGGAGGTTATTGGTACGGGGAACAAGCTGTTTGTCATGTCTTGGAAAATCTTCGAATTCCACGCCGCTGAGCACAAGCTTATCCTCAACTCGAGTTTCGTCCTTGAGCCCGTCCAGACGTTGTTCAGGAATCGATTACGCCATTTCAGGAAACTTTGCCGTCCAAGTGAAGGCGCGTGAACTGGAACGAGAAATTGACAAAAGATTATGTCGAATTATATTCCATAAAAATTAATTTAAAAGAAAGGTGCATGCAATGGCGTTCAATCTTCCTGACCTTCCGGCTTATTCAGGGCCGCTGGTATCTTTAATTGCCGGCCTGTTAGTTTTAATCATGCCCAGGCTTTTGAATTATGTTGTGGCGTTCTACTTGATCATTACAGGTATCTTGGGTTTGCTTCATCGATAACTGGAAATAATTCACCCCATAGGGATTGGATTATTCTTGTCGGCTGAGCAAAATCAAGTATGGCGAGTTACTAATTAGGCTTCTATTCTGGTTATGGCCATTGCAATCGTTGTGGTAGTGATTGGCCTCCTTCAGGGGAAAAGATCCGTATAAGTAATTTGGATAATCAGTCCCGTATTTGCACCAAACAGGTACTGGCCACCTGATCGAAGATATCTCGATTCGGTGATTTTACCGGAACACTAATCTCGTTCAACCCGTGACGTCTGACGCGGGCGTTGGATTCAGCCATGATCAAACTACTTATGCGCGACTCAAGCTTCTTTAGAACGGCATCGTTATCTTTGTGAATACAAACGGAGGTTAGCATGCTTTGGACGATCCTTAAACCAGGCGGAAGACTCTGGCGGCTAAGCTTCGTCAGCGAATATGCGACCGGCAGGATCAAGAAGGTTGTTCCTTGTCGGCATTTTTTTACTGGAATGTTGGCGCTCGTCTGTTCACTTCCCTATTCAGCGATGGCAACTCAAGTTCATGAAGCCACGGTCTCGGCGGCTCCGGGCACGCTCGTTCGCTGGTCGGCACCGGCCACGAAGAGTTGCGGTATGAACGGACGCCACTGGCCTGCGTTGCAAGAGACATGCTATTACCCGGTCGATTTGCTGCATAAGCCGGGTCTCATAAAGATCACGCGCTCGGGCAACGGTCGCAGCGAATCCGCTCACATCTCCGTGGAGCCTTATCCGTACGGGACCCAGGAGATCGACCTCGGCGACATTCCGCAAGCCAACCCATCGCCAAAGGACCTCCTGCGCGACAAGCGTGAGCGGAACCTGCTCAACAAGGTCTGGCTGCGCAAGGAGGGACCTGCGATGTTCGAGCTACCCCTTGAGAAGCCGGCCAAACCGCTGCCTGTGGGCAAGGACTTCGGCGTGAAGCGGATCTTCAACGGCAAGCCGGCCGCTCAGCCCCACACTGGGGCCGACTATCTCACGCCGGCAGGCACGGAGGTCTTGGCTGTCGCCGATGGGACAGTGGTAGTCGCCGAGGATCTATTCTTCGAGGGCAATGCCGTGTTCATCGACCATGGCCACGGCCTCATCACAATGTCCTTCCATCTATCAGAGATCAATGTGAAGGCGGGTGAAAAGGTCCACAAAGGCGACACTATCGGCCTAGTCGGCACGACGGGCCGATCCACAGGGCCACACCTGTTTTTCGGCGTGCGCTGGCACGGCGCGCGCATCGACCCCCGATTCCTGTTTGAGGACCCGGCCAAGATCCCGGCAGTGAGCCCGTGAGCGGGGGCAACAAGCATTATGACACCGTGCGTTGTTGGACCAATGGTTAAATCTCGGTCTGAATTCAAAAAGCGTCACAGGACGTAGCCTATCTTGAGCTTCAGCCATGTCCCCCCGGATTTATGTTCAGTCATACTTGCACCCTCGGTTCAGTCCCCTTTCGGGCTTTGTTCTAACGAGCAGTGCACACTTGGCCTCATTGAAGAGGTGGATTTTCAGGATACCGTCGGGCATGTCGGCATGCTCTTGTTCGGATGGGGCAATTCTTCAGTTCTGAACGGTCGAGCTAAGATGTTAAACGTCTATGAGATTCTGTCAATGCAACGGGTTTATGAAGGCAAGAGCTTTTTTCGAGTCGCTGTATCGACTTCGATTGCAAGCTCCCCATCTGGCACTGAAGTGTTGCATGTGAGATGGAAGAAATGCAACGCTTCTGTTGCATGCAACAGTTCTTAGATCCAAGTCCACAAGCTTCGACGGGCACGTCCTACCAATAAGTGTTTATATATATTTGCAAAAATGAGGTGGCAACGTTTCTCAACCCGTCTGGCATAGAATATGCTCAAGTATAACGTCACTTAACTCATTCCAAACATAGAGAGGTGATGATGATATGGAAACTATCCTGATAATACTCGTGTTGCTTCTGATCTTTGGCGGTGGCGGAGGATACTACTGGTCGAGGCGTGGCCGTTATTAGGCGCCCAGATTCGTGCCGGTGGTCAATCGCCAGGATGAGAATCTGGGCAAGAGCCCTGAACTGGTGATCGACGCCAAAGATGGCCCGCTTAGTTTACGTGGTGCTCTCCATCGGGGACTTCCCGGGCATGGTGAACAAGCTGTTTGCCTTGCCTTGGAAAGCCTTCGAATTCCACGCCACTGAGCATAAGCTCGTCCTCAACGTGGACAAGGAGAAGCTGAAGACCGCTCATGGGTTTGAGAAGGGTGATAAGTGACCCGATTTCTCGGACACACTCTCGGGAGAGAGCATCTACAACTACTACAACTACGTCCCCCCTGGAAGTCGTAGGATCGACGATTCGGGCCGCTTGTCAAACCGATCCAGTGGATCGGCCTCGCCCTGCCACGCCAGAAAGCAATCGAAACATCCTTCCAGTGAGGGCGGGATTCCAGGCTTTTCAGGACCTCTGCCAGCGCAATAGGAGACTGACACTCGTGCAGATCGCGGTGAAACCGATTTCTGAAACACGCTGTCAGCCGGACGCCAACAGCGAACAAAAACGAAAGTCAAAGAATTAAAGGACTACTATGCTAAACAAAGCCAAAAGACTAAAGGGTTACAAATTGGACAGCCTCGACGGGGAAATAGGGAAGGTCAAAGAATTCTACTTCGACGACCAGCACTGGGCGATTCGCTATCTTGTCGCCGACACAGGAAACTGGCTTACGGGCAGGCAGGTGTTGATCTCCCCGTATGCACTGGTCGCCGTGATTGAAGAAGAGCAACACATCGCCGTCGATTTGACCAAAAAGCAGATTGAGGACAGTCCCTCCTTGAACAGTGACAAGCCCGTCTCGCGACAATTTGAGGAGGCCTACTACGGGTATTATGGATGGCCGGCGTATTGGGGCGGCCCATTAATGTGGGGGTCTTATTCTTATCCCTTCATTATGCGTGACCGTGAAAAATGGGGAGAATCCACCCAAAATGAGAAAACGTGGGATCCCCATTTGCGCAGCACTCACGATGTTAGTGGCCATAACATCCAAGCCGCAGACGGCGAGATTGGCCACGTCGATGATTTTATCATCGATGACGAGACGTGGGCGATTCGTTATCTAATTATCGATACACGGAACTGGTGGCCGGGGAAAAAGGTCCTGGTTTCACCGCAATGGATCGAGCGCATTAGTTGGAGCGAGTCGAAAGTCTTCGTCAATCTCCCCCTCGAGACCATCAAACAGTCACCGGAATACACGGAGGAGTCTCTGCTGACCCGGGATTATGAGAGCAGACTGCATGGACATTACAATCGCAAAGGATACTGGGTCGATGAACCGGCTGCCAAGGAGCATTCCCGTTGAAGCAAACACGAGAAATCGCTTTCTTACATCCGTGACTTGCTCGACCGTGAAACGCAGGACGTGTGGGCGGTTAAAGCGGGCCATCCTCACCGTCGGTTTCAAGTTGGACGAATATGCCCGTTTCGTAACGAAGGCAGATCTGCCCGAAGGCTTCGCAGTGGTGATCACCGATCATGTGGGTGGCATTTAGGGCCATCCTTTTGCGGTGGCGATTTGTAGCATGTTTGTCGAAAGGATTGCCCCTTGCAGGTCTGTTTTTTCCTGGAAATATTAATCCGAGGTTGCCGAGTCAACCCTTCCCGGCATGGATGAAACGGCAACGCTTGGCGAGTCTGTGATCTTGCAGACCCATGGCTGAGGGAAAAGTGTAACGAAGTTTACGAGAGACTAAAAAAAGAAGAAGACAAAATGAACAGAAAAGTTATGGCAGCGATGATTTGTCTGGCAGTGGTTGGGATGATGGGGTATGCCCTCGCCCAGCAGCAGGCGCCGGTGGCTGGCACGTCCATCGATCGGAGTTATCGGAGTTACAGTGGATGAACTGGTGACCGTGACCAGAGGATGGAGTGCCAAGAACCAAATCATGGGGAAAGACGTCTATAACGACAAAAGTGAGAATGTTGGCGTAGTGGACGACCTCATCATTACACCGGACAAAGCCCTCACCTACGCCATCATCGGGACTGGTGGCTTTCTCGGGATGGACAAGCACGACGTGGTCATTCCCTTAAATCAGTTCAAGATGAAGGAAGGCAAGATCACTTTGCCAGGCGCCACCAAGGATGTAGTCAAGGCCATGCCCACTTTCCAGTACCCTAAGTAGGAAGGCCGGAGCGCTGCAGCCTGGCGGCATTCCAAGGGTGAAAAACCTAAAAAACACTAAACGTCTTTAAGAGAAAAGGAACAAGTCATGAACTGGGATCAAATCGCAGGGAACTGGAAGCAAGTCAAAGGCGTGGTCAGGAAGAAGTGGGGCAAACTCACCGACGATGACGTGGACGTCATTGCTGGAAAACGCGACATACTCCTGGGCAAGATACAAGAGAGACACGGCATCGCACGTGAAGAAGCAGAAAAGGAACTCAAGGCCTGGGAAGATTCTTTGAAGTAGTTAAGCCGTGTTCATCATTCTTCTCGTTCCCATGGTCCATCTATAACGGGAGTCAAAATTCGGAAGTCAGCGTTCGGAAAAAAGAATTCGATAATCAGGGTTCTTTTTTCTGACCTCCAACTACTGATTCCTGACGTCCATAACATAATAGGAACGCTAGGGATGGAGGCTTTGCCTCCTGATAAATATAAAATAGGAATTGTGATCAATTCTCAAACAGTCAAGGGGATCCACATGAATAAAACTCTCATGTCCATAGTGTTGCTTCTTAGCTTTGCCGTATTAATGGGTTTGTCTGTAGCATCCTATGCCGCTGAGTCAGTGGGGAACGTGGTGGATGATACTATTATTACCAGTACAGTGAAGGCGGAGTTGGCAAAAGATGTTCGGCTGGGGACACTGACCGACATTGAAGTGAGTACGACACAAGGTGTGGTTACCCTCGCCGGGAAGGTGCATAACAGTGAAGAGAAAGCGATGGTAGAGCAGAAAGTCCGGGGCGTAAACGGTGTTGTCAAGGTAAACAATGAGTTGCATATAGTTTCTCAGTGACAAAAAGAATGATCTGGAACGGATTTAAGGATGCCAACGAAAAAATCGCTTCCCTTTTCCACCGTGTTTGGTGGGTGCGGGTATACTAATACGAAGAAAATGTAGTTCAATAGTTCCCCGAAGCTGGGAACTGCCCGGCAAGTATTGCGAATTATCACATGTCAGCACGGTAAGGGATAACTGAACCATGTACAAAAACCCCAAAATCAAGAAGGTTTCGACCGTTGGGCGAGAAACTTCGGCTGAGGTCCCGAGAGGCTACGAAGAGCCAAGGTCGACAAACATTCAGGACGGGCATCGGCCGGTTTCCTTCGATCCGTTCCGTCTATACCTCGACGAGATCAAACGCTATCCGCTTCTCAGCAGAGAGGATGAAAGGGACCTGGCGATACGATATCGC
>JBEKQE010000229.1:0-5971 GCA_049520035.1 Syntrophobacteraceae bacterium | reverse complement strand
TTGACACAGCCCCAAAGTACAAGAATTTTATGCACAATCCGGTCATAATCTGCTCATAATGTCAACGCTTGAGCTAGTCGCACAAATATCAAAACCGGGGTTTCCGGATGGACACTAGATAGGAAAGGCAAGATTATAGCAGATCCTGCCTTGAGTTGGATCAAGAATTTATCAGCATGTATGCTGTCGATAATCACAGCAAGTCTCAAGGCGGGTTTTAGAGGGTAGGAATTGGGTAAATAGTCTATGGGGAGACACATCTTTTTCGGGAGAGATTCTCCCTCAGGGCAGCTTGTCAAGCACAGATCGGGCGACCTGGCGTAGTCGCTTGAAATCATCATCCGTCACAGGCCCGCCTATTGCCCAGGCGCTCTGCACTACTAATGCCCGCGCGCCTTTTATCGCATAAATCTCAACATCGCGCCGTTCGCCTTTTTCGCTTATTGAGAAAGCTTCGGGCCCCAGCTCGGGCTCTGCCGTTACGGTAGCTTCCTTCGTCCGCTCCTTCTCAGTTAGTTCCTTAATCGCGAGCAGCCACTTCTTAAGCTCATCGCTTGGTTGTTCCATCACCGTCAGGATCACCATCCGATGACCTGGCGCCTTGGTTTCCACTCGACATGATTGCTCGCCGAACTCCACCGGGGCATCGTGGTCGGCGCCCAACAGCGGCTTGAGATCAACTTCCCCCAACAACACGCAAGAAGGACGTTTGTCCTGCGCAACACACAGGCCGGGAAACAGCAACAACGCCAAAAAAATCCAACACAGGCATTGCTTCATGTGCCTTTCTCCTTTGCCGGAGCGACCCCGATCAGACGATTCCACACTTATGCTGGATGGTTATCGTCGCTTCATGCTTATTACAACAATAAGTATCTCCAGAATCAATTGACAGGTCAATGAGACTGGTTTTTGCAATTCCAGGACACGCCTTCTTACCCGCAGTTATTTGTATGTTCATCAGCAGCGTGGTTGCGCGCCGCTATTGCCGATGTTAGATTCTTCGGGGGAGCAATCCTATGAATCGTAAGCGAATTGGCATCGTCATTTTTGATGATATCGGCGATAACTTCAGGGGCAATGAAAGTTTTGCCGGGCTTCACGTTCGATACCTGCCCGCCTCTCGATATTCTGGTTGTCCCCGGCGGCTGGGGAACGCGCAGGGAAATGAACAACGATGCTATGCTCTCGTTTGTAGTTTCTCGCGCAGCAGAGGTTCAAACTCTGGCGTCCGTATGCACGGGTGCTTTGATACTGGGGAATGCCGGCTTGCTTGACGGGTTGCGCGCAACTACTCACTGGCGTTGGCTTGGGCGCATGCAGGAGCTTTTCCCAAAAGTCACGGTCGATTCAGATTCACGTGTAGTGGAACAAGGCAAGCTCGTTACATCAGCCGGCGTCTCGGCCGGCATAGACATGGCTCTGCATGTGGTAGGGCGCTATTGCGGCGAAGCCGTCGCCCGGTCGACGGCCCGGCACATGGAGTACCCGTTTCCGGAATCGAATGCGCGGCGGGAAAGTCCTTAAATGAGTGATATGGAAAGCGTCAAATCCGGGAGTTCCTGTGAAATCTGTCGAGGGCAGGTATTTACCACCTGCATGGGATGCGGGAAGGCGGTCTGTCAGGAATGCGCCCGCTTCGAACTTATAGGCTCGGGCTGCGGCTGCGTCTGGCCCGCCTATTACTGCCCGGCCTGTGTGCTGGACCCGGACATAAACCCGAACGCCATGCTGCGCGAGCCGGACGTGTGCTAGCTTTCAACAGCGTCTCCCCGCGTCTCGGGCGCCGCCGCCTGAGCCGGCACCCCCCCAAACGAAAGTGTCGTAATTACATTAAATAACAAGCGCTGTTTTAACAGGAAGACTGGGCGGCTATTGCCTGGAAAGAGGCAGTTTGTGTTTGTCGTTTTATGCAGAGTGCATAATCACGGTCAGGCATCAATTGAAGGAGTCGATATGGATCAAAGTGAAAAAGACTACATCGCCTACAAGGCATATGTGGACTTATGGGCCGCTGAAAACCCGATAAAGACAAACAAACTGCAGGTTTTGCTGGCCGTTAATGCATTGTTGGTATCCGCTCTTATAGTGGGGGGCGGATTTCTCATCGCTAACTGGCCGATTTTCATGGCAGGTTCGCTCTTTTGCGCAATATGGATCATCTCTATCGGCAGGACGAGCTTATTTCAAAAAGTTTGGCAGGCAAAGGCGACAGAACTTTCAAATACATATACGGGAGACCATCGGTTTCAACTTCTCGACACGCATGCAGCGGAATTGGCGGCGCCCCGGTGGCTGCGTTTTTTGGGAGCAGCTCCATCCAGGTTTTATTTACTGGGGGCGCCGGTGGTTTTTTCACTGGCCTGGACCGGCGGGCTTGTTTACATCATATGGACTGACTGACTACATTTCCATGAGCCGCCCATTTATCAGGGAACCCGCTCTCATCAGGCATTGGAAACAAGGGGATCGCCGCCGGGCGGAATGCCTGCCGGATAATCTTTGCTTCAAACCGGGGATTAAAGGCCATGGGATCTATTGCGTTGCCGGAAAGCGTGCACGAGAGAAACAGGTGAGCTGAAAAGGCCACGGGTGATGATTATCTAATGCAGGTTAAGACAAAAATCCCCGACGCCCTGAATGTCGGCGTTTGGATGGTGGATATCGCAAGCAGGAGAAAGGGAGATTTTTCCATTCACCTGCTCACCTTGCGTTTTTATGGAGTTATTTACATGTCCGGAAAAAAATTCGGCTTTTTAGCCCTGACTTTTATTTTGGTGTCGGCAGTCCTTGTCCCGGCGCTTTTGACCGATATTGCTTCTGCAGAGCGCTCGATCGTGAACTCCCTGACCACAGTGCAGATGTTCGGCAACCCCAGCGACTATAGGTGGCAGGGGACCTGGGACCCTCGATTTGACTACGACTGGCAGACTCATTACCGCAACGTCAACGCGCGCGATTGCGAGGTGCGTTGCGACCGCTGCGCCGTCCGTGACTTCGACCGATGCGAACGTTGCGCCTCGGTCAGCGGGTACCGCTGCGATCTCTTTGGCTGCGGATGGGTCCGCGACTACGGCTGCGCTGCATGCCGCATCAGGTGAAGCGGTTTCTCTTCTCGCCGCTTACCAACTCTTCTCCTTCGCCGGGGAAAATCAGGCACTCCGGATCGAAGCTGTCCCCGGCCGGGCTTTGAGCGCTTCTTCTGCGTGATTTGGGCCAGGTCCCGGCCACGGGCTCCGGGCCTTCCAGCGCGGCCGGGCCAGGGGCCGTATCGACCAGCCTGGGATCGGCCCCCAGATCGACTCCCTCCACTGCGGCGCTGAACTCTATTGGAATGCCGTTCGGGTCAAAAGAGTAGATCGAGTGGATAATGCCGTGATCCATCACATCGGAAACCCAGAAGCCGGCGGCATCGAGGGTTTCCCGCAGAGCGCAGAGCGATTCGTCGTCTTCGACCGCAAAAGAGACATGGTCAAAAACCATGGGGCCGGAGACGGGAATGCCGTGATCTTTTTCCTCAACAGGCTCGACATTTGGCCATTCGAAGAAGACGACATAATTTTGGGGACAGATTTCGAAGAAATAGAGTTTGTACCCCTTTTTCCCGAGCCCCCCCACCAGCCTCATGCCGAGCAGATCGCGCCAGAAGCGAATGGTGCCCTCCATGTCCCTGGTGGCCATTGCCAAGTGGTGAATGCCTTTAAGCCGCACGCTTTACCCTTTCGAGGGAAAACCCGGCAGTTGCCGGTTCATCGGCTGCAACATCATCTGCTCGTAAATGGTGCTCAGTTAGCTCCTTGCAAAATGGGATAACACAAATTGCTCGACAAAGCCAATTACGCTAATAGAGTTAGCGTGAATTTATGCTGCACTCCACCCTGTCATCTGATATTATCACCTGAGTCCCCCAACGCGATGGGGCGGGAACAAACTCCATGCCCCGCCGGATGGGGCCTGCGGATCCGCACTTTGCCGCAGATGACCGGGACCGATCTCGCCATTCGGAATGCACCCAATGATAAGGACCTCCTTTAATGAGGGTGATCGTCGCCGATGATGAGTCTGTGAGTAGAAATAAGCTGCAGGAGATAATGGAGCCTCTGGGCAAGTGCGACTTTTTCGAAGGCGGTCGTGCGGTCATCGAGGCATTCCAGGAATCCCATGAAGAAGGAGAGCCTTACCAACTCCTCATGCTGGACATCGGTATGCCGGATGTTAACGGTATTCAGGTGCTTCATGAGGTCAGGAGGATAGAGAAAGAAAGGGAGATCCACGATGAGAATCGTGTCAAAGTAATTATGGTGACCGCCCATCCCGATAAAGACACCATCATCACCTTCTTCCGGGCCGGATGTGACAGCTACATCAAGAAACCGTTCGATAGAGAACTGATATTCACGAAGTTGGAGGAACTCGGCTTCAAGGTTGCCGAGAAAGAGGAGAAGCCGGCAAGGGATAGGTCCGTCAGGGAGAATGTCGCGCAGATCATTGAAAGATTCAAAAAAGGCGACATCGATTTGCCCGTTTTGCCCAAGGTTGTCCAGGATGTGGATGACGTGATAAGACGGTCCGGTTCTACAATCGATGATTTGAGTCGAGTCATCGAAAAGGATGCCGTGATATCAGCCCAACTGGTGGCAACAGCCAATTCGACCTTATACAACAGAGGAGGCGGAAAGTTCCAGTCGCTTAAGAAAGCCATAAGCTTGCTGGGCTTTAAGGAGACCCAGGCTGCTGTTGTGGCGATAGCAAGCAAGTCCCTTTATGAGACAAAGAACAAACAGTTCAGAGGCATGATGGAAAAGCTCCGCTTGTACTCTCTTGCCTCTGCCCACGGGGCCGCCAGTATCGCGAAGACACTGGGATTAAAGGAGACGGAGAAGTACTTTCTCATGGGCCTCATCCACGACATGGGCAACGTTCTTTTGCTTTGGATGTTGGGCCAACTGGTTCTCCATGATGAGCCAGCGGATATGAACGATATCATATCGAGCATTCACCAGATGCACACCGCTTTCGGCGCGGCCCTTCTGCAGCGATGGAAATTTCCCGAGGAGCTGGTCGAGATAGCGCGGATGCATGAGGGCCCGGAATTCTCTGAAGCAACGGGGAAAGATATTCTAATCGTCAACCTTGCCGGCAATCTGGCGTTCGAGACAGGTTACGGTTTCATTGAACGGGAGGACAATGATCTCGCCGGCCTCGATTCTGCAAAACTGCTCGAGCTCGATGCAAATGCTCTGGAAATACTCGCTAAAGAGGTGCAAGAACTGGTGGAACACTCGGAATCGGTCTTTTAACACCATTGAAGTCGCAACGCCATCTGTGCCCACCATCCCAGGTCCTTTCCTGAAAGAGGTGAAAAAGGCCGCCCGACGGTGCTTGCTTTGATTCGTTGATTTTGGTATCTATAAGGTCTCGCAGCATTTATCGGATCTGGTTGAAATGGCATTCATTTGAAAAGGACAGGCATGAACATCTTTGTAGGAAGCCTCTCATTTAAGACAACGGAAGAGGAATTGCAGAAGGAGTTTGAGGCATTTGGCGAGGTAGCTTCCGCCAAAATCATTTTGGACCACGAGACTTTCAAATCCCGGGGATTTGCTTTCGTTACAATGCCGAACCGGGATCAGGCAACGGCTGCAATCGCCGCCTTAAACGGCAAGGAGATAAACGGCTTCGCTCTTAAGGTAAATGAAGCAAGACCCCGGGAACCTGGAGGGGGTCAAGGTCGTGAGCGCAGCGGGGCCGGTTATGCGAACAGTAATCGAACCGGTCCCGGTTTTGGCCAGGGGGCCGGATCGGCAGGCGGCGGCTACAAAAAAGATCGGACCAGTGGTGTGAGCGATGCTGGAGACCTTGATATCTACGACACTAAAGGCAGTCGGAGCGGGACGCACGGCAGGAAGGGCCGAGGCGGCGGCCATGGTTCAGGCGGCCGGTCAGGCGGGGGCAGATCTTCGTACTGAAT